>JAPOSH010000052.1:707-13321 GCA_026709815.1 bacterium | reverse complement strand
ACGGTTCGAGGCGTGCATCCCCGTCCGGGAGTCGATCTTGATTCGCCCCGGGCTCTTGATTCCCGAGACGACGAGAAGCGATTCGGGTATCGGTGACGGCCTTCTGAGATGCTGCTTCCCGACGTCAACGTTCTGGTTTATGCCCATGTGGAGGACTCCATACCAGAGCACGGGGAATACGCCGCTTGGGTTACCGCCTTGGCGACAGGCCCCGAGCCTTTTGCCCTCTCGCTGCTCGTTCTGGCGGGGTTCGTTCGCGTGGTGACCAATCCACGAGTCTTCGAACCGCCTTCCTCGCTCGATCTGGCCCTTGCATTTGTGGCCTCGCTGGCTGAGCGCCCGACGGCGCGCGTTGTCGGCCCTGGTCCCGATCACCTTGACATCTTCGAAAGGATGTGCCGCGAGTCTGGCGCTGCGGGCAAGTTGGTGGCAGATGCTCAACACGCCGCGGTGGCGGTGGAGCACGGCTGCACCATGGTGTCCACCGACTCAGACTTCAGTCGCTTCCCCTCGCTTCGATGGCAGCACCCCCTGAAGCCGCAAACTCGGCCGCGCTAGTCGTTTCGGTGCTGGCCGATGTCTTGGGTGTTCGCAGTAACTTGAAGAGCACGTCCCGCGATCGTCGTAACGGTATAGTTTAGAGCGTCGAAATAGTATATTTTATAGCGTCGCGGCGGTGTAGGGTGCCGTGTCTGGAGGAGTTGGGATGTACTACCCGCGCATCGTGGACGATGAGCTTGACCAGTTGTGCGCAGAGCTGCCGGCCATTGCTGTAGAAGGGCCGAGGGCGGTCGGCAAGACCGAGACCGCCCTGCGGCGGGCGGCCACCGTCTACCGCCTCGATGACGGCGAGCATCTGCGCATCGCTCAGGCGGATCCGTACCGGCTCGCGCTCGGAGACCCGCCCATCCTCATAGACGAATGGCAGCGCCTGCCGGAGTCGTGGGACGTCGTGCGCCGAGCGGTCGACGCCGACCCGCTCACCCCCCGGTTCTTGCTGACTGGGTCGGCGGCCCCGCAGCGGCCGCCGACCCACACCGGCGCGGGGCGCATCGTCTCTTTGCGCATGCGCCCTTTGGCGCTCGCGGAGCGGGGCCTGTGCGCTCCGACGGTGAGCCTTGCGGAACTTCTGGGCGGGACTAGGCCACAGGTGCAGGGGACGTGTTCGCTGAGGCTCGACGACTACGCAGAGCAGATAACCTCTTCGGGGTTCCCGGCGTTACGCGGCCGATCCCAGCGCGCGGCGCGCGCTTACCTCGACGGCTACATCGACCGCATCGCTGACCGCGATGTCTCCGAGCAGGGCCGCACTTTTCGCAGCCAGGCGGCCCTGAGGCGCTGGATGGCCGCATATGCCGCCGCGACATCGTCGTGCGCTGCGTTTGAGACGATCCGCGACGCGGCAACCCCCGGAGAATCCGACAAGCCCACCAAGGTGACCGCCCTTGCCTATCGGGCCGCGCTGGAGGCGCTGTGGGTGATCGACGACGTCGCGGCGTGGCTCCCGACCCGCAACCGGCTGCGCCGCCTCGCTTCAGCCCCACAGCATCACCTCTGCGACCCCGCCCTCGCGGCCCGCTTGCTGTCGGTGACTGCCGAGTCGCTGCTCGACGGCAGCAGAGGCAGTCCAGCAGCCATCAGCGATGACTCCCTGCTCGGAGTGCTGTTCCAGTCACTGGTCACGCTGTCAGTGCGCGTCTACGCGCAGGTCGCCGAGGCCAGGGTGTTTCATTTGCGAACCCACGGCGGTGAACACGAAGTGGATCTCATCGTGCAAGGCCCGGACGGCCGGGTCGTGGCGCTGGAGGTCAAACTCGCCTCCACGGTCGACCGCGACGACCTCAGGCACCTCCGATGGCTCGCCGACAGGATCGGCCCCGAACTCGCCGATACCGCCGTGGTCACCACGGGAACCGAGGCCTACCGCCGCCGCGACGGCATCGCGGTGATCCCCGCCGCGCTCCTCGGTCCCTGACCCTCAAGCCGCGATTGCGAAGCCATCCTCGACCCCTTACCCCGACCGACATCCGCTGAGCAGTTTGGAGCGATTACGAGTGCGGTGTGCCTCTATCTCCCAAGTATTGGACGACGCGATCAAACATCGAGACCCACCGGATGCGCCGCCGTTTCGCTGGGTGACGGTTCGAGGCGTGCATCCCCGCCTGAGAGTCGATCTCGACTCGCCCCGGGCGCTTGATGCCCGAGACGACGAGCAGCGATTCGAGCATCGGTGACGGCCTTCTGAGATGCTGCTTCCCGACGTCAACGTTACCCCCCGTTTCGATGGCAGCACCCCCTGAAGCCGCAAACTCGACCACGCTAGACGTCTCGGTAGGATATATTGTTTCTTTGAGACGTGATAAATAGTAACCTTTAAGGGTGAGTAATAGTAACCTAGCGTCAGGGTATTGGCCTCGCGTCGTAGACCGGGAGCTCGACGAGCTGACCGCCAGCCTGCCGGCGGTGTGCCTAGAAGGGCCGCGTGGCATCGGCAAAACGACGACGGCCTTGCAGCGCGCCACAGAGGTATTCGAGCTAGACGATCCCCACACGCTCAGCGTGGTTGCGGCAGACCCGGAGCGTATCGTGCGGGCGGCCGGGACAGTCGTGGTCGACGAGTGGCAGCGGATGCCCTACACCTGGGACCTGGTTCGGCGGTCGGTAGACGAAAACCCGCAGCCGGGCCGGTTCATCCTCACGGGATCCGCGTCGCCTGCCACGCCGCCCACCCACTCCGGGGCCGGGCGCATAGTCAGCGTGCGCATGCGGCCTCTCAGCTTGTGCGAGCGCCGCGACGCTCCGCTTTTTTCGTCGCCGACCGTCAGCCTCGCGGAGATGCTGAGCGGGAAGAGGCCGACAGTGGCCGGTCGCACCCGGGTGCGACTCGACGATTACGTCGGCGAGATCCTCAACGGCGGATTCCCGGGCCTGCGCTCGCTCAACGGGCGAGCGCTTCGCGCCGCGCTTGCGGGTTTCGTGAGCCGGATCGCAGAGCGGGATTTCCCCGACTCGGGCCGGGCCGTGCGCAACCCCGGCGCTCTCCGCAGGTGGATGGCGGCCTACTCGGCCGCAACTGCCACCGCGGCGTCGTATGAGAAGATCCGAGACGCAGCCACGAGCGGCCAAGGCGACAAACCCAGCCGGCGCTCGACAGGCCCCTATATCGACATCCTCGAGCAGCTCTATGTGCTCGACCCCCTCCCGGGGTGGTCGCCGTCGCTCAACCGGCTTGGGCGGCTGACTGAGGGTCCCAAGCACCATCTCGCCGACCCGGCACTCGCAGCTTTCCTCCTAGAGGTCGACGCCGAGACTTTGCTGCGGGGCAGCCCGGAAAGCCCGAACGCGCTGCGAGAGGGCACGCTCCTCGGCGCGTTGTTCGAGTCGCTGGCTGCACTGAGCCTGAGGGTGTACGCGCAGCATGCGGAAGCCGCCGTGGGGCACCTGCGCACCTGGGGAGGCAAGCGCGAAATCGACCTCATAGTGTCCGGGCGCGGCGGAAAAGCGGTCGCGGTAGAGGTCAAGCTGGCCCAGGCAATCGCCGATGTCGACGTGCGCCACCTGCGCTGGCTCAGGGGCGAGATCGGCGCTGAACTGGCTGACGCCGCAATACTCACAACGGGCCGCGAGGCCTACCGGCGCCCGGACGGCATCGCCGTGATCCCGCTCGCGCTCCTAGGACCATGACCCCGACATAACGAGCATCCTGGTAATTCCCCTCGGCGATCCTTATCATAATTATCATAAGTAGCGCACTTAGGAGCTGACAGGTCTCGCTTGCCCGCCAAGAGTGATGCCCGCCAAGAGTGATGATTGTGCATCCCTCTGGCATTGGGATTTAGGATGCGCGGCATGGGTTTCAGAAGGAGCAGCAAATGAAGGCTTTCACGGGTCAGCTCTTTGGTATACGACGCAAGCCTGCACTGGCGTTGTTCTGTGCGCTGTCGGTGCTGGCGTCTGGGCTGGTTTTGGCTGGGGCCACTTCAGCTGCTCAGAACGCGGACGACATCGCTGAGCGAGACCGTCAGGTGGCCGAGCAGGAGAATACGCTGAACGCCGAACGCTGCCGCCTAGGTGTGGATGTCGCTGCCGTTCCCGGGGGCTGTCCTGAGTTTGACCGCGTCCAGCCCGGCTCGGCGCCAGACCAGCCCAGCGCCGGCGACCTCGCCGATCGAGACCAGCTGATAGCGGCGCAGGAGGCCTTGCTGAACGCCTATCGCACGATGATGGCAGAGATGTCTGGCACCGATAGCGGCGATTCGGATGATTCGACGCCCGGATCGGATGCCGGCGAAGAGTCCAACCGCGAAATCGATCTTGCCACCGGCAACGCCATGCAGGACATCTTTGGTCCCCGCCTCGGTCGTTGGCTGTTCCAAGAAGTGTCCCCAGCCTTCAACGACGCTTCGATGGTTTTCCGCTACGGCGTGCTGGCTTACAGCGCGTCATTCGACGCAGTAGCGCCCTACCATGACACCGCCGTGGGCATCTACTCCCGGATCGGGCGCCGCCCCGCCTCGGAGTCTGAGAACAATCTGCTGCCCAACACCGCGATCTTGTACGCCGTATACCGCTTGATGCTGGAGTTCGCCCCCCACCGGGCCGAGGAGTGGCGAGCAATGCTCACCGACTATGGGCTCGATCCCGATGACGACACAGGGTTGGACTGGCCCTGCGACAGCAGCGACCGCACCGACGCCACCGCGGCGGCGATCGGCAACTTAGCGGCCAAATGCACCATGGATGCCCGCCGAAACGATGGGTTCAACCAATTTGGCGATGTCAACGGCATGCCGCTGCGGGACACCACCGGGTACACGCCGTTCAACTCGCCTTATGAGCTGAAAGACGCGTCCCGCTGGCAGCCTCTCGTCGTGCCCCACACCAGTGGCGTGTTCCGGTCACAGGTTTTCGTGACCCCCCAGTGGGCCAACGTTGAGCCCTTCTCCGGCTTCAACCCGAGGGATTACCGGGTTGAGCCTCCCACAGAGAGCGACCACACCAACGCCGAGGCCTACCGGGCGCAGGCACAGGAGGTCATAGACGAGGTCGCCAACCTTGATGACTACAAGAAGACGATTGTCCATTTCTTCGACAACAAGCTGAGGGGGGCGCAGTTCCTTCCCCAGATCAAGATCGACAACCTTGACGACATCGTTGCGTTCATCCAAGGCAACTTCTTGGTCGAGATGGCATCTCACGATGTGGGCGTCGTGGTCTGGCAGGAGAAGCAGCGCTTCGACGCAGTGCGTCCGGTCACCGCCATCGGTCATCTCTTCGGCGATGAGACGATATCGGGCTGGGGTGGACCTGGTAAGGGCACAGTGGAAATGCCCGCCAACCAGTGGAGATCATTTGCCAACACCGCCGATCACCCCGAGTATCCGTCGGCCACAACTTCTTTCTGTGGGGCGTATGCACAGGCGCTGCGCCGCTATGCGGGCGTGGAAGATGAGACAGGCGGGTATACCGGTGTCCGGCCTGCAGGCTCCAACCCCATCGAACCCGGTGTAACCCCTGCGACCGACATTGAGTTGAATTTTGAAACGTGGAGCGAGTATGAAGATCTGTGCGCCAAGAGCAGGGTTTGGGGTGGTGTGCATTTCTGGCCCGCAGTCGAGGTGGCTGTGCCCCTAGGCCAAAAGGTTGGCGACCTTGCCTACGACTACTGGGCGACTCTCATGGATGGCACCGCTTCCATGGTTGAGTCGGTTGAGCCTCTGCCTCGCGACAGCATGCTGGACGAGCCTCACTGGACTGGACGGTAGGCGGACGCTAATGGAGTTAGTCGCGGAAGCGACGACTCTGAGCCAGGGGACGTCGGCGTCCCGCTCATCGGCCGTCGGCCATCCAATCAATGGGACGTTGAACTAAGGAGTGATCGGTGGACATTGCGATGTGTGGCATGGACCTGTACAGGAACGGAGGTTGCCCAGAATCTTTGGACACCATCCGAGCGCATGTCCAGCGCGCACACAGTGAGGGCTTCAGCGGCTATTGGCTCCCCCAAACCAACAGCATGGACGCTCTGACGATTCTGGCTGCGGTCGGATCAGGGGTTGACGTGCCCATGGGAGTGGCCGTCGTGCCGGTGTACACCCGCCATCCGGTAGCGTTGGCTCAGCAGGCTCTGACGGTCAACAAGGCGCTCAACGGAAACCTGACCCTCGGCGTTGGCGCTTCCGACCGGTTTATCGTAGAGCGGGTGTGGGGTCAGAGCTTTGACCGCCCGGTAGAGTACATGGCCGAGTACCTGGAGATATTGCTGCTCCTGCTGGACGAGCGGGAGGCCTATATGAGGGGCAAGCGAGTATTCATGAGGGGCGAGTTGGACATCGAGGGACCCGCCTGCCAGGTGATCATGGCCGCGCTCGGCCCCCGTATGGTGGAGTTGGCGGGCAGGGTGGCCGCTGGCGCCATGACTTGGATGACGGGGCCGAAGACGATCCGAGACTTCACTGTGCCGACCATCAACAAGGCGGCGGAGGCCGCGGGGCGCAGTGCTCCAGAGGTGATCGTATCGCTGCCGGTGTGCGTGACCGACGACATCGAGGGGGCCAAGGCGCTGGCCAATGAATTGTTGGCTAAGTGGGAACAGGCCCCCGCGTGCAGGGACATGCTGGACCGTGAGGGCCTCTCCAGCGCTGGGGATATCTGCGTGATCGGCAACGAGGACCAGGTGTCGGAGAAGCTGGCCGTGTTCTTCGCGGCAGGCGCTACGAAAGTTGTGGTGGTTCCCGCCGGTACCGAAGACGAAATCGAGCGCACCTGGGAAGCAACGGCTGCGCTCTCCGCCTAATAGCATCGCCGAATTGGCGGGAAATTTGCCATATGATAGAATGTACGTTGTTCTAGCTGGGCTAGTCGGTTGCAGAGAACCCTGAAGGAATAAATTATGGGAGAAACATCAGCGAAGATCCATGAGATAGTGGCGGATTCGCTTGACATCGAGCAGAACGAGGTGAGCGATGAGGCTCGTCTGACCGATGATCTTGAAGCTGATTCGCTTGACATCTTGGACATCAACTACCGGGTTCGCAAAGAGTTCGGTGTGGAACTAGCCTTGGCCGGTGTTCAACGTCACTTTGAGGAATCAGGGATCCGCTGGCTTGATGAAAATGGAGGGGTGACCACAGAGGGTTTGGCCTGCCTGAACGATTTCATGCCCGAAGTGGATGATGGGCGGATTGAAGCAGGCGACAAGGTAGAGAACGTCTTCGTAATGTTAAAGGTTGGCGACCTAACCGCCATGTTGCAAAGAGCTTTGGCCGAGAATGCCTAAGGCGGTCGTTACCGGCATCGGTGCTGTATGCTCAGCAGGTTGGGGCGTTGACGACTGCTGGGAGGCTGCGGTCCAAGGGCGTTCGAGTACCGGCAGGCTGGAGATGGTGGAAGTTGGAGACGGGGACTGTCAGGTAGCTGCCCAAGTACCGGCCCGAGATGGCAATGGCTACGAATCATCTGCGTTGCGGCTGCTGGACTTCTACCAGTTTGCCGAAGCCGAGGCCTTGGAACATGCTGGCTTAGATCGCAAGGCCCTCATCAGCAATCAGCGGGTCAGGGTGGTTGTGGCCAGCCATGGGTTCGCCTGGAAAACGGATGAATTCGCCGCGGCCAGTCGCGGCGAGAAAATTGACGGCTGCGATCTATCCCCTTACTTCATGCAGCCGGTCGAGAGTGCGCATCAACTTATCGGCGGCGATTTCGGTGACCGCTACTCTGGGGTGGGAACAGCTTGTTCGGCGGGCTTGGTGGCTCTGTTGGAAGCGGGTGAGATGGTGCGGGCGGGCCTTGCCGACATCGTGATCGCAGGTGGCGTCGAGACCGCCATCAAGGAGGCCATGGTTACCATGTACTCTCGGCTGGGAGCGCTGACCACGCTCAACGACACGCCTGAGACCGCATCAAGGCCCTTCGATGTAACCCGAGCAGGATTCGTGGGTGGCGAGGGGGCAGCCATGCTAGTGATCGAGTCGGAGCAGAGTGCTGAGGCCCGGGGAGTGACGCCCCTCGCGGAGCTGGCCGGTTATGGAACGGCGGTCTCCACCGCCCACATAACCGCAGGGTCGGTAGGAGGTGAGATACAGGCGCTTGCCATGCAGCGTGCACTTGATAGCGCCGGTGCTAGCACAGCTGATGTGGACTACATCAATATGCACGGAACATCTACCCCGGACAACGATTTGTCGGAGAGCGAGGGGGTTCGGCGGGTTTTCGGAGACGCCGCACCTCCCGTCAGCTCCACGAAGGGGGTTACCGGGCATCTCCTCGGCGCAGCGGGTGCTATAGAGGCTGCGTTTTCAGTGATGGCTATTCGCACCGACACCTTGCCTCCCACTGCGAACTTGAAAGAGGTTGATCCCCGCTGCAAGCTCGGCGACTACATCCGTGGAAGCGCCCGCCATGTCCCATGCAGTGGAGTGCTCTCGAACTCGTTCGGTTTGGCTGGCTCAAATGCTTCCGTGTTTCTGAGGCAGCTATGAGAGCTCTTGTTGACGTTTCAGCAAAGATCGGTTTCGGCACGCCATATGAGTTGAACCACCGTGAGCTGGTGCCATTCCGCCACGACCGTCGCTGCATCGGCGACTTTGAGTTCTTGACCCTGGCGTGCTTCAAAGAGCTGCTAGGCGCTGAAGGCGAGATGGAAGGGTACCGCTGCGGACTCTACTTCGCCGGTGCGAAAGACACCATGAGACTCGACGCGGAGCTTAACGAGTATCTCGCCGACAAGCAGGACAGGGTAGCCGCGCTTACGAATTTCTCTCAGGACCTTAACCCCTTGGTTGCACTTGAATGGCTCACTAATATCGGGCTCTACCTCGCGGTCAAGGAAGGCATCGATTGCTGGCGGCACGTCCAGTACATCAACCACTCCCATTCAGATCATAGCGCGGTGGCTGCAGCGGTACGAGACTTGTCCATCGGTGCGATAGACGTCGGGTTTGCAGTGGCCACTCTCGCTAGTAGTCGCCGTGAGCTAGTGCCTGAAAAGGTAGGTGCCGTTGGGGTGCGCATTATCGCGGGAGAGAGTCTTGAGGCTGGCGATGCCTTTGAGTTGTCGTCTCGTCCTCAGCCCGAACTGCTCTTGGAGATGCAAAGCGCCCACTCAGCCTTGGGGCCCGGTTCGGCTTTGGCCGTTGAGCTGCCCGTACACGAACCTGCGGGGTCATGACGTCCGACGAGCCCAGACCGTCCTGCGTTGTAGTCGGGGCGACAGGTGCAATTGGGGCGGGAGTTTGCCGGGCGCTTGCCCCGGACTGGAATGTGCTTGGCGTCGGAAGAAGCGAATTGCCAGAGGATTTGTCAGCTGCTGGCATTGCCAGCCTTCGAGCCGACATAACCTCTCCCAATGTTGGGGAGGTAATCGAAAGCAGGCTCCATGAGGAGGGTTGGGATTGCGATGGTCTGGTGATCGCCTCAGGAATTCACCAGGTGGCGCTGCTGGCTGAATTGACGATTGAGTCGGTTGAGCAGATGCTCGCGGTTAACTTTCTGGGGCCTTTGGCTATCACAAAGGCTCTCGTGCCCTCAATGCTGTCTCAAAGGAGGGGTTCGATTGTCTGGGTTAGTTCACTGCGTGGAGAACGAGGCGACCCGGGACAGGTGGCCTACGCCGCTACCAAGGGGGCTATGAACGCTTCCCTCTATTCGCTGGCACGCGAGGTGGGCCGCCGAAATGTCCGCATTAACGTCGTGGCCCCGGGGATGGTCGTATCGCCAATGGCCGAGATGATCGCCCAGACGAGGCAGGCTCTGGTTGATCGCAGCCCGCTGGGTCGGATGGCTGATCTAGAAGAGGTGGCTGCAGCTGTCGCCTGGCTTGTCGGGCCGCACAGCTCCTATGTGACCGGCACGATTCTCAATGTGGACTGCGGGGAGTCGGCAGCCGTACACCAAGAGCCGGTGTCGGCATGAGAACCCGGCCGGCTGCACAAGTACCGGTAGTTGTCGCTTGGGGATCGAGCGGTATCGGTGCTGCAATTGTGCGCTCGCTGGCCACCGCAGGACACCCGGTGTCATTCGGATACCCTCCTGGTGATTCTTCCCACCGCGATCTGATAGCAGAACTGACTGGTTCTGGCTGCAAGGTGGCGGATTACGAGCTTGATGGGTTGGACCCGAGTTCTTTGAACACTTTTAAGGAGAAGAGCACCGCACGATTCGGTTTACCGCTGTGCATTATCGCCGTCACCCCTTTTGCAGAGCCGTGCCCCTCACAGGACTTGACCCCGCAAGAGTGGCAGAACACCGTTGACGCAAACCTCTCTGAGGCATTCTGGCTGGCACAGGAGTTCCTTCCCGAGCTGTGCGAACAGAGCTATGGGCGGGTGGTGTTTGTGGGTTCGGTGGCATCGGTGGTGGGCTACCCCGGGTATGCGGCCTTCTGCGCGTCCTCAGCAGCACTGGAGGGTTTGGTGCGGTCATTGGCTGTCGAGTTTGCGCCCCATGATGTGCTGGTTAACGCGGTGGCGCCGGGACACATAGAAGGCGGTGGCGATGCCCTTTCTGACGAAGCGGATCGCAAGCAATTGCGGACCCGCACTGCGCTGCGCCGTGCGGGCACTCCGGGTGAGGTTGCCGAGGCAGTCCGCTTTTTGTGCGGCCCCGGCGCCAGCGCCATAACAGGACAAGTACTGCGAGTTGACGGCGGTCTGACCGCTTAGCATTGTCGTGCTTTTGGGAAAGGAGAGCACTTATGGGTGAGCTGGTCAGGATCGAAACCGGTGCAGCCAAGGGTGTGGCGACGCTGCGGTTGGACAGCCCGAAGAGAAACCATCTAGGCGCGAACCTGATGGCAGACCTGCATCAGGCGGTGGAGGAGCTGTCGGGGCGAACCGACATTCGGGCCATAGTCGTCTGGGGCGGTCCGAGGGTGTTCTCCTTGGGCGCTGAAATAGACCTGCTCAACGGATTGGACGTAGACGAGGCCCGCGGTCAGTCGAGGGAGTTCAACAGGGTGTTCAGGGCTTTGGAGTTGCTGCCCCAGATCACCGTTAGCGCCGTGAATGGTTACGCTTTGGGCGGCGGGTGTGAGCTGGCTATGGCCACAGAGTTCCGGCTGGTCGGCCAGGGAGCGGTGATGGGCTTTCCGGAGATCAAACTGGGTAGCATTCCCGGTGCAGGTGGAACCCAGAGGCTGAGCCGTCTGGTGGGCATCACAAAGGCCAAAGAGTTGATCTACAGCGGCCGCAATGTGTGGCCTGAGGAGGCGCTGTCTATAGGGCTGGCCTCGACGGTATTCCCCGACGACGATGTGTACGAAGAGGCGCTGAAGCTAGCGGCCTCTTATGCCGAGGGGCCTGCCGCAACGTCCATCGTCAAGAGGGCAATTTTGGAGGGCTACTCCCTGCCATTGGACGATGCGCTGGAAGTGGAGATTGAAGCATTCGCCTCATGTTTCGCCACCGAAGACGCTCAGATCGGTGTGGCGAGCTATTTCGAGAAAGGCCCGGGCAAGGCGAAATTCACCGGTAGGTGACCCACTGCCGCAACCTCTGGTGCCGGTGGGGCTGGGAGGCGCCTCATTCGGCCTTGATGATTCGCTTGCGCGAGATCCCGGAGTAGCGGACCATGTTGAAGATGCCCGCGTTGGGCAGCGACTCCACGAACAGGGCATCCTCGTCGAAGGATTGCACGGTGGCCATCAAGTCGAAGGGCTTCTCGATGTTGAGCGCCAACCGGTTCCAGAGGTCATCGAGGCTCACCGGACCGGGGTCGCCGACGAAGCAGTCGTAGAACTGTACAGCGGCCGCGTCGGCACTGTCGTTGATCTGAAGGTCGACCATGGCCTTTTTCATCTCATCGGCCACCCCGGCCATCAGAGGGCAGTGGCTGGCAAAATCTATGCGAAGCCGAATGACATTGGCCCCGATCTCGGACGACAAGATTTTCTCTGCGTTCTCCCGAGCATCCAAGCGGCATCCCAGCGTCACCGAGCTGCGGGTCATCACCCCTGAAACCCAGCAACCGTCGATGCCCTCCACCACCGCGGCGGTCTCTTCTGGGGCCGGGCCCACCACCGACAGCATCCGCCCCTCGCCGTGGCGGGCGCTGGCCTCGGCGATGAGGTCGCCGCGGATCATCAGCAGTTCGCAGGCCTTTTCGATCGGGATGGCGCCCATGATTGCGGCGGCGGCCCAAACCCCGCTCGACTGGCCGATCACCGCTAGGGGCCGGGTGCTTTGGTAGCGCTGGCGGGTGCAGGCGTAAGTGAGGGCGGCCACGCTGGTCTGATACGGGCCGGGTGCTGATCCCACCTCGCCGTTCGCGAGTTTGGAGACGAAGTCGATGCCCAAGTGGTCGCTCACTCGCCTCAAGTCGCTGGTTTGGAGAAGGGGTGTCTCCCGCATGGTGTTCATGTCGATCCCTCCCCCGGGGAACAACACAACTTCTTTTTCACTGGCCTCAGCCATTGGAACTCCTCGTCATCGGTGCGGTCCGATCATGGTAGGTGACCTTCAAGGTGCGCCCACCACCATGCCGCGGTCCGAGCCAACTTAGAAAAAGAGGGGCAAGAGGGTGACGGGGGGGGGGGGGGGGGAAATGGGGGGGGGGGGGGTGTGGGTGGTTAAACGGGTGGTTTGGGCCGGAGCCCAACGGGTGGTGGTATGGGAACT
>JAPOSH010000052.1:0-697 GCA_026709815.1 bacterium | reverse complement strand
CCATGCCGCGGACCGAGCCAACTTAGAAAAAGAGGGGCAAGAGGGTGACGGGGGGGGGGGGGTACACTGCTCTCATGGGTAGTTCGTTGGTAGACAGGTTGGTAGTGCCGGAGCCGACAGCGGTGGTGGATGTGAACGTAGCCGATGGTGCCACCATCGCCGTGCGCCGGCACGGCAACCCCGACGGGCCGCGGCTGGTGTTGAGCCACGGATGTGGACTGGCTGCCGACCTCTACTATCCGTACTGGTCGCTTTTGGCCGACCGCTTCGACGTATGCATTTTCGATCTGCGGAGTCACGGCTGGAACCCCGCTGTCCCCACTGAAAGCTTCAACATCCCAACCCTGGTCGAAGACAACCAGGCCGTTATCGAATCGATCTCATCCTGTTGGGGGGACAAGCCGTGCTATGGGGTGTTCCACTCAATTTCCACCATCATCGGATTGGCCCACCAGCTTAAGAGGTCTGACTTCGCAGCCCTGATGCTGTTCGACCCCGCCCTTGAGAGCATCGGCACCGGCGAGAGGAGCCTAGACGAGGCGTGCAGGCTTCAAGCGAAGCGGGCCCGCCGTCGGCAGGGGCATTTCGATTCGCCCGATGAACTAGCCGAGCTTCTTGGCCAAGCATCGATCTACTCCTACATGCGACCCGAGGTTCGGCGCCTGCTGGCTGAAACCACGCTGAAGCCCGCAGAAGG
>JAPOSH010000206.1:3425-13505 GCA_026709815.1 bacterium | reverse complement strand
GGTCGTCTCTGGGGGCGATGTCGGGTTCCGGGGCCCCGGCGCACTGACGGATCACCTCGGCCACCGGGAAGGCGCCGGTGATGGTTTGTCCGGTGATCAGCCGGTCGCCGGAGTCCAACGCGTTGATCAGCCGCAACTCCACCGGGTCCATGTGGAGGGCGGCGGCCAGCTTGTCCATCTGCGATTCGTGACCGAAGCAGGTCTGCACCGCGCCGAAGCCCCGCATGGCCCCGCACGGCGGGTTGTTGGTGCGGGCCGCCAGCCCGACGATGTGGGCGGAGGGCACCTTGTAGGGGCCGACGGCGAAGCAGGAGGCGTTGCCGATGACCGCCGACGAAGTGGAGGCATACGCCCCGCCGTCGAGCACGATCCGGGCCTCCACCTTCACCAGTCGCCCGTCGCGGTCAGCGTGGTGGCGGTACCACATCCTGGCCGGGTGGCGGTGCACATGGCCGAAGAACGACTCGTCGCGGCTGTAGACCATCTTCACCGGCTTGCCGGTGTGCAGGGCCAAAAGGCACAGGTGGATCTGCAACGACAGGTCCTCGCGGGCGCCGAACGCCCCGCCCACCCCGGCCAGGGTGAGGCGCACCCGCTCCTCGTCGATCCCCAAGCACGCTGCGATCTGCTCCCGGTCGACGTGCAGCCATTGGGTGGAGATGAACAGCTCCACCCCACCGTCGTCGTCGGGCAGGGCCAAGCCCGACTCGGGGCCCATGAAGGCCTGATCCTGCATACCCACCTCGTAGGTGCCCTCCACCACCACCTCGCCGACTGCGTCTAGGTCGCCGTGGCGGATGTTTATCTCCCGGAAGACATTGCCGCCGGGGTGGATGGGCGTCGCCGTGGGCGCGGCTTCGGGGTCGGTCAGCGGCTCGGTCACCTCGTAGTCCACCACTATGGCCTCGGCGGCCCGTCGGGCGATGTCGGGGTGATCGGCGGCCACCACCGCCACCGGCTCGCCCGCATAGCGAACCTGCCCGTCGGCCAGCACTGGCTGGTCGGCATGCTCAAGCCCGTACGTTGACCGACCGGGCACGTCGTCGGCCAACAGCACGGCGTGAACCCCGGCCGTGGCCAGCGCCGGGCCGATGTCGATGCTGCGGATATTGGCTGAGGCGTGGGGCGAGCGAAGGGTGTGGCCCCACAGGAAATCATCGGCCCACAGGTCAGAGGAGAAGGCGAACCGGCCCTGCACCTTGGGCACGCCGTCGGGGCGCCCGATGTCGGCGCCCACCCCCCTGGCACCGATGTCGATGCGGGTGTCGGTGCCGCCCTCGGCCGCGGAGTCGGCTGCTCCCGAGGATCTGAACGGTTCGGGGGTCATGGCTGGCTTCGCTTCGTCGCGGCCGCCGAGTGGACGGCGGCCAGTATCCGCCCGTAGCCGGTGCAGCGGCACAGGTTGCCCGAAAGGGCTTCGCGGATATCGCCGTCGCTGGGGTCGGGGTCGGTTTCCAGCAGGTCGTGAACGGCCACGATCAGCCCTGGCGTGCAGAAGCCGCACTGCACCGCGCCCTCGTCCACGAAAGCCTCTTGGACCACCGACAGGCCATCGCGGCTGTCGCCCAGACCTTCCACGGTGGTGATCTCGGCGCCCACGGCGCCCGCCGCGAGCACCAGACACGAGCAGGTGAGCACCCCGTCCACCAGCACTGCGCACGAGCTGCACTCCCCCTCGGTGCAGGCGTTCTTGGTGCCGGTGAGCCCGAGGCGCTCCCGGAGCACGAACAGCAGGCTCTCGGCTAAATCGGCGTCGGCCACCTCATGATCGGCGCCGTTCACTCGCAGCCAATAGGGGTCAGGCATCGTCGGCGCCTCCTTGTGGGAATGCTCGCTTCAGCGCTCGGGTGGCGAGTACGGCCACTGCATGGCGTCGGTAGGCGGCGGTGGAGCGGTGGTCGTCAATGGGGGCGCAGGCCGCGGCCACCCGCGGGCCGAACTCGTCGGCCACGGCGCCGTCCACCCCTGCGCCGTTGTCCCAGTCGATGCGCTCGGCCACCCAGGCCTCTGCCTCTCGGGCTCGGGGAATGCCGGCGGCCACCGCTCCTAGGGCGCAGCGGACGGCGCGGGCATCGCGGTCCACCACCAACGCCAGCCCGGCCATGGAGATCACCATGGCGTTGCGGGGACCGATCTTCAGGAACTCCTGGGGGCCTCGGGGCCGGTCCATCTCCGCCCGCACAATCAACTCGCCCGGTTGCAGCGATGTCTGCTTCACTCCCACCACGAATTCTTCCAGCTCCATCCGGCGCTCCCCATCGGGGCCTGCCACCACGATCTGGGCGTTGAGCGCAGCGAGCACCGGCAGGGTGTCGCCCGCGGGCGAGGCGGTGCCCAAGTTGCCTCCCAGGGTTCCGGCGTTGCGAATGGGCGGGGAGCCCACTGTGCGGGCGGCCTGGGCCAGCGCGGGAGCGGCCTGCGCCAAAGGGGTGGTCATCATCTCGGTGTAGGTGACCCCGCCGCCCACCACCACCCGGTCATTGGCGACGCTCCATTGGCGCAATTCGGGCACCTGCGACACAGCCACCACGCGGCGGGGACGGCGCAGACCCCGGTTCATCTCCACCATGAGATCGGTGCCCCCGGCCAGCACCGTGGCGTCGGGACGTTCGCTGAGATCGCTCAGGGCCTCCTGCAGGCCGCGGGCCACCACGACGCCGTTCATTGCTGCGTCCTCGTTAATGTTTGTTCCTCCACGGATTCAAGACGCAGCCTCAGTCCCAACGCGCCGGCAAGCTTCAGCAGCGTTGACAGAGTGGGGTTTCCATCTTCAGACAGCGCTTCGTACAGGTTGCCGCGGTTGAGTCCGGTGTCGCGGGCAAGGGCGCTCATGTTCTGCGTCTGGGCGATGTGTTTCAGGACAGATCGAATGACTGCCCCATCTCCCTGGTCCTCTTCCGCAGCCGCCCGGAGAAGTCCTCGGACATCCCCTTCGGGCTTTACGTAGGCCGCCGGGTCAAACCTCTGATATTTCTCAGCCATTAGCTCCTCCATTCTGCCGCCATTGCCTTCGCCATCTCAATGTCTCTGCGTTGGCTGTCCTTGTCACCGCCGCATAGCAGGACGATTAGGTCAGTTCCCCGCGTGAGGAAGTAGATCCGGTATCCAGGCCCATGCTGGATCCTCATCTCGGACACGCCATTCCCAACAGGTCTCACGTCTCCGAGGTGCCCTGCCTCGGCGGCCAGCAGTCTGGCAACGATGCGGTTCGCTGCCTGGTGGTCCCGAAGCCTGCGCAGCCAGCGGTCGAATGTCGCGCTGCGCAGGATCGTGTACATAGCTGCATTGTACGGTATAACAAACAGCTTGTGAAGGTTGAATCATCCTGGGTTTGGTGGAGGCGATAGCGATTAGGCAAAAGGCGAATAGTCGAAGTTTCTGGCAGAATATGTCTCCTGTGGCTACTGAGATCAGCATTGACGGTCGGGGCCTGAGCGACCGTTTGGCTGCTCTGGCGTCGATAGGGGAGATCGAGGGCACCGACGGCGCTTGTCGGTTGGCCCTGACCGACGAAGACCGGGACGGCCGCGACCTGGTGGTGGCGTGGATGCGGGACCTGGGCCTAGAGGTCAGCATCGACGGCATCGGCAACGTGATCGGCGCGCTGGCCGGGGCAGAGCCGGGGCCGCCGGTCATGTGCGGCAGCCACATCGACACCGTGCGCACTGGCGGGCGCTACGACGGCAACCTCGGCGTGCTGGCCGGCTTGCAGGTGATCGAGGCGGTGCAGCAGGCCGGCATCACCACCCGGCGGCCACTGGCGGTGGGGTTCTTCACCGACGAGGAGGGCGCCCGATTTCCGCCCGACATGCTGGGAAGCCTCGTCTACACCGGCGAGCTGCCCCTGGAGGAGGCGCTGGACGTCGTGGGCGCCGACGGTGCGGTGCTGGGCGCCGAGTTGGACCGGATCGGCTATCGAGGCCCGGCCCCTTGTCCGTCGCCCCCGCCTCATGCCTTCGTGGAGCTGCACATCGAGCAGGGCCCGATCCTCGATGCCGAGGACATCGTGATCGGCGCGGTCACCGGGGTGCAGGGCATCAGCTGGACCGAGATCACCGTGGCCGGGCAGTCCAACCACGCCGGCACCACCCCGATGGACATGCGCCACGACGCCGGCTGGGCCGCCACCCGCATCGCAGTGTTCGTCCACGAGCTGGCCGCCGAGTTCGGCCCCCCGCAGGTGTGCACCGTGGGGCGGGTGGAGCTGCACCCCAATTTGGTGAACGTGGTGGCCTCCGATGCGGTGATCACCGTGGACATGCGCAACACCGACGACCACCTGCTCACCGAGGCGGAGGAACGGCTGGCCGCGTTCCTGGAGGAGCTGGCCGCCGAGTCGGGCACGGGGATCAGCTCTCGGCGCCTCGCCCGATTCGCCCCGGTGGAGTTCGCCCCGGAGATGATTGACCGGGTGGAGCGAGCCGCCGGCGCGCTGGGCTTGAGCCATCGGCGGCTGTGCTCGGGCGCGGGCCACGATGCCCAGATGTTCGCCCCAGTGTGCCCCACATCGATGATCTTCGTCCCCTCTTGGCAGGGCATCAGCCACAATCCGTTCGAGCACACCGAGCCCGATCACCTAGAGGCGGGGGCGAACGTGCTGCTGCGGGTCATGCTGGAGCTGGCCGAGATCGCCGAGGCCTCCGAGGTGGAGAAAGCGGGGGCCACGACATGAGCACCAGCAGGGACAAGGCGCCGACTGCTCGTCTGAAGAGCGAAGTGGCCGACGAGCGGGTGTCGCGCCTGGAGAGCAGCCTTCGCCAGGTCACCGTGGGCGCGGCCCAGCTCGGCCCCATTGCCCGCGGCGACACTCGGGCCGAGGTGGTGGAGCGGCTGCTGGCGCTGCTGTATGAGGGCGCCAAGCAGGGCTGCGAGTTGGTGGTGTACCCCGAGTTGGCCCTGACCACGTTCTTCCCCCGGTGGTGGATCGACGACGTTGACGAGCTGAACAGCTTCTATGAGACCGAGATGCCCTCGCCGGAGGTCAAGCCGCTGTTCGACGAGGCCGCCCGCCTGGGGATCGGCTTTTGTCTGGGCTACGCCGAGCTGACTCCCGACGGCCGCCGCTACAACACCTATTTGCTGGTGGACGGCGAGGGCGCGGAAGTGGCCAAGTTCCGCAAGGTCCACATCCCCGGTCACGAGGAATACGAGCCCCAGCGCCCGTTCCAGCACCTGGAGCGGGCCTATTTCGAGCCCGCGGAAGAGACGTTCCGCACCTGGACCGCGTTCCGGGGCGAGATCGGCCTGGCTCTGTGCAACGACCGGCGCTGGCCCGAGACCTACCGGGTGATGGGGCTGGCCGACGTGGAGATGATCCTCATCGGCTATAACACCCCCATCCACTACTACCCCGATCCGTCCCAGGACTTCCTGGCCGGATTCCACAGCCGCCTGGTCATGCAGGCCGGGGCCTACCAGAACGGGACGTTCGTGGTCGGTGTGGCCAAAGGAGGCGACGAGGAGGGGGTGGAGAGCCTGGCTGAGAGCTGCATCATCGGCCCCTCGGGCGAAGTGCTGGCCCAGGCCGCCACCGACGGCGACGAGCTGGTGGCGGCCACCTGCAACCTGAACTGGTGCGCGGCCTACAAGAACACGCTGTATGACTTCAGCCGCTACCGCCGCCCGGAGATGTACAAGTCGATCGCCGAGGAAATGCCGATCATCCTTGAAAAGCCATACGTCGAGGGGGCGCCGATCATCGGCGGGGCGCCCTCAGCCCAGGGGGATATGCGATGACAACGCTGACCGCGACAACGCTGACCGTCAACGGCCGATCGGTGACCGTTCAGGGCCACCACGAGCACCTGCTGGCCGCGCTGCGCGACGAGCTGGGCATCATGTCGCCCAAGGACGGGTGCTCGCCTAGCGGCCAGTGCGGCTGCTGCGCGGTGCTGGTGGACGGGCGCGCCCGGGTGGCCTGCCAAACCTCGCTGGAGCGCTCGGCCGGCTGTGAGGTGCTGACCCTGGAGGGGGTGTCGCCCGAGGAGCGCAACCACATGGCCGATGTGTTCGCGGCGTGCGGCGCGCTTCAGTGCGGGTTCTGCACTCCCGGCATTTTGATCCGCACCAAGTCGCTGGTGGACCGCAAGGGCTCGGAGCTGACCCGAGAGGAGGCCTCCCGGCATCTGGGCGGCCACCTGTGCCGCTGCACTGGCTACACCAAGATACTCGACGCGGTGGAGGCGCTGGCTCAAGGCGAGATGCCCGAGGCCGAGGCGCCCGGCGGCGTGGGCAGCCGGGGCATCAAGTACGAGGCCAGAGAGCTGGCCCTGGGCGACCGGCACTACATCGACGACTTGCGCCCCGAGGGCTTGCTGCATGGCGCGCTGCACCTGTCGGACCACGCCCGGGCCGACATCGTGCGTATCGACACCGCCGCGGCCGAGGCCATGGACGGGGTGCAGGCGGTATTCACCGCCGCGGACGTGCCCGGCGAGCTGCGGGTGGGCATCATCCACAAGGACTGGCCGGTGTTCATCCCCGAGGGGGGCCGCACCTCCTATGTGGGCGACGTGCTGGCCATCGTGGTGGCCGACACCCGGGCCACTGCCCGCCGCGCCGCTGAGGCCGTGGCGGTGACCTACGAGGTGCGCCCGCCGATCACCGATCCGGCGGCCGCGGTGGCCAATGGCGCGGCCGACGCGGTGTGGGAGCTCGAAGGCAACGTTTTGTCCCGGTCGGAATACGCCCGGGGGGATGTGGACGCCGCGCTGGCGACCAGCGCCCACACCGTCCACGAAGTGTTCCAAACCCAGCGCATCGAGCACGCCTTCTTGGAGCCGGAGTCCACCCTGGCAGTGCCCCGTGGCGACGGCACCATGCACGTGTACTCCGGCGGCCAGGGAGTGTGGGACGACCGCGACCAGACGGCCTCGGTGCTGGGCGTCGAGCCCGGCCAGATCACCGTGGAGCTGGTGAGCAACGGCGGGGCCTTCGGCGGCAAAGAGGACATGTCCAACCAGGCCCAGACCGCGCTGGCCGCCTGGCTGTTGGGCCGCCCGGTGCTGTGCACGGTGTCTCGGGAGGAATCGCTGCGGATGCATCCCAAGCGCCACCCCATCCGCATCGAGATGTGGGCCGGCTGCGACGCGCAGGGCAGGCTCACCGCGCTGCGGGCCCGGATGCTGGGTGACTCCGGCCCGTACGCCTCGGTGGGCATGAAGGTGCTGGAGCGGGCGGCGGGCCACGCCAGCGGCCCCTATTCGGTGCCCAACATCGACGTGGAGGCGATAGCCGCCCGCACCAACAACCCGGTGTGCGGGGCCTTCCGGGGCTTCGGGGCCAACCAGGCCCAGTTCGCCATGGAGGGGGTCATGGACCGCTTGGCCGAGGCAGTGGGCATCGACGGATGGGAGATGCGGTCGCGCAACGCGGTGGTCCCCGGCGCCGTCTGGGGACCGGGACAGATCATGGACGACGGCTCGCTGGGGGCCCGCGCCTGCTTGGAGGCGGTCAAGCCGGCGTGGGACGAGGCTCGAGCGGCCGGCAAATCGGTGGGCCTGGGGCTCGGCCTCAAGAACTCCGGGCTGGGCAACGGCTTCAAGGAGATCGCCAAGGCCGTGGTGCGCTTCGACGACGACTACCACGACGGCGGCGGCGTGGAGGTGCGCCACTGCTGGACGGAGATGGGCCAGGGGATCCACACCGTGGCCCAGCAGGTGGCCGTGACCGAGCTTCAGGTGAGCGCCGACCGGGTGCGGGTGGTGGTGGACACCGCCTATGAGCTGGGCGCGGGCCAGACCACCGGCAGCCGGGGTACGCTGATGGGCGCTGGATCGGTGGCCGACGCCTGTCAGGCCGCGCTGGCCGACGGGTGCCGGCCCGGCGTGGACTACTTCGGCGAGTACCGGGTGGACTGGACCAACAAGCTCTCCGACGGGGTGGAGAACCCCGTCATCCACTCCACCTTCGGCTACGCCGCCCAGATGGTGGTGCTCGACGACGAGGGCGCGGTGGAGAAGGTGGTGGCGGTCCACGATGTGGGCCGGGCGGTGAACCCGCTGCTGTGCGAGGGCCAGATCGAGGGGTCGGTCCACATGGGGCTGGGTTACGCCCTCACCGAGGACTTCCCCGCCGACGAGAACGGCTGGCCGGTCAACATGACCCTCAAGTCGCTGGGCATCCTGCGGCCCAAGGACATGCCCCCGGTGGACGTGATCCTGGTGGAGTCGCCCCAGCCCAACGCCCCCTACGGCATCAAAGGGGTGGGGGAGATCGGCCTGGTGCCCACTGCCGGGGCGGTGGCCGCCGCGCTGCGGGCCCATAGCGGAACGTGGCACAACAGCCTTCCCATGGGAGAGTGAGAACGCGCCGGCCACCGGCACGCCATATTGTTCTTTGCCGATATGGACTCTGGTGATATGCACTCCGGCCACAGGGACTCCGGCGGCGACTCCCGCACCACGCCCGGGCTGGTCTGCGCCCACCATCACCTGTATTCCGCGCTGGCCCGGGGCATGCCCGCACCGCCGGGGGTTCCCGCCGAGTTCACCGACATCTTGAAGCTGATCTGGTGGCGCCTGGACCGGGCGCTCGACCTGGACGCCATCGAGTGGTCGGCCAAGCTGGGGGCGCTGGAGGCGCTGGAGGCGGGCTGCACCGCCATCATGGACCATCACGAGTCGCCCAACGCCATCGAGGGCTCGCTTCAGGTGATCGCCGATGCCTGTGCCGAGGTGGGGGTGCGGGTGAGCTGCGCCTACGGGGTGACCGACCGCCACGGGGCTGAAGGCGCTCGCCGGGGCCTGGCTGAGAACGAGCGGTTCCTGCGGGCCGGGGGCCGGGGCATGGTCGGGGTCCACGCCGCCTTCACCTGTTCTGACGAGACGCTGGAAGCCGCCGCCGGCTTGGCCGCCGATCTGGGCACCGGGGTGCACGTCCATGTGGCCGAGGGACCGGTGGACGCTCCAGCCGCGGTGCGGCTGGAGCGATGGAGCACCGACGAATGGCTGCTGGTCCACGGGGTACACCTGCCCGATGGCCACCGATTGGCTGGCACTGTGGTCCACAACCCCCGGTCCAACATGAACAACGCGGTGGGCTACGCCCGCCCCGCCCGGTTCGCCAACCCGGTGGCGCTGGGCACCGACGGCATCGGCGCCGACATGTTCGAGGAGTTCCGGGTGGCCTACGTCCGCCACCGGGAGGACGACGTGACCGCCACCCCAGAGGCGGCGTGGGGGTGGCTGTCTCAGGGCTGGGAGCTCTTCCCCGAGGCCCGCTCCGATAGCGTCCGCTGGTCGTATGACCCGATCGACCCGTGGCGGCTGGCCTTCACCCCCGGCGTGCGGGCCACCGACGTCGTGGTGGATGGCGAGACGCTGCTGGCGCTCGGGACACCCACCCGGGTGGACCCCGACGAGATCCGAGCCAAAGCGGCCGAGGCCGCTCGCCGACTGTTCGCGAAATTGGAGGAGGTCGACCCATGAGCCCCTATCCCGTGGCCCTTTACCTGCAAGACGCCCATTCGGTGGCCGAGGCCATCGAATACGTGCAATACGCCGAGCAGAAGGGGTTTGAGGCCGTCTGGCAGGCCGACTCCCGGCTGGTGCGGGAGGCCACGGTGCCCATGGCCGCGTTCGTGGCCTCCACCGACCGGATCAAGGTGGGCAGCGGGGTGCTCGACATGTGGACCCGCAACCCGGCCCGGCTGGCGGCCACCTTCTCCACCCTGGACGACTTGGCGCCGGGTCGCATCCTGTGCGGTTTGGGGGCTTGGTGGGATCCGCTGGCCAGCAAGGTGGGCGTGGACCGCCGCCGTCCGCTGGGGGCCATGCGGGAGGTGGTCACCGTGGTGCGGGCGCTGTTGGCCGACGAGAACGTGACCCTCCACGGCGACTACGTACACCTCGAAGACGTGGAGCTCGACTATGTGCATCAGCCCCGCCGCCCCAAGGACGTGCCCATCTACATCGGCGCCACCGGCATGAAGATGATGGCGCTGACCGGCGAGATCGCGGATGGCGTGGTGCTCAACTACCTGGTGTCGCCCGATTACAACCGCCGGGCGATGGACGCCCTGGCCGAGGGCGCGGCCCGCGCCGGCCGCACGGTGGACGATCTGGACCGCCCGCAGCTGGT
>JAPOSH010000206.1:0-3415 GCA_026709815.1 bacterium | reverse complement strand
GCTGGTGGTGTGCTCGCTGGCTGAAGATCGGGCCGAGGCGCTGGACGCCGCCCGCCTGCTGGTGACCCAGTACCTAGGCCAGCAGCCCCACATCATGGCTGCCTCCGGAGTCCCCGACTCGCTGCTGGAGCAGGTCAACGCCGTGCTGACCTGGCCCGCCACCATGGAGCAGGTGGAGGCGGCCTCTGAGCTGGTGCCCGACGAGATCGTGCAGATGCTGTGCGCGGCCGGCACCGCCGAGGAGTGCCGGGCCAAGGTGGACGAGTACGTGGCCAACGGGGCCACCTGTCCCATCCTCTACCCCCTGGGCCCCGATGTGCGGGCCATGATCGACGCCTTCTCGCCAGCATGAGTTCTGTGGCATGAGCAACCGCGAGGAGTGGGCGCCGTGGTTGGAGGAGCTGGACCGTCGACGCACTGAGGGTGCCGCCATGGGCGGTCCCGAGCGGGTGGAGAAGTACATGCACTCCCGGGGCAAGCTGGACGTGCGCCAGCGTCTCGACCGGCTGTTCGACCCCGGCACCTTCCGGGAGATCGGCCCGCTGGTGGGCACCCTGGAAGACATCCCCTCCGACGGCTTCGTCTGCGGCCACGGCCGCATCGAAGGCCGCACGGTGCTGGCCGGGGCGGAGGACTTCACCGTGTTGGGCGGCTCGATCGGGGCGGGCAACACCGCCAAGCGCTACCGGGTGGCCGAGCTGGCCGCCCAAGAGGGCCTGCCGCTGGTCACCATGCTGGAAGGGGCCGGCCACCGCCTCACCGACACCGGGGGCAGCCGCTCTCCCGGCGACCTCCAGGCCTACGCCGATTTGAGCGGGCAGGTTCCCATGGTGTGCGTGGTGATGGGCGCCTCCGCGGGCCACGGCGCCCTGGCCGCTCCTCTGAGCGACTTCGTGATCATGACCTCGTATGCCTCCATGTTCACCGGCGGTCCGCCGCTGGTGAAGGCGGCCACCGGCGAGGACGTGACCAAAGAGGAGCTCGGCGGCGCCGGCGTCTGCACCCGCATCGCCGGGTCGGCCCACAACGAGGCCCCCGACGACGAGGCCGCCATCGATATGGCCCGCCTGTACCTGTCGTACTTTCCGTCTCGGGCCGGACAGCCCTCGCCTCGAAGCCGCGGACCCGACGCCGAGCCTCGCACGGTGGAGGAGCTGCTTGACGTCATCCCCCCCAACGACCGCCGCCCCTACGACATGCACGACGTGATCGACCTGATCGCCGACGACGGCAGCTTCTTCGAGGTCCAGCCCGCCTACGGCCCGGCCATCATCGTCGGGCTGGCCCGCTTCGGCGGGCGGCCCAGCGCCATCGTGGCCAACAACCCGGCCCACTTGGCCGGCTCGGTAGACGCCGCCGCCGCCATCAAGGCCACCGACTTCTTGGAGGTGATCGGCCACTACGACCACCCGGTGGTGTTTTTGGCCGACAACCCCGGGGTGATGGCCGGGACCCGGGCTGAGCGGGAGGGCATCTTGAAGTGGGGCGGCAAGATGTACAAAGCCGAGCGCCGCCTCACCAACCCCAAGGTGGAGATCACCATGCGCAAGGCGTTCGGCTTCGGGTCGGTGGTGATGGCCCAGAACCCGTTCGACAACCAGACCCAGTCGTTCTGTTTGCCCAGCGTGAACATGGCGGCCATGCCCGCCGAAGCCGGAGGCCGCTCGGCCAAGCTCGACCCCGAGACCCAGGCCCAAGTGGAGCGCGACCAGCGCTCCGGTCCTTACCGCCTCGCCAACCGCCTCGGCAGCGACGACGTGATCGATCCCCGAGACATGCGCAACGCCATCCTCAACTCCTTCACCCTGGCTGACAACCGCTAGCTACGGGCCGAGGAGGGTGATGGGGACGACGGCGATGTCGTCGTTGGTCTCGAAGGCCCGGCCCGCTGCGGTGAGCACGATCAGGCGCGACGGCTCTCCGGCTTGCTGGGTGTCGACTTTGTCCCTCATCTGGCGCAGCGAGGAGATGCCGGTTTTTATTGCGTCGGGGCTGCCGAGCTTGACCTCGACTGCGGTCCAGTCGCCGTGGCCGCCGGTGATGATGGCGTCGACTTCGAGGTTCTTGCTGTCGCGGTAGTAGCGGAGTTCCGCTCGTGCCGCTTGCGCGTAGGTTCGCAGGTCGCGGATGGCCAGCGACTCGAACAGCACGCCCAGCGCGGGCAGGTCGGCCAGCAGCCCGTCGGGTGATGCCCGGAGCGCGGCGGCGGCTAGGGACGGGTCGGCAAAGTAGCGCTTTGGCTTGGACCGGAGCGTGGCCCTGCTTCGCAAATGGGCAGACCATGCCGGAAGGGGCTCGATGACGAATGCCTCGGTCAGGCGGTCCAGGTATCGCCGAACCGTGTCGCGATCTGACGGCCCGCCGGTGGTGGAGGTGTCGTCGATGAGGGTCTGCTGTGAGGCGGCGGCGGTTTCGTTTCGGGCCAGCGAACCGATCAACGCCTGCATCTTGATGGGGTCGTGTTCTGCATGCCCGTTGCCGTTTACGTCCAGCATGGCGATATCCCGCAGGTAGTCGCTCATGCGGTCGCGGGCGTCGATGGGGTCCATGGAAACCAGTCGCGGGAAGCCTCCTCGGCATACCAACGCCGCGATGTCGCTCAACGCGGCATCGGGCGGGTCGCCGGCGCACGGCCCGCCGGCCATCAGGCTTTCGAGCGAGATGCTCCCGGCGGAGTCTCCCGACTCGAACAGCGCCATGGGCCGCATTCGCACCCGGGCCACCCGCCCCGCTCCACTGTGGTCGGTCACGGCATAGGTCGGCTTCACCGACCCGGCCAGGATGAACTGCCCGTTCGCGGCTCGTTCGTCGCAGGCGTGGCGCATGGCGTTCCACAGGCCGTCGGCCAGATGCCATTCGTCCAACAGGCGAGGGGTGTCACCGGCCAGGAAGGATGACGGGTTGACCTCCAGGCTCAGCCTGGTCGGCTCCAACTCGTCGAATCGCATCATGCTGTTGGCGAATGTCCTGGCTGTCCAGGTCTTTCCGCAGGCCCGCGGCCCCTCAACGACAACAGCGGGAGACGACCGCAGCGCGCTTGTCATCTGCTGGTCGACGACCCGGGGCAGATAGCCGGGCGGGGCGGCCGCTCCTAAAGCCATACCGCAAAATATACCTCAGTTACCCCGCAAAAAACACCCCACCCATACCGCAAAATATTCTCTGGCTGAGAACCGCTGCGCTGTCCCGTTGCCGCGAGGAGCGCTGCACACCTCTTCCATGGGGTGATTCACTAGTGCTAGTCAGTTATGCTGTGCATAATACGAACCACGATCTCTTTAGATGACCAGCTGGCAAAGCAGGTGAGGCGAGCGGCCGACGCAAGAGGCCTCAGCATGAGTGCGTTTATATCCAAGATTCTGGACGACGCGATCAAACATCGAGACCCACCGGATGCGCCGCCGTTTCGCTGGGT
>JAPOSH010000109.1 GCA_026709815.1 bacterium | reverse complement strand
GAGGCGAACCCCCCGGCTGGTCGGTTCGCCGACCTTCAGGGCACGCACTTGAGGGGCCAGATCGTCGGTGATCTGTCGGCCTTTGCGTTCTCGCGTGACCATGATCTTAGCCGCACCGAGTACCTGATTCACCCATTGGGCGAGATCTCCGGCGTTCACGTCCAACAGCTCGATGTCCCAATCGCAACTGGTGACCGCCTGCTGCAAAGACATGGCGCCGGGCGGCAGCACCGCCGCTCCGGTGGCGGCGATCCCGTCGGGCAGCTTGTCGGCCAAGGCGTCGATCACCTCGTCAACCGCCATTTCGGCGCACTTGAAGTCGATGTCGAGGTATTCAGCGTCTGACTCATGGCCGGTGGCCAACGCCAGCCCGAAATGCAGTTTGGCCCGGGGCGAGAATCCTTCAGTCTGGGCCACCGGCAGCCCGGTCCGCCGCAGCGAGCGCTCCCAGATGCGGGCCACATCCCGGTGACTGGTGAAGCGGATCCGCCCCACCTTGGCATACCGCAGCCTCACCCGCGTGCGCGCCGCCTGGTTCGGGTTCACGGCATTTCCCCCCGCTTGGCCCTCCGGCCAAACCCCGTCACGACGAGGCCGTCATGACGAGAGCTGGGCGCCGAGGCCGGAGAGCTGCACCGCCACTGCGGCAGGGGGCTGATACCCGGCAGGCGCCTGCCCGGTGCCTTGGCTGCCTCCAGCCGGGGGCGTGGCCGAGGCCACGATGTGCTCGATGCTGTAGCCGGTGCAGGCCCCGCAGTCGTAGCACGGGGTCCACCGGCAGTCTTCCAAGCCCACTTCGTCGAGGGCGTCCCTCCAATCCTGCCACAGGAAGTCTTTGTGCAGGCCCGCTGACAGGTGGTCCCAGGGCAGAACCTCGTCCTCAGTGCGGTGACGGTGCACATACCAGTCCGCCGAGAGCCCGTTTCGCTCCATGGCCTGCGTCCAGCGGTCGTAGTCGAAGTGCTCCGACCATTCCTGGAAGGTGCCTCCCTGCCGCCACACCTCTTCGATGACCCGCCCGATGCGACGGTCACCCCGGCTGGCGATTCCCTCCACCAGGCTGGCCTTGGGGTCGTGCCATTTCATCTGGACCCCTCGGTTTCGCTTGATGTCGTCGCGCAGCAAGAAGATCTTGCGCTGAAGCTCTGACACCGTGTTCTGGCCGAACCACTGAAAGGGCGTGAACGGCTTGGGGACGAACCCGCCCAGCGACACCGTGACCGACGGGTTCTTGGTGTGGGCCCGGCCCAGCTCCACACAGTTGCGGGCCAGCTCCCCGATGGCCAGGGTGTCGGCGTCGGTCTCGGTGGGCAGGCCGGTGAGGAAGTAGAGCTTCATGCGCCGCCATCCCTGGGAGAAGGCCGACTCCACCGCCCCGTAGAGGTCCCGATCGTCGATGAGCTTGTTGATCACCTGGCGCATCCGCCAAGACCCGGCTTCGGGGGCGAAGGTCAAACCGGTGCGCCGAGCCCGTTGGATCTGCGCCGCCAAGCCCACGGTGAAGGCATCCACCCGCAAGCTGGGCAGCGATACCGACACATCCCCCGCACCGCAGTCCATGGTGGCGGCCACCGCCTCTTCGATCCCGCTGAAGTCGGCGGTGGACAGCGAGGTCAGCGCCACCTCGTCATAGCCGGAACGGGCCAGGCCGCCGGCCACCATGGTGCGCACCTGATCGGCGGGCCGCTCCCGCACGGGGCGGGTGATCATTCCCGCCTGGCAGAACCGGCAGCCCCGGGTGCATCCTCGGAAGACCTCCACGTTCAGTCGGTCGTGAACCACCTCGGTGAGCGGCACCAGCTGTTGCTTGGGATAGGGCCAGGCGGCCAGATCGGCCACCGTGCGCTTCTCCACCACGGCGGGCACATCGGCAAAGCGAGGGGTGACCGACACCAGCGCCGGGCCGTCGTAGACCACATCGTAGAGCGAAGGCACGTACACGCCGTCTGTGGCGGCCAAGGCGCGAAGCACCGATGGGCGAGACTTCTTGCCCGCCCGCTTCCAGTCCCGGATCACCGTGTTGACCTCGGAGACCACCTCCTCGCCGTCGCCCAGCACGAAGAAGTCCACGAAATCGGCCAACGGCTCGGGGTTGTAGGTGCAATGGCCGCCGGCGCCGATCAACAGGTCGTCGTCGGCCCGGTGCTCAGCCCGCACCGGCACTCCGGCCAAATCGATGCAGTTGAGCAGGTTGGTGTACACCAGCTCGGCCGACAAGTTGAACGCCAGCACGTCGAATTCCCCCGCCCGGCGGTGGGTGTCCACCGAGAACAGCGGAAGGCCCCTGGCCCGCATCTCGGCCTCCATGTCCACCCAGGGGGCATAGGCCCGCTCGGCCACCGCGTCGTCGCGTTCGTTGAGGATCTCATAGAGGATCTGCAAGCCCTGGTTGGGCAAGCCGATCTCGTAGGTGTCGGGATAGGCCAGCAGCCATGCTGCCTTGGACGGATGATGCTGCGGCACCGCCATCCCGCTCTCGCCGCCGATGTAGCGCGCCGGCTTGGACACCTCGGGCAGCACCAACTCCAATTCCGGCCAAAGCGACATCGCCGTCAATCTACCGCTGGTGGTGTGCCGACCAGAACCAGTTGACGCGACCAGCCGGGACATGATCTTGCCCCGAGGAGCGCTTCGCTCAGACGAACCGCCGCATGCGGACGTTGAGAACGAGCCCCAGACCGATCAGGGTGGCGATGGCCGAGGAGCCGCCATAAGACAGCAACGGCAGCGGAATCCCGGTGATCGGTGTGATGCCCAGGGTCATGCCCACGGCCTCGAACATCTGGAACAGGATCATGCCGAAGACGCCCGAGCATATGAGCGCGCCGAACCGGTCCTTGGCCAACCGGGCGGCCTGGAGGATGCGAAGCAGCAAAAGGGCGTAGAGCCCCAGGGTGGTGGCCGAGCCGACGAAACCGAACTCCTCGCCGACAACGGTGAAGATGAAGTCGGTGTGCTGCTGGGGCACCAAACCGCTGAGGGTCTGCGAGCCCTCGCCGTACCCCTTGCCCGTCACCCCGCCGTTGCCGATTGCGATCTGGGCCTGGCGCTGCTGGAAGGCGGCATCGGTTGTGCCGGTCGTGGGATCCACGAAGGTCCGCAGCCGGTTGGTCTGGTACTCCTCCAGCATGTTGGAGTTGATCATCAACGCGACCACGGTGACCACGATCAAGGCGATGCCGGTGATCTGGCGGAAGCGGATGCCGCCGATGAGAAGCAGGACGAACCCTATGAATACGTAGATGATCGCGGTGCCCACATCGGGCTGGAGCAGAACCAAAAGGCCGGGCCACGCCACGATGCCCACGGCGAAGAACACCCGCAGCCCGCTCAAATACTCCTCGTAGCGGGACAAAAACGCCGCCACCGCAACGATCACCGCCAGCTTTTGGAACTCAGACGGCTGGAGCTGGAAATCTCCGAACCGGAACCACGACCGGGCGCCGTTCACCTCTTCGCCCAGCGGGCTGAGCACCACCATCAGCGCCAGGATTCCCGTCCCGTAGATGGCCGCTGCGAACCGGGCCAGCTCTTGATAGGGCAACCATGCCGCGAACACCATCAGCAGCGCGCCGGCCACCGCGAACAGCGTCTGGCGCTCTAAGAAAAAGGGATCGAAGTTCTCCGGGTCGCGGCCCCGGGTGGTGCTGTAAATGGACGCTGTGCCGATGGCGACCAGACCGGCGGCGGCGGCGACCAACAGCAAATCGATGTGCATCCACGGCGCGTACGGACGGCTCCGAGGGTTCAACTCCCGATCCCGCAGGCGGCGCTCCTCGATGGAGATGACCGCCATCACGCCCCCCCTGGCGCTTCGGTCTCGCCCGGGCCGTCTTCATCGGCGATGGGTCCGCTCAATGCCGCGAGATCGTCTATGGTTCGCACCGCGGGAACCGTGTCGGCGGCGATGGGCTCCAGCACGCGGCGAACTGCGGGGGCTGCTACCGATGCGCCGAAGCCCGACTCCTCCATGATCGCCGCCACCACATACCGAGGATCGGGGTTGGGGCCGAAGGCCACGAAAAGCGAGTTGTCGGCTTGGCCCTCGACCTCGGCCGTGCCGGTCTTGCCGGCCACGGCCCAATCCTCATGGGGGAACCCCGCAAAGGCCGAGTGGGCCGTGCCCTCCAATTCCGCGGTCACCCCGAGCAATCCCTCGAGTATCGGCGACCGGATGGATCCAGGCAGGTAGACCTGGTTGAGCACTCGGTCGCCGAAGACCTGCACCACCTCGCCAGTGACCGGATTCACCACCTGTTCCACCATCTTCGGGGAGTACACCGTGCCTCCGTTGGCAAACGCGGCATAGCCGTTGGCCAGCTGCAACGGGGTCGCGCCCAGCAAACCCTGGCCGATGGCCAGCACAATCGAGTCGCCGGTTCGCCAAGGCTCTCCCGCAGCCTCGGCAGCCGACGGCGATGGCACCCTGCCTACCCCTTCGCCGGGCAGGGCGATCCCCGACGGCGCGCCGAAACCGAACAGCCGGGCGGACCGCTGAACGCCTTCTCGGTCGAAGCGCTCGGCCCGATCCATCGTGTCGCCGAGGTAGTAGAAGTACACGTCGGACGACACAGAGATGGCCCGGCGCAGATCCACCGGCCCGTAGACGGCCTCTTGCGCGTTTGAGAAGGTGCATGAGGCGATCACCTCCTCTTCGCACGAGGGCACGACGTAGAGCCCGCCGTCTTCGTAGAGGGTGCGCTCATCCAGCACGCCCCGCGGGCCGATCACACCGCTGTTCATCGCGGCATAGGCGGTGAACAGCTTGAACGTGGACCCCGGTGGATAGATGCCGGCGAGGGCCCGGTTGTGGAGTGGCTGATGGTTGTTGGGGTCTTGGAGCTCGGCCCATCGCTCAGAGGAGAAGCCGTTGACGAATTCACTGGGCGAATAGGTGGGGAATGATGCCATGGCCAATACTTCGGCGCCGTTGGGGTCCAGCACCACGAGGGCGCCGCCGGGGGCGTCGAACGGCGGGTCGTTCGGATCGTCTGGCGCCTGCTGGCGGGCTTCGGCCAAACCGGCCAAGAGCTCCTTTTCGGCCAGGGCCTGGATGTCGATGTCCAAGGTGAGGTGGACGTCGGCGCCCGCAACCGGATCGACCTGTTCCAGCACTGCTACCGGGTCGCCCACATTGTCCACCTCCAGCCGGGTGAAGCCGGGAGCGCCCCTCAGCACGGTCTCAAAGGACGCCTCGATTCCAGTCTGGCCGATCTCGTCATTGCTCCGGTAGTTCTCGGGGCCATCGGCCAGCAGCTCGTACTGCTCCTCGCTGAGGAGTGAGACATAGCCCAGGACATGGGCGGCCAGATCTCCGTAGGGGTACGTGCGGACGCTGCGTATGTCCGTGCCCACACCGGGAAACTCGTCGGCCCGCTCCGCCAGGATGATCTCGAAGTTCTCGGTGACGTCATCGGCGACCGGCACCGCGTCGAGCGGGCCATAGCGGGGGTCGTCGAGCGCGTCGTTGATCTCGAACACCTTGGTGAGCCGCCCGGCGCGGCTGATCTCGGTGGCCAGGCGGAACACCAGATCATCCTGATCTTGCTCGTCGAACTCGGTGTCGAAGGTGAACCGGTCCACCGTGACCACCAAGGACTCCCGGTTGTCCACCAGCACATTGCCGCTGCGATCGAAGATGCGGCCCCGGGGGGCGGGCTCGAATATCACCCTTATGGTGTTGGATACGGCGATTTCCTCGAACTTCTCCGAACTCATCACTTGCAGAAACCACAGGCGCGCGGCCAACACTCCAAAGGCGAGCAGGGCCAAGACGGCCAAGAAGCTGAGCCGCAGGCGCAGCGACTCCGGGGTCAACGCTCTTCTCCCAAGTGCCGGGGCCACGACCAGCGCCACAGTCCCAACAGGGGCAGACTCAGCACCATGTTGGCGACCGCGGAAACGCCCATCACCCTATAAAGACGATCGGTGTAGAGGTTGGCCTCTCCCAGCAGCTCGCCGAGCACTGCGTACACGAGCAGCCCGCCCGCGGTGGCCGCCGCGGTGATCAAGACGTTGATCCACCACGCACTGCGAAAAATCCGCACCTCGACAAGTCCCACCGCGTAGCCCCAGACGGTGTAGATGAGGGCGGACAGCCCGAACAGCGTGGGCAAATACAGATCAATGCCCAATCCGATGGCGAAACCGGCAGTCGCCCCCCGCTCTGGCCCGCCGACGAGGCCCGCGGTCACGGCGATGGCCAGGGGCACTTCGGGGGCGACTCCCAGCACTCGCAAATCGGAGAACAGCGCCAAGTGCAGGATCAGCGCGGTGAACAGGAAGAGGGCGCTGCGCAGATAAGCGGTGGCTGCAGTCATGGCGAAGCTTGCCCCGCTGCCGGGTTGGATGCGCCTCGGGCATTTCCGCCTCGTCTGCTCATGTCTCTTCGGCCAAAGGGTCGTACAGCAGCACCGTGACGAAGCTCAGGCTGTCAGTGTCGGCCGAGGGCGCCACAGTGAGAAGCTGCAACAGACGGGCTTCATCGAAGTCGATGCCGGTGACGGTGCCGACGGGTATGCCGGGGGGATAGCGGCTGCGGTCCACCCCGCTGGTGACCACCTCATGGCCCAGAGCCACCTCGGTGTCTATCTCCAGGCCTCTGGCCACCATCAGCGGCTCGCCATGGCCGCCCCCCGAGGCCAGGGCCACATCATCGGTGCCCACCGCCAGCACACCGACCTCGAAGCCGGGGTCGGTCAATAAGGTGACTCGGGAGTGCCCCCGGCCGGGGTCTCCGTCGATCCGCCCGACGAGTCCGCCTCTGGTTACCACTGGCATCCCGTTGCGGATTCCGTCGTCAGAGCCGCGGTTGATCTGCACCGAGTAACGATCGAAATTCCCGACGTTGGCGGTCACCACCTCGCCCACCACATTGGGGATGTCCTGCACATAGGGGAGACCCAGCTCGTCGAGCAACGACTCCAGACGGACCACGGCATCGGAGTCGAGAATCTTCTGACCCTCGAGTTCTTGCAGCTCTTGCCTCAACATCTGATTTTCGGTCTTCAGCTCGTCGTAGCCCGTTATGCCAGCCCAGGCGTCGCCGACTGGTCCGAACAGCCGATCGGCCCCGGACCGCAGCGGCGAGATCAGATCGGCAAGGGTTTCCTCTGTTCGCTGGAGGGGCTCAAAATCACGGGCGTCCAGGGTGAGCAGCGTCGCAGAGCTGAGAAGCAGGAAGATAAGCGTGAACCGCGACCGTCCTGTGCGGGTGCCCGTGGCCACGGGGCCGAACCGAGCGATCAGTCGCGCGACGACGAGAAGAGGAGTCCTTCGAGAGCGTCGAACTCCTCGAGCGACTGGCCTGATCCGATGGCCACCGCGTAGAGGGGATTGGACGCCAACCGGACCGGCATTCCCGTCTCTTCCCCAATCCGGGCAGGCAGGCCGCTCAGCAGGGCGCCGCCGCCGGCCAGAACGATTCCCGCCTCCATGATGTCGGCGGCCAACTCGGGGGGAGTCTCATCCAGCGTGACCTTGACCGCATCCACGATCGAGCGCACCACCTCTGAGATCGCCTCGCGGATCTCAACCGCGGAGGTGACCACGGTCTTGGGAAGGCCGGTGACCATGTCCTGGCCTCGAACCTCCGCAAAGTGGTTCTCGCCGTCGTCCCAAGCCGATCCCAACACGATCTTGACCTCTTCGGCAGTGCGGCTTCCGATGGTCAGGCTCTGCTCTTTTTTGAGAAAGGCGATGATGTCCTCGTCCATGCGATCGCCGCCCATTCGGACAGACTGGCCGGCCACCACCCCGCCGAGCGAGATCACGGCCACCTCGGTGGTGCCGCCGCCGATGTCCACGACCATGCTTCCCGAAGCCTCTTGCACCGGCAGGCCAGCGCCGATGGCGGCAGCCATAGGCTCTTCAATGATGTAGACCGGCTTTTTGGCGCCAGCGGAGATGGCCGCGTCCTGCACGGCGCGCTGCTCCACCGGGGTGATCCCAGAAGGCACGCAGATCACCATTCGGGGCCGGATGAACCGGGCGGGAGACACCCGCTGGATGAAGTACCGCAGCATCTTCTCGCATATGTCGAAATTGGCGATGACCCCGTCTTTAAGCGGGCGGACAGCCTGGATGTGGGATGGTGTGCGCCCCAGCATCCTCTTCGCATCTGAGCCCACCGCAAGGGGGGTGCCCTCGCTGGTGACCGCTACCACCGACGGCTCGTTGATCAAGATGCCCTCGCCGCGGACGTACACCAGAGTGTTGGCGGTGCCCAAGTCAATGGCTATATCGCGGCCGACCAAGCCGCTGCTAGAAGAGAACCGCCGCTTCACCATGGCGCAAGGTTAGAGCAGACGATGGCAACTCGCACACCGGTGGGGTGGGGTCTCTCGCAGACGAGGAGCAACGCCTCGTCCACCGGCCCCGGTCAAAGCTCGGGGAAGAATATGGCGATCTCCCGCTGGGCGGAGTCATTGCCGTCTGAGCCATGAACAAGGTTCTCGGTGACTTCCAGCCCGAAATCTCCTCGAATGGTGCCCGGCGGGGACTCCAGGGGGTTGGTCGCACCCATCATGGAGCGGACGACAGCGTAAACGTCGTCAGGCCCCTCGATCACCACCGCCACCGACGGCGAGCGGCCGATGAACGACACCAAGTCGGGATAGAACGGGCGTTCGACATGCTCGGCGTAGTGGCGAGCGGCCAACTCGGCGTCGATTGTGAGCACGCGCATGGCTGCGATCCGCAGGCCTCGGGCCTCGAAGCGAGACAAAACAGCCCCCACAAGACCGCGCTCCACCGCGTCTGGCTTGCACAGCACCAGGGTCCGATTCACCGGGGGAACCCTACTCCACTATGACTGGTGTGACTATGACTGGCCTGCGGCCAGATGAAGGCGAGCCGCACCGGCGGTGTACAGCGAGCCGGTGACCATCACCGCGCCCGTTTCGGCGGCGAGCGCCTGGGCCCGGTCCACCGCCTCGGCCACATCGCCGACGGCCTCGGCCTCGAACCCCCGATGTCTGGCCGCCGCGGCCAGCTCGGCCGCCGGGAGCGCCCGGGGCCAGTCAGGGGCGCAGCACAGCACCAGGTCGCAGCCGGCATCGGACGCTGCGATGGCGCCCAGCATGGCGCCGGGGTCTTTATCGCTCATCATGCCGACCACCCAAACGGCCGGACCCGCCAGGTTGAACTCATCGGCCAGGGTGGCCGCGACCGCCGCAAGGCCGTCGGGGTTGTGGGCGCCGTCGATCACAACGAGAGGCTGGCGGGTCACCACCTCGAACCGGGCCGGAACCCTCACATCCCCCAGGGCGTCCAAAACGGGCTCATCCAGTTCTTGGTCCACCAAAGACTCGAAGGCCGCGATGGCCGTGGCGGCGTTCTGCCCTTGATGGGCGCCGAACAGGCTGACGTAGACGTCTTGGTAGCGGGCTCGGGGCGTGCGAACCGTGAGCAACCTTCCGCCCACTGCCGGGCGATTCTCCTCCAACTCGAATTCCCGGCCTGCCGTCAGGATCTCTCCGGGCGACTCTGCCGCGGCGATGGCCGCCAGCCCGGGCTGGATCGGGCCCAGCACCGCGGTAACGCCCGGATGGAGGATGCCCGCCTTCTCCCCCATCACCTCTTGCTCCCAGCCGCGGCGGCCGTCGGTGTGGTCGCGCCCGATGTTGGTGATGACCGCCACCTTGCTGTTCACCACGTTGGTGGCGTCGTAGCGGCCCAGCTTTCCCACCTCTACAACCGCCAGGTCCACGGCCGCGTCGGCAAACCAGCGCAACGCGGCCGCGGTGAGCAGCTCGAACCACGAGAACCCGGCGCCGCCGGTTGCGACCAGATGGTCTTCCACCAGCCGCAGATGGGCCAAGAGCTCGGCCAGTTCGACGTCGCCTATGGGTTCGCCCCCTACCGCCATCCGCTCATTGACGCGCTCGACATGGGGACTGGAATAGACCCCGACTCCCATCCCCCAAGCGCGGGCGAGCGCGGCCACCAGCGCGGCCACCGAGCCCTTTCCGTTGGTCCCGGTGATGTGGACCGCCGGGTAGTCGGCCTGGGGATCGCCGAGCGCGCCCAGCAGCCGGCGCATCGGAGCGAGGGTCAAGCCGTGGGTGTCGCCGGCTGTGGCCTCTAAATTGACATGGCTGTCCAGCCATGCCCGCGTCTCGGCCAAAAGCGCCCTGGCCGCCGCCCCGGCGCCGCCGACGGCGATCAAGAGGAAATCAGCTGGCCTGGCGCCGAGACCGGCCGCCGGAACGGGCCTTGGCCGCGTTGAGCAGCTGAGGCGCCTTCTCGCCGCGGACCACCCCGTCATCGACCACGCATTGGATCACGTCATTTCGGCTGGGAAGCTCGTACATCACGTCGAGCAGCACCTCTTCCAGAATGGCTCGCAGCCCCCGGGCACCGGTATTGCGGCTGAGAGCCAGATCGGCCACCTCCGAGAGCGCTCCGTCGCGGAACACCAGCTCCACGTTCTCGAACTCGAAGAACTTGCAGTACTGCTTCACCAGCGCGTTCTTGGGCTCCATCAGGATGCGGACCAGCATGTCCCGCTCCAGGCTGGAGACCACGCCGACCACCGGCAGCCGTCCGATGAACTCCGGGATGAGGCCGAACTTGATCAGATCCTCGGGCTGGACTTGGTTGAAGAGCTCGCCTTGGTCCCGCTCTGCCTCGGTACGGATGTCAGCGCCGAAACCGACCCCGACATTGCCGACCCGGTTCTCGATGATCTGCTCCAACCCGGCGAAGGCCCCGCCCACGATGAACAGCACGTTGGTGGTGTCGATCTGGATGAACTCCTGGTGGGGATGTTTGCGCCCGCCCTGGGGCGGCACTGACGCGGTCGTGCCCTCGAGGATCTTCAGCAGCGCCTGCTGCACTCCCTCTCCGGACACGTCCCGGGTGATCGACGGATTCTCGCCCTTGCGGGAGATCTTGTCGATCTCATCGATGTAGATGATGCCGGTCTCCGCCTTTTTGATGTCGTAGTCCGCGGCCTGAATGAGCTTGAGGAGGATGTTCTCCACGTCCTCGCCCACATAGCCGGCCTCGGTCAGCGCGGTGGCGTCGGCGATGGCGAAGGGCACGTTGAGCATCCGAGCCAGGGTCTGGGCCATCAGCGTCTTGCCGCACCCGGTGGGGCCGAGCAGCAGGATGTTGGACTTGGAAAGCTCCACCTCGGAGTCGGATGCGCCCATCTGGACCCGCTTGTAGTGGTTGTACACCGCCACCGACAGGATCCGCTTGGCGTGCTCTTGACCGACGATGTAGTCGTTCAAGAACGAATAGATCTCAACGGGCTTCGGCAGCTCCTTGAACCCGACATCGGCGCCCTCGGCCAGCTCCTCTTCGATGATCTCGTTGCAGAGATCGATGCACTCGTCGCAGATGTAGACGCCGGGACCGGCGATCATCTTCTTGACCTGCTTCTGGGTCTTTCCGCAGAAGCTGCACTTGAGCAGCTCCCCGCCCTCTCCGAACTTAGCCATGGCCTCTGACCTCCCAGCCCACTTGGCTCTCAGCGGTCGGCCAATCACGCTTCGCCACGATCCAGACCTCCTACCGGATGGCCGTGATGGGGCCGGCGTTTTCGACGGTGTCACGCGACGAGATGACCTCGTCGATGATCCCGTATTCCTTGGCGTCTTGGGCGGTCATCACATAATCGCGGTCGGTGTCGGCGCTGATCTTGTCGAGGTCTTGGCCGGTGTGGCGAGCCAGCAGCTCTTCGAGCTGCTCTTTGAGCCGCTGGATCTCCCGCGAGGCGATCTCGATGTCAGACACCTGTCCCGATGCTCCGGCGTAGGGCTGATGGATCAGCATGCGGCTGTGGGGCAGCGCCAGACGCTTGCCGGGCGCCCCTGCGGCCAGCAGCACGGCGGCGGCCGAGGCCGCCTGCCCGAAGCAGATGGTGGTGATATCGGGCTTCAGGTACTGCATGGTGTCGTAGATGGCGAACATCGCGTTGATGTCCCCGCCCGGGCTGTTGATGTAGAGGTTGATGTCCTTGTCGGGGTTCTCCGACTCTAGGTGCAGGAGCTGGGCGCAGGTGAGGTTGGCAACCGTGTCGTCGATGGTCGTGCCCAAAAAAATGATGTTCTCCTTGAGCAGGCGGGAGTAGAGGTCAAAAGAGCGCTCTCCCCGGTTGGTCTGCTCGACCACGACGGGCACCATGTAATTCTGAGGGTTCATGTGACTTGGCTCTCAATGGCGGTGGGGGGAAGTTCAGACTCGCCGTCGAGGGTCAGACTCGACCGTTCGACGGGGTTTCCATCGGGGTCGGTTATCTCAACTCGCTCCAGGACCCATTCCCGGGCCTTGCGCATCTGGACATCCAATCTTAGCGCCCTCAGACGGCTTTCCTCGCCCGCGAAGACCGACGACTTGAGTTCTTCGGCGGATTGGCCCACCTGGGCCGCCATGGCGGCCAGCTCGCGATCCACATCCTCGTCGCTGGCCGTGATCGACTCCGCCGCCGCCACCGCCCGCAGGGCCAGATCGGCCTTTGCCTCTTGGAGGGCGGGCGCCCGCAGCGATTCAGTCAGCTCATCGAGGGTCTGGCCGATGGCGTCAAGATAGGTTTCCAGCTCGATGCCCTGGCTGCTCAGGCGCATCCGGAGGTTTCGCAGACGGTTCAGCACTTCGGCCTCGACCAGGGCCTCGGGAACATCGTGAGTCACCAGCCCGGCCAGCTGTTCTTCTGCTTGACCGGCGAGAGATGCCAAGGCATCGGCCCGCTTGGCCCGGGCGATTTTGTCGAAGACATCGGCCCGCAGCTCCTCGGCGGTGTCGAATTCAGAGGCCTCCCGGGCGAACTCATCGTCGAAATCGGGGAGGACGGTCTCCTGCACCTCCTTGACCAAGATTCGGAACCGCAACAGCCCGTCCTCATCGGGATCGGGATGGCCAGCGTTGAACTCCAAGATGTCGCCGGCTTTGGCGCCCCGGAGCTGCTCGTCTATCTCAGCCACGACAGCCCCTTGGCCTACCTCGTAGGCGTAGTCGTCCACGGTGAGGCCCTCGACTTCCTCGCCGTTGTACGACCCGTAGATGTCCATGGTGACCTGATCGCCGTCAACGGCCGGCCGGGTTACGGAGGCCAACTCGCCGAACTGCTTGCGGAGCTGGTCGACCTGCCGGCTGACCTCTTCCTCGGTGGGCTCGGGGCCGGGCACTTCGGCTTTGAGCTGGTCGTAGCCGGTGACGGTGATGAGGGGCCGAACCTCCACCACCGCGTCGAAGCTGACCGGGCCGGAGTCGGCCCCGCTGGTGATGTCGATCTCAGGGGAGGAGATGACATCCACGTCGTGGTCCACAACCGCCTGGGCGTAGTACTCGGGCACCGCCTCGCTGAGAGCCTCCCCCCGGGCGGCATGCGGGCCCAACCGGGCCTCCAGCACTCGCCGGGGCGCCTTGCCGGGGCGAAAACCGGGAAGGCGCACTTGTCGGGCAAGCTTGCGGAAGGCCTCGTCCAGCTTCTCCTCGAATTCCTCAGCCTCGATGTCCACCGACACCTTGACCCGGTTGTCCTCTAGGACTTCCACCGTGCTCCTCACAGAGCCCGCAGTTTACCGACGACCCCCCGAATACTCGTGTCGTAGCCGATCGCCGCGATCGGCCGTTAACCGTTAACATTGTGAACCTGTCCTGCGGGTGTAGTTCAGTGGTAGAACCCCAG
>JAPOSH010000026.1 GCA_026709815.1 bacterium | reverse complement strand
AGCGTCAATATCCCGGTGGCCATCACGGACGACAACGTGGATGAGAGCGGGGAGGGCCCGATCAGCTGATGGTGCTGGACTGATATCGCTTATTTCCAGCTACTTAGCTAAACTTTCAGTTTAACCCGATAACCTCAGGGGCGGCCCCGTCCCGTAATACCAAAATCGGACTCGGCCCGGGACGGGGCACTCTGCCAATCAGCATAACAACCTCTGCTTCGGGTTGCCAGCGCGATATTTTGGCCCCGTGGCCGCAGGAGACCAGAAGTGGAGTTTCGTGGTGGCGGCCAACCGGCTCCCGGTGAAGCGGGTGATGCAGGGCGACGCGGCCCAGTGGGTTCCCAGCCCGGGCGGTCTGGTGTCGGCGCTGCGGCCGGTGATGTCGGACAATCCCGATGCGGTGTGGGCGGGCTGGGCCGGCGTGCCCGGACCGGGGATCGAGCCCTTCCAGATGGACGGGTTCCAGTGTCATCCGGTCGGCGTCAGCCAGGGAGAACTCCAGCTGTTCTACGAAGGATTCTCCAACGCCACGCTGTGGCCCCTGTTCCACGACGCCCTCGTGCCCCCCGAGTACCACCGCACCTGGTGGGACGCCTACCGAACCGTCAACCAGCGCTACGCCGCCACCGTGGCCAACCTCGCCGCCACCGGCGCCACCGTGTGGATCCACGACTACCACCTGCTGCTGGTTCCCGGCCTGCTGCGAGAGGCCCGGCCCGATCTGCGAATCGGGTTCTTCCTCCACATCCCGTTCCCGGCCCGCGAGCTGTACATCCGGCTGCCGTGGCGGACCCAGATCATCGACGGCCTGCTGGGCGCCGACCTGATCGGCCTGCAAACCCCGCTGGGCGCCGACAACTTCTGCCGGACCGTGGCGCACCTTACCGGCGCCAAAACCACCGGCAAGCTGATCAGGCACAACGGTCGCGCCACTCAGGTGGGCACCTTCCCCATCGGCATCGACTCCGAGAGGATCGCCGGGTTGGCCTCCAGCCCGGAGGTGCTGATGCGCTCCGGCGAGATTCGCGACTCCCTGGGATCGCACCGAACCGTGCTCTTGGGGGTTGACCGCCTCGACTACACCAAGGGCATCGAAGTGCGGCTGCGAGCTTTCCGGGAGCTTTTGGCCGAGGGGCGGCTGTCGGCGGACAACTGCGTGCTGGTGCAGATCGCCGAACCCAGCCGCTCGCAGGTCACCGGCTATGCCAAGGTCCGCCAAGCGGTCGAGCAGATGGTGGGCGAGGTGAACGGAAACTTCGGGGTGATGGGCCGCCCGGTGGTCCACTACCTGCACCAGAGCCACCCGCTGGAGGAGCTGGTGGCCATGTACGTCATGGCCGACGTGATGCTGGTCACCCCGCTGCGCGACGGCATGAACCTGGTGGCCAAGGAGTACGTGGCTTGTCGCAGCGGCCACACAGGCGTGCTGGTGCTGTCGGAGTTCACCGGCGCGGCTCAGGAGCTGCGCGCCGCCGAGCTCATCAACCCGCACGACATCGAGGGACTGAAGAACGCGGTTGAGGCCGCGGTTCACCGCGCCGACAACGACGCCAAAAAGGCCATGCGGGCCATGCGCAAGACGGTGTACGCCAACACCGCCCCGCGCTGGGCGGCCGGCTACCTGGACCGTCTCGAGGCCTGCTGATGAGCAGAGGACGCTCTGGAGTTGCTAAATAATGCCGATGAACCCGTTCGACTCGATGATTTCCGCCGAGGAGATGGACCTCTGGGTGCAGGAGTTGGCCCGGGCATCGGTGCTGCTGGTGGCCTGCGACTACGACGGCACGCTCGCTCAGATCGTCGACAACCCCCGAGAGGCCCGGCCCACCAGAGAATCGGTTGTGGCGCTGCGCCAGCTCGCTGGAATGCCCGACACCCATGTGGCCGTGATCTCCGGCAGGGCGCTCACGGACTTGGCCGCTCTCAGCCGGCTGCCCGACGAGATTCGGTTGGTGGGCAGCCACGGCAGCGAGTTCGACGTGGGGTTCGCCGATCATCTGCGGCTGGACCAAAAACAGCAGCGCAATCGACTGCTGGAAGAGCTGACACACATGGCCGAGCGCGACGAGGGCTTCGTGGTCGAGCCCAAGCCCGCCGGAGTCGCCTTTCACTACCGCATGGCCGACCCCCAAATCGCCGCCTACGCGGTCCAAGAAGTGCTGAGAGGGCCGGGCGCTTGGGACGGCGTCCACGTCAAGCAGGGCAAGATGGTGGTGGAGCTGTCGGTGATGGCCACCGACAAGGGCCATGCCCTCGAGAGGCTGCGCAACGATGTGTCGGCGGAGGCCGTGGTCTACGCAGGCGACGATGCGACCGACGAGGACGGCTTCGCCTTCCTGAAGGGTCCTGATCTCGGCATCAAGGTGGGGGAGGGACCGAGCCTGGCCCATGCCAGGCTTCCAGACACCGAAGCCGTGGCCAAAACGCTCGCCCTTTTGGCCGAGAGGCGCCGGGCATGGCTAACGGGCGAGCACGCTCTTCCCATCGAACGCCACAGCATGCTGAGCAACCAGAGAACGGTGGCGCTGGTCACCAACGAGGCCTCGGTGAACTGGATGTGCCACCCCCGAGCCGATTCCCCGGCGGTGTTCGCCGGACTCCTCGGCGGGGCGCGGGCCGGCCACTTCTCTATCAGCCACCACGACCAGAGCCCGCCCCTATCCCACCGCTACCTGCCCGGCACCATGGTCACCGAAACCCGCTGGCCGGACGTGACCGTGACCGACTACCTGGATTGCTCCGAGCTGCGGCCCGACCAGCCGGCGGGCCGCACCAACCTGATCCGGGTCATCGAGGGGATCGGCCGCATCAGGATAGAGTTCGCGCCCCGCCTGGACTTCGGCCGGGCCCCCACCGGGCTGCACACGATCGATGGCGGCATCGAGGCGTCGGGCACGGCTGAGACCGTGGCGTTGCTCTCGCCCGGCGTGATCTGGAGCATCGTCGACGACGGCCCGCATCAGACCGCCATCGCCGAAGTCCAACTCGGCGGGGCTCCGCTGGAGTTGGAGCTTTGCCTGGGCGTGGGTGCTCACGGGGGACCGCGGCGGCCGGTTTCACCCGAGGCTGACCGCCGAGCCGCTACCGCGTCGCACTGGCAGGACTGGGCTGACGGCCTCCGGCTTCCCCCGCTGGCCGGCGAGCAGGTGCAGCGCTCGGCGCTGACGCTCAAGGCGCTTTGCCATCAGCCGTCGGGGGCGATCCTGGCCGCGGCCACGACCAGCCTGCCCGAGGTGATGGGAGGGGTTCGCAACTGGGACTATCGCTATTGCTGGCCCCGTGATGCCGCTATGAGCGCGGCGGCTCTGCTGGCGTTGGGCAGCAGCCAAGAGGCTGGGGACCTCCTCAACTGGATACTCGACCGGGTAGAGCACCTTCCCAGCCCCGAGCAGCTCCGGCCGGTATATCCGCTGGTGGGCGACGAGGCCCTGCCCGAGGCGGTGCTGCCCGAGCTAGCCGGTTATGCGGGCAGCCGACCGGTTCGGATAGGCAACGCGGCCGAGCACCAGGTGCAGCTCGACGTGTTCGGCCCGGTGGTGGACCTGGCCTGGCGCCTGCTCGCGGCCGAGGTGACCATCTCCGAACGGCACTGGGACGTTGTCAAGGCGGTGGTGGGCGCGGTTGCAGCCCGCTGGCAGGAGCCCGACCACGGCATCTGGGAGGAGCGCCGCCCTCCCCGCCATCACGTCCACTCCAAGGTGATGTGCTGGATGGCGGTGGACCGGGCCATCGGCATCGCCGAGCGCCTCGACCCCGAGCTGGCGGCATATTGGGCGCCGCTGCGCCATGAGATCGCCGCTGATGTGGTGGAGAACGGCTGGAGCGAGCGGCGGGGCTGTTTCACCACCGCCTACGGATCCGACGACCTCGACGCCAGCCTGCTTTGGATCGGCCTCAGCGGACTGCTCCCCGCCACCGACAGTCGATTCGTGTCAACCCTCAAAGCGGTGGAGAGCGAGCTGCGCGACCGCCGTACCGTGTACCGCTACCGACATGACGACGGGCTGCCCGGCACCGAGGGCGGCTTTTTGATCTGCACGTCATGGCTGATCGAGGCCTATGTGCTGATAGGCCAGCTTGATGACGCCCGGACCCTGTTCAAACGCTATCTCGAGCAGTGCGGCCCCACCGGGCTGCTGGCCGAACAATACGACCCGGCCAGCGAGCGCATGCTGGGCAACCACCCCCAGGCTTACTCCCACCTGGGCCTGATAAACGCCGCTCTGGCGATCTCAAGCGCCGAAGGCGGCTAAGAGACGCCAGATTCGGCGCCGGAGGCCGCTAGCAGGTTCCAGATTCGCTCGGGCGTGGCCGGCATGGCGATGCGGGTTATGCCTGCGGGCGTCAGGGCGTCGGCAATGGCGTTCATCACCGCGGGGGTGGAGGCGATGGTGCCGGCCTCGCCGATGCCCTTCACCCCCATCGGATTGGTGGGGCTGGGGGTCACCGTGGAATCGGTGCGAAACGACGGCGCCTCCGCCGACGACGGCACCAGGTAGTCGAGGAAGCTGACGTTGCGGGGCTGGCCGTCATCATCGAACGCCGCCTCCTCCCAGAGCGCCTGAGCCACGCCCTGGAGGATGCCGCCGTGTATCTGGCCCTCCACCACCATCGGGTTGACCTGGTTGCCGCAGTCGTCAACGGCCACATAGTCCACCAAGTCCACCTCGCCGGTCTCGGTGTCCACTTCGACAACGGCCACATGGGTTCCGAACGGGAAGGTGAAGTTGGGCGGATCCCAGGTCATGTGCCCCTCGAGGTTGGGCTCCATGCCGTCGGGCAGGTTGTGGGCGGTGAACGCCTCGAAGGCCACCGCGGCCAGGGGCATCTCGGCATCGGGCTGGCCCCTCACCCGGAAGGCGCCGTCGGAGAACTCCAAATCCTCCACGCTGGCCTCCATCTGATGGGCGGCGATGAGCTTGGCCTTCTCGATGACCTTGTCAGCCGCCATGTACACCGCGGTACCGCCCACCGACAGCGACCGGGAGCCATAGGAGTCGAGTCCCAGCGGGGAAATGGCGGTGTCGGAGTGCAGCACCTCCACGTCGTCGGGATCGACCCCGAGCTGATCGGCCACGATCATCGACCAGCAGGTCTCATGGCCTTGGCCGTGGGGGGAGGTACCGGTCACCACCTGCACCTTGGCGGTGGGCAGCACCCGCACGGTGGCCGCCTCCCAGCCCCCAGCCGCATAGTTCAGGGAGGCCAGCACCCGGCTCGGGGCCAGTCCGCACATCTCCACATAGCTCGACAGGCCCACTCCCAGGTGCCGGGCGTCCCCGGCGGCCCGGCGCTCAGCCTGTCGGGCCCGCAAACTCTCGTACCCCACCACTTCCAGGGCCCGTTCCAGGGCCTGGGGGTAGTCGCCGCTGTCGAACATCAGCCCTGGGGCCGATTCGTAGGGGAACTGCTCGGGCGCGATGAAGTTGCGCCGCCGGATCTCAGCGGGGTCCGCGCCCACCGCCGCCGCCAGCGAGTCCATAGCCCGCTCGATGGCGTAGGTGGCCTCGGGCCGGCCCGCGCCCCGGTAGGCGTCGGTGGGGGTCAAATTGGTGAAAACCCCCGTACACGCGAAGGAGTAGTGCGCGATGTCATAGCAGCCGTGGTACATGAAGGCGCCCAGCAGGGGCACTCCCGGGGTGACCAGCTGAAGGTAGGCCCCCATGTCGGCCACCAACCTCACCCGCACAGCGCTGATGCGGCCGTCGGCGTCGGCGGCCAGCTCGATGTTTTGGATCTGGCCCCGGCCGTGGACGGTGGAGGCGGCAGCCTCAGAGCGGCCCTCGGTCCACCGCACCGGCACGCCGTGGCGCAGCGCCAGCGCCGTGCACATGATCTCCTCGGCGTACACGTTCAGCTTGGAGCCGAACCCGCCGCCCACCGACGGCGCCACCACCCGCACCTTCTGCTCGGGCAGGCCCAGGGTGAGCGCCACCATCACCTTGAGGATGTGGGGGATTTGGGTGGCGGAATAGATGGTGATGTCGCCCCCGAACGGCGCAGGCACCGCCACCACCCCCCGAGGCTCCATGGCCGCGGGGATGAGCCGCTGTTGGACATACCGCTCGCTCACCACATGGGCCGCTCCTGAGAACGCGGCCTCCACTGCGGCGGCATCGGGGGTCAATTCCCAGGTATAGGAGGAGTTGGTGCCCAGGTCCTCGTGGATGACCATGTTGTCGGCCAGGGCGTCCTCGAGGTCCACCACCGCCTCGAGGGGCTCGTAGTCCACCTCCACGAGAGCGGCGGCATCGGCGGCCCGGTAGCGATCATCGGCCAGCACCACCGCCACCGCGTCGCCTGCGTAGTTGGCCTTGTCCACCGCGATGGGCAGATGGGCCGGGTTCTTCATGTCGTCGGTCACCGGCCAGGCACACGGCAGCGGCCCCCACCCGTCGGCCAGGTCGGCGCCCGCATAAGCCGCCACCACCCCATCAGCGGCCAAAGCGGCGCTCAGATCCACCGAGTTGATGAGCGCATGGGCATGCGGGCTGCGCACGCACGCCGCCCACAGCGCTCCGGTCAGGTCCAGATCATCCACAAACCGGGCCTCGCCTGTGAGCAGCTCCGGATCTTCCTTGCGAAGCAGCCTGCTCCCCACCACTCCTGTCGAGGATTCACTCATCTCGCCACCTCCCGCTTGCCTGTGAGCGTACTCCCCCTTGTGTTTCGGTGCCGCCGAGACCTCAGTTGGATGCCGCGGTGCGGAGATCGGCCAAGGTCTCCATCCACCAGCGGTTCGCCACCGTGGTGTTGCCGGGAACAGTGGCCAGGCAGTCGTCGACTTGGGCCACCACATCAGGGAGGTCGGCGGCGGCCAGGCGCAGGTCCAAAAGCCCGTCCACCACTCGGGAGCGGCTGGTGAGCTCCCCGTCGATGGCATCTAGCAGCCGATCCACCAGTTCGGTGATCTCTATGAGGTTCACGGGATTGGGAACGGTTTCCAATGTCACAGGTCTCTCCTCGGCCACGGCTTGAGGTTACAACCGTACGGGGCCTGAATGTGTTCCCGCATCCCCATGCCATCTCCCGCCGCGGCCGTCCGACACCCGATGGGACCAGTACACAGATAGGGTTTCGGGCAATGTCCGACGTGGTGATCCGCGCTCGCGGGGTCCAGAAGAGCTACGGGTCGAATTATGTTCTCAGGGGCCTGGACTGCGACGTCGGGCGAGGCATAACCGGGCTGTTGGGGCCCAACGGCGCGGGCAAGAGCACCTTCATGGGGCTGGTCTTGGGCCTGCGCCCCCGCCAGGGCGGCGCGCTCCACGTGCTGGGAACAGATCCCGACCAGAGCGGGGCTGAGCTGCGCTCCCGGCTGGGCTACGCCCCCGAGCACCACGACCTCCCTGGCGACGTGCAGGCCGCCGACCTGGTGCGCCACATCGCCCAACTCCACGGCCTGCCTCGACGGGCCGCCACCGGGCGGGCCAGCGACGCCCTTTGGCAGGTCGGTTTGGGCGAGGAGCGATTCCGCCCCATCGGCACCATGTCCACCGGGCAGCGGCAGCGGGTGAAGATGGCCCAAGCCCTGGCCCACGATCCCGACCTGCTGCTGCTCGACGAGCCCACCGACGGCCTCGACCCGGTGCAGCGCGACGACATGCTGGCCCTCATCCGCCGGGTGGGTCGCGAATTCGGGATCGACATCTTGTTGTCGTCGCATCTGCTGGAGGAAGTCGAGCAGGTTTGCGATTCGGTGGTCATCTTGACCAACGGCGTGGTCGGCCACAGCGGAACGCTGCGAGATTTGGGATCGGCCGCGGCGGGGATGCGGGTAGAGCTGGACTCCGACCCCCGACCGCTGGCCGCGGCGCTGGCCGACTGGGGCGCAGAAGCGGTCGTGGACGGCCACATGCTGACTGTGACCGGCGTGACTCCCGAGGCCGCGGCGAGCGACCTGATCCGCGATCTGGTGGCCGATCTGGGGCTGGGGCTGCGCCGGCTGGAACCCCGCCGCACCACGCTCGAAGACGTGTTCATCGAGGCCTCCCGATGACCGAGGCCCGAATCCACGACCGGGGCTACCTGGCGTACGACGGGCCTCGCCACGGCCCCGGCCGAGCCATGGTCAATCTTTCCCGCCATACCATGCAGCGGGTGCTGGGCCTGAAACGGTCCAACTGGCAGAAAGTTCTTCCCGCTCTCTCGCTGTTGATCGCATTCGTGCCCGCCGTCGTGTTCATCGGCATCGCCGCTTTCCTGCCCCAAGGGGAAGAACTGGAGCTCAATTCCACGGTGAACTACTACGGGTTCATCACCGGCGCCCTCTTCCTGTTCACCGCTTTCGTGGCCCCCGAGGCGGTTTGCACCGACCGCCGAAGCGGCATGCTCGGGCTTTATCTGGCATCGCCGCTGAACCGGGACACCTACCTGGTCGCCAAATTCGCCGCCGTCGCGGCGATCTTGGGCGCCATGACCCTGGGGCCGCCGCTGCTGATGCTGATCGCCTACACCCTGGCCGACGCGGGACCCGCCGGGGTGACCGGCTGGCTGACAGAACTAGGCCGGATCCTGGCGTCGGGAACCGCTCTAGCCGTGTTCTGGACCGCTCTTTCACTCGCGCTGTCCAGCCTCACCCCTCGCCGATCCTTGGCCAGCGTGGGCATTTTCGTCGGCCTTCTGGCCAGCTCGGCGGTTGGAGACGGGCTTTCTGCGGGAGCAGAGTTCGGCGACTCCTATGCCTTGCTCAACTTGGTCGGCTTGCCCTTCGAAGCCGTCTGGCGCATCTTCGGAGACCAGCAGTTCGACGCGCCCATCTCCTCTGTGGACACCTGGGAGATATTCGCGACCCTGGTGGGGCTCATCGCGGCCTTCGGCGCTTTCGCCCGCTGGCGCTACCAGCGAATTCAGGTGCCGGGATGAGCCCGGCGCAAGCGGAGCACGGCCCGCCGCCCATGGTGCAGGCCACTGGAGTGTCCAAGTGGTTCGGCGACCTCGTTGCCGTCTCCGACGTGAGCTTCAGCATCGGCGCCGGGGTCACCGCGCTTTTGGGTCCCAACGGCGCGGGCAAGTCCACCCTGCTGCGGATGATGTGCGGTCTGGCCCGACCCTCCAACGGGTCGTTGACTGTACTGGGAAAAGACCCCCGCTCCGACGTGGCCGTGTTGGGCCGCATCGGCATGGCCCCCCAGCAGGAGCCGCTGCTGGACTATCTGAGCGGTCGGGATTTTGTGGAGCTGGCCGCCAAATTGCATCAGATCGACCACCCAGTCGAGGCGGCGCGGCGCGCCATTCAGGCAGTGGAACTCGATCCCGACGACACCCGGCGACTGTCCACCTACTCCAAGGGCATGCGCCAGCGCATCAAGCTGGCTCAGGCCGTCGTCCACGATCCGGTTGTGATCGCCCTGGACGAGCCCCTCACCGGTCTGGACCCCCGACAGCGGCGGGAGATGATCGCCCTGTTCCACCGGCTGGGAGCTGAGGGCAAATGCGTCATCGTCTCCAGCCATGTGCTCGACGAGGTGGAGCGATTCGGCTCCCGGGTGCTGGTGATCGCCCAGGGGCGCCTGGCCGCGGAGGGTGACTTCCGGGAGATCCGCAATCTGATGGACGACCGACCACTGCGCATCAGCATTCGCACCGATCAGCCCCGAGCGCTGGCCATCACCCTGTTGGATCGGGGCGTGATCTCCGGATGCCGCCTTGAATCCGAAGATGCGCTGGTCGTGGACACCTCGGACCCAACGGCATTTCGCCGAGCAGTGGCCCCCGCGGCGCGGGAGCGGGATGCCTCGCTCCTGGAGATGCGGCCTCTAGACGACGACCTCGAGAGCGTCTTTCGATACCTGGTTGGCCAGTGAACACGCATCAGGAAACCCAGTGAATACGCATCGGGAAACCCAGTGAACCCGCACATCTACCGGGTCGTGGTTCGCAGCCAGATCAGCCCCGGTCGGCTGCTGGCGTGGGCCGGGCTGAGCGGTGTGGCCATCTTGTTGGGTTTCGTGGCCCGAGCAGCCGACGACTCGGTGTCATTCGCCACCCAGAGCATGGGCACCTTCGGCACCAACATCTTTGCTCCGTTCATCGCCTTGACGCTGGGCTCCGCTGCGCTCGGCGACCTGGTGGAAGACCGCACGCTGGTGTACATATGGCTGCGGCCCGTCCCCCGCTACTCCATGGCCACTGCGGCCTTCGCGGCGGTGATCAGCGTGGTGGGTCCCATCGTGGTGGTGGTGATGACCGCGGCCGCGGCCGTCACCGGAGTCGACGATCTGCTGATGGCCACCGCGGCGGCCACCGCCCTGGCGGTGTTCGCCTATTCCGGTTTGTTCTTGGCCCTCGGGCTTCGATTCAAGCGGTCGCTGCTGGTCGGATTGGGCTACATCGCCATCTGGGAGCTTTTGATGTCCCGGTTGGGCGACTGGTTCGCCCGCCTGTCGGTGCGCAGCTACCCCATGAGCATTCTGTCTGACGCCACCGGGGTGGAGATGCGGCTGGCCGACCGCTCCACGCTGGCGTCGTACATCGTGCCCGTGGCCGTCGGCCTGGCCGGACTGGCCTATACCTCCTGGCGCCTCACCCGCACCGAGATCGACTAGACGCTAGGGCCGCACGCCCGGTGGGCGGCTGACGATTGTGCCACTATTACCTCATCTGCTCACTACATTATACTATATCTACCTATTGTATTATTCTATATGTACTTTAGGTAATATACTACATCAACATGATGTGCTACAGCTTGCTCAGAGATGGCTGACGACCTGGCCCGCCCGGTCTTTCGGGTTCCCGATGCGCCGCTCAAGGATCGCTTGCCCCATGTGCGACCCCGCTACGCCCTCCCCGCGCTCCGCCAGCATCTAGAGATGTTTCCAGTTGTGATGTTGCAGGGCCCGCGCGGCGCGGGCAAGACGACGTTGGCCCAGCAAGTCGCAAAATCCAAGATCGACTTCTCAAACCGAACCGATGTCGAGCTATTCGAGATCAACCCCAAGGGCTTGCTGGAGAACGCGGCGAAGCCGGTGTTGATAGACGAGTGGCAGATCAACCCCTCGTCGCTGTGGCACATCAAGCACCTCGTGGATGAAGGGCTCGGCGGGTTCATCGTTGCCGGCTCTGCTGGGCACTACGAGCCGGACAGCGCCCATAGCCGGTTCCCCCTTGTCGGCAGGTGCTCCATCTTGAGGGTGCCCGTCCTGTCGTGGGCCGAGCAGAATGCCCTTTTGCCTCAGCCGCTGGCCGAAGGGTTGCTGGCCGGCGACATGTCTTGGGCGCAACCTCAGGAACTGGACCACACGGGCTATCTGGCGATCGCCATGAGCACCGGTTACCCGGCATATGCGGGCATGAAGCGATCTGACGCTGCTTCGGCAATGCAGAACATGGGCCAACAAGTCCTCCAGTTCTACATGGTGAAGTCGGAGGCGATAGCGGAGCGAGGCGAGTCTCGTCGCGCCCAGCAGGACTTCCTCCGGGCCCAGGCGCGCATGTCGGGGCGAATCGTCTCGTTGAGCACGCTGACCAGAGAAGCGGGGATTGCGGAACGGACAGCAGCAAAGTACCGGGCCATGTTCTCTGATTGTTTTATCTGCGACGACATCGACGTTTGGAGGCCGTCGCCAGACGCAGCACCGTCGAGATTCCGCAAGGTATTCATCAACGATCCCGGATTGCAGATCTCACTGTCGGGGCTGTCTGAAGAGGAGTTCCTGTCTGCCCCGTCGCTTATTGGCGGATTGATGGAAACCTTCGTTCTCACCCAACTCAGAGCCCAGCAATCGGCGGCAGCCGACCGCTACGACATAATGTGCTACAACGAAGTACGTACCAAGCAAGGTGCCCGTAGCGCCTATCCGCTCGGTGAGATCGACTTCGTGCTCCTCGACCGAGCCAGCAGCAGGCTCGCGGCAATAGAAGTGAAATCGGGCGCCTCTCCCGGCAAAGACTCCTTCGAGCGCATGAGGAAGCTGCGCGATGCCATGGACTCGCGCCCCGCGACAACCACGAGCTTCCCGCCCAAGAGGTTCACAGGCGGCATTGTTCTCCACTGTGGTCGAGGCCCGGTCCTGCAAGCAGACGACCGCATCTGGGTAGCCCCTATGTCCACCCTATGGGCTGATTGACGATACCCGACCCAGTCTCAGAAGACGCCAAAAGTACGCCCAATTCCACCACCATGAACAATCAGGGATAATCAACCTTCCGCGTTTGTTCCTAGTGCTCTCTCAACGCGAGCGATTCGTTTCTGGAGCGGAGGGTGGGTAGCATATAACCTACTTTTAATACCACTCGGGTCACTGGCCACCCCAAGCTCCTGTTCTTGGAATACGCACAAAGCAGAAAGGAGCCCTGGCCCGAACCCCAACTCTACCGCTGTCTCATCTGCTAGGTATTCAGCTCGGCGATTGAGCCACTGGAGGATCGCAATGGATACATCCACAATAATATTAAGAAGATAGTGTATTATCAATAGCAATATAGCAAAGATATAGAGTACTTTAAATGCAAAAGATGTACGAGCAAATCTCGTAAAGAACGCGGAACAGTTATGAAGCTTTATTGCTACCCACTGAGCCCAGTTAATAGGTTTTATTATCCAACGAGCAGCTAAGTTTAAAACCGGATGAAGCCCTGCATGGTGACCGAGTTCATGAGCTATAATACCTCTAAGCTCCGAATCAGAAACACTTGCCAAGGATCCTTGGGTTACCATCACCTGCCGCCCTCCAGCAGCATAAGCATTTATATCTGATGAAGACATTACACGCAGTCTGTATTGCCGATCAGCACCCTTACCAACCCGCGAGATAACGTCTTCCCATGCTGGCACTAGCCTCTGCTGTTCTTCGCTGGTCGGCTCTCTAGCTAACTTGTCAAAACGAGTCTGCATAAAATCTTCAACTTGCGGAATAAAGAAAAACAGGCCAGCGATATAGTAAGCAGCCACAGGAATCAGCCAATGTCCAGGCAAGATACTCCATAAGACTAAATACACTGGCAACAGTGAAAATATTAGACATAGGGCACTCACACCAATTAGTGGAACAAGCACAATTGCACGCGCCACTGAGGTCCAGTCTCCCCACAAATCGAAATCATATTTCATATCAGATTTCGAGTCATCTGACTCAAAATTATCCATAGAAATTCTCCAATCTTATTCTATACCAGACACAGATAATTTAACTACTGCTGCCAATAAAATGCCAATACCGATCAAACTTGAGACAATATCACCAAGCACGAAATCAGATACCAATACAATAATAATTGTAATAATTAAGCCAGCAACACCAAACGCAAGAAGTATTATAAGAATCGGAAGTATGGTAATAATTGGAAGTATGATGTTCCATGCTCGTGCAAAAAAGTTTCCTACTGCACTAATTTCTTCGTAAAGAACTACCCAATTTAGCAATATCAAAGTTGTAACAGAAGATATAGCAGCAAGTATTGCAGTCCAATAGATAACCTCTGCCAAGAATACCACTACACTCTTCTGCCATACCTTCATTCTTGATGGTTGCCAAGAAGCGTAGCCTTTAGAGAGTATCATATATAGATTTCGTGCAATCACAAAGATATTTCGGAATACAAACAATATTGGCAATACAATAAGTGTCTTGAAACAGGAATAGAAAAACCTCAATACACGTACAATGGGTCGCGTTCTCGAAGTGTGCTGAACCC
>JAPOSH010000001.1 GCA_026709815.1 bacterium | reverse complement strand
CCCTGGTCGCTTAGGTAGTCGGCTCTGAGCCTCCATTCCCAGATGCCCTTGCGGGGGACCTCCCAGCGGCACGCCGTGCGGCGGGTCTCCTCGGAAGGCTCGCGGTCGCCCAGCGGGCGCTGCACCGGCAGGTCGTAGTCGTCGCACCACACCGCCGCCACCTGCCGGGCTGGGGCGAACGCGGCGGCCCATGCTGCTTTTTCGACTGGTGTCCAGCTGTCCCAGGTTGAGATGGCGGTGGCCAGCGCCTGGGCTGCGCCGAAGCGGCCTTGGGAAGCCAGCGCTCGCATTTCTGTGTCGCCGCCGCCGGAGGGGATCAGCTCGCGCATCTCGACTCGCACGCCGACGGCTTCCCAGTGGCACTCGTGGCCCTGGCGCTGGTCGTTCACGTCGAGGGTGCCCCGGTTCAGCCTGGTGCCGTCCATGGCCAGCCACGTCCACGCCGGGTACCGGGTTCCGTCTTGGATGTCGGAGGCTGCGATGGCGAAGACGCTGCCGCCGGGTATCTCGGGGGTGGGCGGCCTGTCGCCTGCGCCGAGGTAGGACTCCCAGCGCACCCGCGACCCCAGCACAGCCAACTGGGATGCGGGCCAGTTCGCGTCGCACACCGGGTCGTCGGGGTCGGGATCCACGGTCGGCGGTGGGACGGTGGTGGGCACGCAGCCCGGGACGGCGACCGCGATGTTCTGGCCCGCCTGGTTGTGTGCGGTGTACTGGCGCGACTGCGTGTCGGGCAGACCCGGCACGCATGGCGGTGCTAGCGGGTGGTCGGGCTCGCAGGCCGGGCCGTGGGCGTGCTCTCCGGGCTGCGGTGTGCAATCCGATGTGTCGCAGCCCGGAACTTGCACCGTGATGTTCTGTCCCTGTTCGTCGTGGGCGGTGTACTGGGCGCTTTGGGTGTCGGGCAGGCCGGGCACGCATGGCGGTGTTGGCGGGTGGTCGGGCTCGCAGGCCGGGCCGTGGGCGTGCTCTCCCGGGCCGGGCACGCAATCCGATGTGTCGCAGCCGGGAACTTGCACTGTGGTGTTGCGGCCCTGTTCGTCGTGGGTGGTGTACTGGCGGGTCTGGGTGTCGGGCAGGCCTCGCACGCAGTCGGGCGCCGGAGGGTGGTCGGGCTCGCACACAGAGCCGTGCTTGTGCTCTCCGGGCTGGGGCTCGCAGTCGGTCTCGGCCGGGTCGCAGCCCGGCACTTCAACTGTGATGTTGTCGCCGTTGGAGTCGTGGGCGGCGAAGGTTCGGGTCTGGTCGTCGGCCAGTCCCGGCACGCAGGACGGCACCGGGGGGTGGTCCGGCTCGCAGATCGGGCCGTGGGCGTGCTCTCCCGGGTCGGGGTCGCAGTCCGGCGGGTCGCAGCCCTGCACTTGCACTGTGGTGTTGTTGCCGCTTGAGTCGTGGGCGGCGAAGGTCTGGGTCTGGTCGTCGGCCAGTCCCGGCACGCAGGACGGCACCGGGGGGTGGTTTGGTTCGCAGACCGCGGGACCGTGGTTGTGTTCGCCCGGCTGGGGCACGCAGTCCCGCTGCACGCGCACCCACAGCCGCTCCCATGTCTGGGAGTCGGCGTGGGTGTGCCAGATCTGGCGGCGGGTCAGGGTTCCGGGGCTTGGGGTGTGTCCGCAGTTGCTGGGCTCGCCCTGGCCGAGGCCGCAGCTGCTGATGGCCCACGACGCGATCACCCAGCGGCCCTGGGCCAATTCCTCGTTGCGCCACAGGTTGTGGTGCTCCAGCACCACGGTGGGGCTGCGGGCCTCGTAGCAGACCACGTAGTCGTTGTTGTCGAACATGTCCAGCGAGCACTCCGGGCTGCGGAACGCCGGGGTCTCGACGGGGCTGTTGCGGGAGCCCGCTCCGGTTGGCGGGAACGGCGGGGGCGACGCGTCCGGACGGGGCGGGGGCCGCACCTGGGCCTGGCACGAGCCCGCAGCCCAGTGGGCCGTGCCGGTCGGCGGCTGGTGGGAATGGGTGCACCCCGACCCCGCCCGGTCGTACGGATAGTAGGTGTGGGTGTGGCTCACGAGTCCGATGGAGTGGGTGTGGGGTATCTGGCCCGGATAAGCGCACGTCTCGTAGATGCCGTTACCGTTGGAGTCGAACGGGAACGTCTGGTGCGGCTCGCCGTGGACAACGGCCGGATAGGCCGAGCAGTCCGACACAGCGACCTCCACCGGCGGCTCCGGCGTGGGCTGCGGTGTCGGAACCGGTGTCGGAACCGGATCGGTTCTCGGCGGCCTCGGCGTGGGCTGCGGTGTCGGAACCGGTGTGGATTCAGGTGTTGGTTGCGGAGTGGGGGCTGGTGTGGGCCTTGGCGGGCAGCCGCCTGGGAAGGCTTGGATCCCGTTCCAGCAGTGGTCGTGGGCTATGGGATTGCCGTCGTTGTCCTGGCACTGGTGGGCGGTGGTGAGCACCGCGAACACCGCGAGAACCACCGCGAGATGCCGCCGCGACGGCCGCAGGGCGCTCCTGTTGCGACGCCGGGCCATCTAGCAGGGCCTCCAGTCGTAGCGGGCTGCTTGCCCGTCTTGGTCGACAGCGAGCCAGTACCCCTCGCGCAGGTTCTTGGCCGCGTACCGCTGCGAGTCGCACGGGTCGGCCGGGTCGCGGTCGGGCAGGGGGCCTCCCGGCTGCCCGTAGGGGTTGGATCGGGGGCGGGCACACCAGTGCCGCACCAACTCTGTGTCGTGGCCCGCTGCTGACAGTCGGCCTACCAGGTCGTCGCAGCGGGCTTTGAAGGGCCGGAGCGGGGCGGGGTCGGTGCCGTCGGGCAGTCCCACATGGTGTGGGAGCGGTTCACCCCCGAAATGGTGCGGACGTTTCGGGCCAACAGCGCCTCCAGCACGCAATCCCGGTCCCTGCCGTCCAACACGACTGGCCCCCACGCCTCAGACAGGTAGATCGAGCAGTCATGCGCCCCTGCTTCGTGGGACGCGGCCGACTCGGGAATCCATCCCCGGCGCACCATCTCAGAGGCGAACTCGCGGCGCTCTCTGAGGCACTGCGTCATCCAGTCCAACTCGGCCTGGCCCTCGCCCGCGGGGGGCCACGGGCTGCCGGTCTCGGCCTGGGTCCACACCCGCTCGGCCACCGGCCGGCCGTGGCCGTCCCAGTGCCAGCCGGTGCCGCCGCCGCCCCACGCCTCCACCGTCGGCTCCGGAGTGGGCAGCACAGGGGTCTGAGTCTGGTCCTCGGGGCAGTCCCAGCCGCCAGACTCCAACTCGGCGCACCCCTCGTCGGGCCGGTCGATCCGCACAGATACCTCTGCTGCGGACTCAATTGGACCTGGCTCAGGGGCGGTCACCGCCGGTTCGGTGTCGTGGGTGTGCCCGGAGTCGCCGAGGTAGACGCAGACGTCGTCGATGCCGTCGGCGTCGGCGTCGACGGGCTGCGTGTCGTGCGGCTCGCCATGCACCTCCACTGGATCGCACACCAGCGGCTCAGGGGCGACTTCCACCGGGTCCTGCGGCGGCAGCGCCGAGGTCGCCAGCGGGGTGGGCGCGGATGTCGGGACCGGCTCTGATCGGGCCGGGGCACTGGAGTCCGCTCCGCCCCCGCCGTCCGCCTGTTCCGCCGCCCCGTAATCCCCATCCGGCTCGGCGACAGGCGAGAGGGCCGGGCGCGGTGAGTCCGGTCTGCCGGTGGTTCCATCAATCGGCCCTGCTGGGGCCTCCCCGCCGCAGCTGGCCGCGGCGACCGCAATCCCCGCAGCTATCGCTAGCGTGCCAATACGATTCCTCATAGGTCCTCCAAGGGTAGATTACAAGCGGGCGAAGGATATAGTCGAAATACGCTCGTGGTCTTCTGAGTTGTCCGGGGCCTTGCGTCCCCTGTGTCGGCGGCTACAGCCCGAAGCCTTGGATCGCATTGGAGGAACTGCTCAATTCAGCATACCCGGCACCGATGACAACCGGGTTGCGAACCCACAAATAGCTCGACAACCTGGGCAATTGATCTGACATGCTCGGATGGTGCCCTGCTGCTGCCCCCCAAGGGGCGAACGGGGCTGTGCGGCAACGCCGAGCGCTGGGCGGGCAGCACCGGCCAGGAACCGCTCCACGCCTACTTATAAGCGAGCGAATCAACCAGTCAACTCGGGTCGGAGGTCAGACCGCCCGGAGCACCCTTGCGGGCAGGGCGCTGCGCCGTCAGGCGGCGCGGGACCATTTCTGGTCGGCGCACCAGGCGAACCACTGGGCTAGCGCTGCGCGGGCCTCGTCGAGGTCCTCTGCTGCGCTGTCGCTGAAGAACGCGGCGATGGTGCCGGGCCGCTCCATGCCGGGCCTCAGCCTTTTCCTGATACAGAAATCGACCCACTGCCGGACCGTGTTGCTCTCGGCGCCCTCGGCGTCGCGGAACTCCGACCCCCGGAGCCGCCAGCGCAAGTCCTCGAGGGACTCTCCAGCGGCGTTCACCCAGATCCGCCACCCCGACCTTGGCGCCTGCGCCGCGTAGGTCGCGGCCTCCGTCGGCGACCTCTCGACGTGGCCGTCGATGTCGAACGACCCATCCTCGCGGATCACCGCCGAATACTCGGTCCCGCCCGAGCGCATCGAAAGCACCTCGCCCACACGCAGAACCCCGCCGTTGATCAACGGCAGCACCGCGGCCGCGCCCCTGTCCATCCGCTCGGCGCGCCGCCGCACCCTGGGCGGACCCGCATCGCTCATGCCGCCCGGCTTCCGCTCTTGGCTTTCGGCGCGGCCGACCAGCTTCGTGACAAGCTCGTCCACCTGCTTGGGGGTCAACAGCACGCTCACCGAAATGCCACCGCTGACGAAGCTAAGCGACGTGCCGTCAGGCCCGCGCTCGACAACGACCCCGCTCACCACCGCCTCCGACCAAGCCGAGAGAGACCCCCGCCATGGGCCCGACACCAGAACCCGCTCAACAAAACCCTCCAGCCCACTGGCGATCTCCCTGCTTCCAGCCAAAGCCGCGTGCCAAGAGCATAACCGCCAGCAAACCAGCGCGGACCAACGCCATTCCGCCCGCCCGTAACGCGGCCCGCCGCAGCGGGCCAAGACCGACTGCCCAGACCCCCTAGGTGCCTGGCTCAGAACAAACTGACCTCGCCCATCTGCCCGCCCGCTTGCGCCGACCGCTCAACGGCCAGCCCCTGCCTCAACCTCGACCGGGCCGTCGGGTCCCCGGCGGCTGATACCGGCGCTGGCGCTCGCATCGGCGGTTTGCGACTGCTGCAAGACCAACTGCTCGACGAGATCGTCAGCCTCCGACGGCGACAACTCCACGCTCATCGAGAACCCGTGATCGGCCAACGTGATCGAAACCCCATCCGCCCTGTGCACCACATCAATGCGACTCACCAGAGCCACCTCCAATCCACTCGGCACATGCCTTCAAGCACAAACAGCGAAGATGATAGCTAAAGTGCGCCCGCCTATAAGAAAGAGAGGCTCGATTTCTTGAACTTCGCATAATATCCCATGTAAACGCTGAAGATATACGTATCATGAGAACCAAACCCTCCACCGTCGCCACCAGAATCCAGAGGCTATGAGCAACATGTTAAAGCCGCCCGCTTGTACTGCTGCATGTTCTCTCTTGGCGATCTCCAACGGCTCTCGCCGAGGAAGCGCGAAGGCACCGGGGCTGGCTGCTCGCCGCACAACCATCAGGCAGCCTCTGGCAGGCCTCCGACATCCCAACCCCGAAGAAGACGGGCGAACCCGGCTTGGCCACATGCGTGCCATTGTTTGGATGGCAGCACCGGCGGGGTTCTCGGCGGCGCGGGCGGGCATATTGCTGGCCGACAATCCCGGCGGTGGCGGGTAGGGTGGTCGCGGCGAGAACTGGTCGCGGAGGTTGGCTGTGGGCACAAAGTGCTCTAGAACAGAAGCACCGGCAGTCCGCTCAGAGACCGAGAAGTTCATCGAGTCGATGGACGGACTGCGCTGGCTGGTCCACCTCGACGAGGACGACATGGACGCCATGCTCAAAGACATGGCCGAGGCACTGAGGGCGCGCACGATCGCGCAGCGCCGCTCGCCTATTCGCTGTGGGATTGGAAGGCCACCGCCGAGGTCCAGGCAGACCCCGACCTGCGCCGCCGGCTGGCCGAGCCCATCGCCTCAGTGTCGGGGGAGCCCGTTCTCATGCCGGCCGTCTGAGCGCCGATGCCCAAGCGCAGAGACTGGGTGGCCCCGCCCCCGGAGAAGGGCGGGTGGGGCATCCGGTTCGCCGACAACCAGGCAGCCCGCTGGGGCTCTAGTGCAGGCTTGAAGTCATGGGGATGCTGGCAGCCATCCCCGTGGTGCTTGAAGGGCGATGCCTTCGGGTGTTATTACCGGATCGGGAAGACGGTTAGATCGAATCTTGCCTTTCCCAATCGTGAAGCTCTCGTTGGCGACTCGCTTCAGCTCGGCTGAGTGGCGTCTTGGAGGGAATGCCACGATGATTCGTTTGTCGGGGAAACGGGTGTGTATGGACTCGATTGCGGGTACAAGGTCGCTGTCGCCTGAAACCACCATCGCCACATCGAAGCGGTCATCGAAGGCATCGTCAAGTACGCGTACGGCTATGTTCACATCGGTCTTCTTCTCTTCATGTTTGACCCACTCATTCCCGCAGTCGGGGCACCTCATAGCCTTCGAGAGAAAATGGCCGAAGTCGATCTCTATCCCACCGCGCGCCCGCAATGCCTCGATGAAGGTGGACTGGCGCTCGGCTTTTGGAGGATTGTTGCGAACCATGGTGGTGAAATAGCGGACGAGGACTAGACGCTGCTGAGGCTTGAGAAGCGACCTTGACAACTCCCCCAAGTCGAGCCACCGGGAGCTTCGAAGCCGCGCATCGCAAATTCCATGGTAGAGGTTGTAGCCGTCTACGTATGCAATGGCCCGTTCAGCGCGCATGGCTCGAACGACAATACTTGACCAGTCGTCTTGCTCAGCGAATAGGATGGAGCCAACCCCGCCGGGGTGAGCAGCCCCGGCCCGACGGCCCCGACTTCGGTCGGGGCTGTTTCTCATAGTGGAGATAGGCCACCGCAACCCGCCAGGAGCCGCCAGCCAGCCATACGCTCCCGCTGTGAGGGCCATGCTTAAACTGGTGATTCGGGCCGGAGGCGGTCGCATCTGGTACTGCCCCGACGACGAGGCCAAAACCGTGTGGGTCACCGCCGTACACATCGGCCACCCCAAAGCAACCGAATGAACGCTGCTGGATGATCTTGACAACCCCGCCCCGGAAATCCCCACCAAACCCGGAGTGATTCGCAGGTCAGCTCCTTGGGAGGCTGGGCTTTCAAGATGCCGAAGCGGAAGGCAGCGGAACTGCCTTTGAGGGCTTACTCGTCGGTTCCGTCACCGTACTGCCCGTAAGCGAGTCCTCTCACGGGCGGTTCTTGGGCGAGCAGGCCGCCGAGCTCGGCCAAGTGAGCGGCATCCCAGTCGAGTGCATCGGCAACCGCCTCGTCCCACTGACGGCGCACGTCGCAGTAGCCGTCACGGAACTGTGGTACTTCCACATGGCGGGTCGACTCCCAGCAGGCGGCCAGTGTTTCGCGGATGCGGTCGTCTTCGAGGTCGGGTATCGGGAGGTCGCGCCACACTGCGGGGTTGTAGAACGGGAATCTCAGTTTCTTGCCAGGACACCGCAGGATCAGCAAACGGCCTGGTGTGGAGTTCAAGAACACGGCAGTAGCCTTCGATTCCTCTGGGTCGAGGCCTGTGACGGGCATCCAGCCCTGGCCGACATAGCGCTCGTCGGACGCAACCGCGGTGAGGCGGGCCGTCGAGAGTCCGTGCCCCATCGAGACCAGCAGATGCCCGGCCTTTTCCAGGATCGGGGGGTTGCCTGGCTTCTTCCACTCCCAGTATGCGTCGGGCGCCGCCTCGATGCGCTGCTGGCCCTCGGCCCCTTTGGATTGCAGCACGGGGAAAGGCTCGAATTCGCCGGTGGCCTGCTTGCTGTAGTCGTCGCGCATCGCCTGTCCTGTCGCGTGTACCGCTACTTCCTCGCTGTTTGCCGAGTTCCCGCCTTGCGGTAGTCGGCGTAGAGCGGCTGCAGCGTGGCGTGAATCTGCACTTGAGGGTGACTTCTCTCTCTCTCTCTCTCTCTCTCTCTCTGCAGCGCTGCTAGGTAATCGGATTCAGCGAAATCCGCGGCCGCGGCTGCAAGCTCGGGGGAGCGCAACACGGCGGCGGTCCAGTCGCCCGCGGCGACCCTCTCGGTGGGCCAGCGCGAGATTTCGCCCCACCCGTCAGGCAGAATCCCCATCTCGGTGGATCGCAAGAGCGAGTGAAGTGCCTCAGTTTCGTGTTCGTCTGCCGGGAACCGGTCCAACGCGATGACCCGCGTCGGGGGTTGGGAACCATCGCAGCGGCTGAACACGAAAATGCTTTCGTTGATCTCGGTGTTCTGGGACAGGTTTCCGTCACGGGTGGCGAAGTTCGTCAGAACTGTGTGGAGGTGGAATCGTTTTGCCATCCATAGGCGCATTGTCTCCGCTGATGCTGCCGTTGCGATGACCGTGGGGGCGATCATCACGATGGCCCCTGCGCCGTCCTTGGCCAGGCAATATCCGGCCAATGTTTCAAACATTGGCTGGATGGAGTTCTTATCAAGAACTCCATCCAGCGAAAGATCGGCATTGACTAGCATTCCTTCAAGAGCGTCCATTCTGCTGCGCAGCGCCCGCTGGTCATCCTGATCAAACTTCTCGCCTGCTTTGGATCGATTTGTGAATGGCGGATTCATTATGACGATGCGAGCATTCGCGGCTGCTGCTGCCGCGTCGTCCATCTCAGGGCCTTCAAGTGTTGTCTCGGCTCCAGTCTTGATGGTGACAGATTCGGCTGCATCGTCAAAGAGCCGCCCCGAATCGATGATCTCGCTTCTGGCCAACAGTTCGAGCGTGCCTGCGGCGGATCCACCACCGGGCTGAGGACCGTAGGGCATCAGGTGGAGGCCCATCTTGCGGTATTTCACGTCGGCGTTGCCTGACATGAGCTGGGTGGCCGCCAGTTGGAGGGATACGGGGTTGACGTCGAGGCCTTTGAGCACCTCTTCGACTGCGACTTTCTGCAAGTCGGCCAACTTTTCGCCGTCAGCGCAGTGAAGTCTTGCTCGGCGCTTCATCTCGGCCATCACAGCAGCGAGCAGGGTCCCTGATCCGCACGCCAAGTCAACGGTCTTGTGGGCACGCCACACATTGCTGTCCGACCAGTCCAAAACATTGTCAGGGTCAACGGCATCCAATGCCAGCCAGGCTGCTATGTCCGCAGCTACAGGGCGGGTGAAGAACGCTCCATCGGATGACTGGTCTCCCATGACCTCGTTGAACAGCGCGCCTGCGTGGTCGGTGCCCATGTCGGCGTAGGTCTCGGCGATCATTTCCGCCTCGCCCGCTATGTGTCGAAGGGCGCGGCGAAATCCGCCGAGCATCCCCGTCCTCTTCGCTGCCGTCAGGGCTTCCACCGCAGGTTCGATAACGGGCAGGAAGTCCTGCCTGGTGATGGCTTGCCACGAGTCGCGGAACATCTCGTCCGGCTCGGGTGCTGCCTTGACATCTGCGAGGGCTTCTATCCCCCTGTGTCCGAGCCATCCGCCTGCGTGAATTCTCTGATGCAGCATCGCCGCGTTCATCCACAGCAAGGCGGCGATGGTGGCGCCATCAGCCCTCGGCTTGTTCTGTTTGGGCGCCGACAACTGGTCGAGCCCGAAGTGGGCGTTCAGCGCCGCCGACAGCTCGGACTCTTCGTGGATGTACCTGGCCGCCTCGTTCACTGTGCCTCTGAGCAGGTTCAGGTCGCGTTGGACCTTGTTGCCTGTCAGACCTGACTTCTCCAGCAGGTTCATGGCGATGGCACCGCCCATCTGCTCCGACAAGTCGAGCAGCACCCCTTGGATGTGCTCTTCGAACACGGCCTTCTTCTGGGCTTCTTGCTCTTTGCGCTCTCGCTCGCGTTCAGCGGGATCGGGGACTGGCCTGCCGCGTTCCCCGTTCGCGACTTTGCCCGCCCGCCGCTTGGTCTGCGTCTCGTTGACGTCTCCTATCTCTTGGCTGGGCTTCGGCTTGTGGCGTACCACTGCGTCCTCGCGTGTCTCCGTGCTGCCGTCGGCCCGCTCGACGTGGACGATCATCGCTGTCGGCTGATCCTTGAGCTCTGACCACAGTGCCTTGAAGAAAGGCTCGGTGTTTTCGAAGTCGAGCAGCGGGCGGTCTTGCTTCACCGCGGCGCGGGCGATGTCTTCGGCATCGTCTCTGCTGCCCTTCACGACGGCATACGAAAGGTTCCTTTGGCTGGGTCTGCCCACTGCCACCACTGTTCGCATCTCCAATGGCGGCGGCTGGTTTGACGGCAATTGGATGGTCAGCATCTCGGGCAGCGAGTCCTCGATGCGCTTGTCGTGGGCGCGAAGCGCCTGGAGTATGTCGCCGAGCTCTCGCCATCCCTCGTGCCGGTCGCTGGTGGCGAGATGCCGTTCAGCGTCCACGCCTGGGGGGATGACCACAGGGACCACGATGTAGCCGAGGTCCTTGCCCTGAGCGCGGCGCATCGCCCTTCCCACTGCTTGAACCACGTCGGTGGAGGACCTGCGCGGCTCCAGGAAGGCAACAGCGGACAGCGACGGGGAGTCGGTGCCCTCGCCGAATATCCCGACGTTGAGAACGGCATGCGGACTGTCGGCAGTGGCTTTGGCCAGGTGGCGTTTCGCCTCGTCGCGCCCGGCAACAGGCGTGGACGCGTCGAGATGCTCCAACTTGAAATCGGAAGTTGATTCCCCCATCTGTGCGGCGATCCATTCCTTCACCGCATCGGATTGCAGAACATCGGTCATGGCCTTGCTGCGGGCGATGGTGTTCAGGAACCCGATGCACGACTTGATCGGTACGTTGCTTCCGTCCCTTGACATGGCCCCCCTCCCATCGCCAACGCGAAAGCCATTCCCTTGAGATAATCGCCAGTGGTAGGGAGCGTCTCCCCACGCCTGGATCGCGACTTGAGCTTCTTCCCTCCGGTCGCCGCCTCCTCCGCTTCGCGCGCCGCCTCCTCGTCAGCTTGGCGAACCAGCAGGTTGGCAAGATCGATTGCCGCCTGATCTCCGATGCCCATGGCGATGATCCGATAGTCCGACAGCCACCCGTTGCTGACGGCATCTACGTAGGAGCGGCGGTAAAGCTCCACCCCGAAAACAGACTGGTCATCCATATGCCTGACCACAAAGTCATGCTTGTCAGAGCGGCCTGCTGTCTCAGCCAGGGCGCTGTCGCCATAAATGCGCGGAGTAGCTGTCTGATAGACGCGGTAGGTCGCAGGGAATGCGTCGCGGTCGTGGCAAAGAGTAAAATCGCTCAGCATCACATCAGCGGCAGTGCTGCGCTTGCGGCGGCGCACTCCCGCAGTGCGGTGGGCTTCGTCGCAGATCAGCACCTTGAAGGCATCAGCCGCGTCGGCCTGCTTGATGCCATCCGACACACGCCTGGCCGACTGGTAAGTGCCGAAAATGATGCTCACCATCTCGCTAGCTGCTCCCGTGCGCCTTTCTCTTATCCAGTCGGCGATTTCGGACGGATCGGTCGTGACGGGGCAGCCCTTCAGCGTTTCAACAGTCTCCAAACCCCTGTCCAGGGTGGCGTCATCGGCGTTGGCCACCTTCTCCTCATCAGCCGCGACACCCTGGTCAGAGCAAACCGCCATTGACCTCAGCGAAAGCTCGGCGTGCTCTAGGAATTCGCGGCGTATCTGCGCCACAAGCGCTATCGACGGGCACAGCACCACAGACAATTCGCCCTGATAGGTCAATTCTTCGACGATCCGCAGAGCGATCCTCGTCTTCCCAGCGCCACAAGGCAAGACGATGAGCCCTCGGGCCTCGCCCCTCGGGATACCCACCTCTTCGGCCTGCTCATTGTCTCTCAGCCGCTTAACAGCCAAGTCAATGGCTTCCCGCTGCATATCAGAACGCGTCTGCGAGAATGGCTCGCCGTCATCAGCAGGCTTGCGCCCAGCCCCAGCGCTGCCACTAGAGGATCGGTCGAACTCTGATGTCGCATCCAGCGCTGCTCTTTGCCTCTCAACGGCCTGGGCAACGTTCACCAACTTGACAGGGGTGCCCGACATAGCGACCTTGCCAGGTGAATGCCCGCTAATGGGGACGTTGCCGTTGACCGCCAGCCACCGTTCGGCCCAAATGTCCTTGTCCGCCGCTGCGGACAGAAACTTGTTCATCTCCCGCGAGAGAATCGGGGCACCCTCACCCATCTCGTCAAGCTGTCGGGCCTTCGCCTGGATCGCCACCCACTTCCCGTCATCGCGTCGACGGGCCACAAGGTCAATACCGACATCAACGGACGGCGTGCCTTCGGGCATCACTTCGTCTCGATCGGGCCATTCCGACCAGCGCCAGCAGTCACCGATATTCCAGTCGCGGATGTGCGGAGCCACTTCAGCGGTCAGAACTTCAAGCCATACTCCGTCAGTCTGCTCACAGGCATGCGATTCGAGCTCGGATACCGCTCCATCAAGAACAGCACTGGCATCGCCAGTCATCTCGCTCGCCGTCATGGAAGCGAGATGGCTTCTACACCCAGGCCCCGCGCTCCTGCTACCCATCCCCCCCAAGCGAACACGATGGCAACACTAACAGCGGACGGGACAACCGCTTCCTAGTCAACCGCAGACGAGGCGTACCTTCTGCGCGACACCCAGCCCTTTGTCGTCCTGATCAAGACGGTCTGCCGCAGCACCATCAACACGACGTTGTTCGAAGAGAGAAGCAAGGCAACTACCAGAATCCCGGCAGCGGTGATCTTTGGCGGCCATTCCATCCACCAGGAGGTGAAATCTAACCAACCCATGCGAGTGTTCCTCTCTCTGGTGGCTACTCTCCATAAGAGTCTGCGGTCCAGCTTAAGGCATAGTGCCTGTTCAGAGACCCCATATGCAGGTAAGTCGGCATCTCCGCAGACACTCGTCAACAGGCTCTAGTCCAAGGCGATGCCGGTGTTTCGGGATCGGTCGATGGGCGGGTGCTACACGATGTCGTACAGGGCCGGGCGTCCCGTGGCGTGTGCCCACACGTCGTCGCCGTGGGACCAGTGCCACCACTTCTCGTCGTAGGGGACGAAACCCGCGGCCGATATCGCATAGGCGAAGCCGCGGCGCAACAGCCGGACTCGGACGTCCGCGCCCGGCTGCTCGAACGCGTGCGTGGCGGCGTCTTCCTCGAACGAGTCGTAGTCGGTTCCCAAGGCCAGGGGCTGGTCCAGCCACGACAAGGTGAGATCGACAGTGCCGCCGGTGGTGTGCGGCGGTCGGCACCCGTCGCCGGACACGGGGGCGACAAACCCTCTGTCGGCTGCTCTCTCCCCGCAGCGGCCCACCAGCGCCTGCTGCTCAACGGGAGACCGCCATGCGTCCAGCACCACCAACCCGAACCCCGACGGCAGGAGCCGCTCGGCCAGCAACAGCCGCTTGGCCACATCAGAGCGCACCATCATTCGTCGGGCCGGCAGAATCCCCAGAACCTCGTAGGCGTCGAGCACGTCGATGTCGCGCATTTCCACCAGAGGCTGCTCCGACCCCGCGCAAGGCTGGCGCGCAGCAGGCAGCCCAAAGGCCGCGGGCAGCAGCGGCACACGCTCGCACCAGCCCAGCCTGTTCATCGGCACGATCTCCGGCGACATCAAAAGCCCGCCTGCTGTCAACGGCTGCGTGCCGGGCTCGATTGCTTTGACTACAGCGTTTTTCGTCATTGCCCCATCATCCGAGGCCT
>JAPOSH010000056.1:6353-13748 GCA_026709815.1 bacterium | reverse complement strand
GAGTCTTGGGTCCAAGACGACGAGGCGGTCTTGGTGCGCAACCCCGACTATTTCCGGGAGGGGTGCCCGTATCTGGACCGCGTGGTCTTCAAGCCCATTGTCGAGGCGCCGGCGCGCTACAACGCCTTCAACGCCGGGGATCTCGACATTGCCTTCGACCGCGATCCGACCAACCTCAACGATGCCAAGGAGCGGGGCGTCAACACCGTGACCCGGACTGACAATCACGGCGGCTTCTGGATGCTCAACAACGGCAAAGAGCCGTTCAACATCAGATCCTGTCGCGCTGCGGTGGCCTACGCCGTTGACTACGACACGGTGAACGAAATCTCGTGGGGCGGGTTGAGGTCGATCCCCCGTCAGCTGATGCGGGAGGGCTCGCCCTGGCACGATCCCGAGGCGGTGTATCCGGGCTATGACCCAGACACTGCGGCGGCGGCCCTGCAAGAGTGCGAAGCCGAGCTCGGCGGCTCCTTGGAATTCGAGACCTTCTGCACCACCGACCCGATCAACATTCTCACCGCCGAGACGCTGATCGCGATGTGGGAAGCGCTAGGCATCGCAGCCACCGCCAATTGCACTGAGGTGGGCGAGATGGTCAGCGCCGTGTTCGGCGGAGAGGCAACTGCCAATCCTTGGGCGTCTCCAGTGGCTGATCCCGATTACCTGTACGACCTGTACTACGGCGATTCCACCGAAGACGGCGTATGCGGTCCCGGCGTGTCGTTCCGGAACTGGGTCAAAGCGTGCTATCCAGAGTTCGATGCTTCGCTCGCGGCAGGGCGCCAAGGGCTCACTTTCGAGGAGCGCTACGAAGGCTACAGCCGGTTCCAGCGCAAGTTCGCCGAAGAAATACCGGTCATCCTTTTGGACAAGCCAGAGACTGGCTATTACTACACCGACGAGGTCTCGGGAATATTCCAGTCGGAGACCGGCATCGCCCTTTTGGCCTTCACCGCCAAGGGGTAATCGGCAACTTCGTCTGATACCGAGGGGGTGGGCGCACGTTGTGCCCACCCCTTTGGTGCATTGAAGTTGGTCTGCGGGTCTGTGCTGAGGCGCATGGGGAGGTGAGAGCGGGTTGAAGGGCATTGGGCGCAGCATCATCCGGCTCATCCCGGTGCTGCTCATCGTCAGCTTCTTCACTTCTTCCTATGTGGAGTTTCTGAGCGGGGATCCCGCAGTGCGCCTGCTGGGCTTGGAGCGCTCCCAGGAGCCGGGGGCCCGAGAATTGGTCAACCGCGAGCTGCGCCTCGACGACAACGTGGTGGTTCGCTACGGGAAGTGGCTGGGCGACGTGGTGACCGGCGACCTCGGCGAATCGGTCAAGACTCCCGGATTGACGGTGGCGTCGGAACTTCGCAACCGCCTGCCGGTCACCTTGGAGATCGCCCTGGTGGCCCAGATATTCGCCTTGGCGGTTGCCATCCCCCTCGGGGTGTATGCCGCTTATCGCGCCGGCCGCCGGGTTGACCGGGCGTTGAACTCAGCGTCGTTTGCTGCTATCTCGGTACCGCAGTTCCTCGTGGGCATTCTGCTGGTGCTCATCTTTTTCAACCAGCTTGATCTGCTGCCGCCCCAAGGGTGGACCCGGCTGACCGAATGGGACTGGTGGGATCACATCAAGCGCCTGATCATGCCGGTCATCGCGCTGTCGCTGACCGAGATCGCCGTATTCCAAAGGCTCCTGCGGGCCGACATGATGGCCACGCTTCAGAACGACTTTGTGCTGACCGCCCGAGCCAAGGGCATGTCGCCCGCCCACATTTTGTTCCGCCATGCCCTGCGGCCTTCGTCGTTCTCGCTGGTGACGCTGGCGGGAGTGAGCACCGGTCGACTCATCGGCGGGGCGGTCATCATCGAAGTGCTGTTCACCATCCCGGGGGTGGGGCGGAAGATGGTTGACTCCATTCTCGGCAACGACCTGGTCATGTTGCAGGGAATGGTGATCGTGGTGGTGGCGGCCTATGTGCTTTTGAACTTGCTGGTGGAGATCACCTATGCGGTGTTGGACCCGAGGATCAGGCGTGGTTGAGGCTTCCGCCGCCGCTCACGGCTCTTCGGTGACGGAGATCGCCGATCCGGAGCGCGGCCGCCGCGTTCGCAGCCTCATGGAGGGCCTTGTCCGCTCGAGCGCAGGAGTGGCGCTGCTCGTGGTGCAGCTCAATGTGTTGTACGACAGCACGCCCTGGCTCCAAGTCGTCGTCTCTCTCCTCGGGTTCTACCTGCTGGTCACCGGCCTGTCATCGCTCGTTCGGGGCATGTTCGGCGCCCGGGTGGAGCCCGCGAGCTGGCTGTCGGTGGCATGGCTTACGGTGCTGCTGGTGTTCGTGTGTCTGCAGTTGGCCGGTCTGTTCGACGACCTCACCGCCGATTTCGCCAACAGAGAGCAGCCGCCGGAGTTCAGCACCCACGAGCCCCTTGGCACTGACCGAGTTGGAAAGAGCGTCATGAACCAGGCCATACAGGGGGCCCGCGTGTCGTTGATCGTGGGCATCGGCTCGGTGGGGATAGGGCTGGCGGTGGGAACGGTCGTGGGTTTGGTTGCCGGCTACTTTCGCGGCCCGGCCGAGGGGACCTTCAACATCCTGACCGACTCCATTTTGGCCTTTCCGGCGCTGATCCTGTTATTCACCATCGTGGCGATCTTCGGGGGCAGCGTGTTGGTGGTTACTTTGGCCCTCTCCATGCTCAGCATCCCCACTATGGGGAGGCTGGCCCGGGCCAACACCTTGACCTTCGCCGCCCGGGAGTTCGTCACCGCGGCTCGGGCCATGGGCGCCTCCAACAGCCGGATTCTGTTTCGGGAGATCCTGCCCAACGTGGCGCTGCCCTTGGCTTCTTACGCCGTCATCATTGTGGCCGTGGTGATCGTGGCCGAAGCATCGCTGAGCTTCCTCGGGGTGGGCATTGACCCCATAAGCACGCCGACGTGGGGCAACATGATCAGCGAGGGCCGCCAGCAGTCGGTGTTGACGGAGGCCCCCCACATCGTGTTCGTGCCCGGCGTGCTCATGTTTCTCACTGTGTTGTCGTTGAACCGCGTCGGTGAATCCCTCCGAGCCCTCTGGGATCCCCGCGAGTCCAAGCTCTGATTCTTCCGCTCAGGCTGCAGATATTGCGACACACCACTAGAACCCAACCCGAGGAGGGAAGTTGACGGGTAAAGCGGTGGATGCTCGGGGCGGCGTTTGGTGGCGGCTGTATCGAGAGGTCGAGTCGGTGGAGATATACCACGTTGATCTCTCGCCCGGCAGTGGGCGCGAAGAGGCACCGCTGGCCTGGCTGGACGCATCGGAACTGGATCGCTGGCATCGGGTCGGCAATCCTGCTCCCCGCCGCCGCTTCGCCCTGTGCCGCGCTGCGCTGCGCGCCGTTCTCTGCGGTCGGGTCGGTTGCGCCAACGAGTCGTTGGCGTTCGGGTTCGCCGAGCAAGGCAAGCCGTTCGCCGTGGTGGACGGCTGCGCACACCCCGTGAGCTTCAATGTGAGCCACAGCGGCAGCCACGGCTTGATTGCGGTGACCTCTGCGGGCCGTCTGGGGGTAGACGCAGAGGAGCGGGTGCCTCGTCGGAACCTTGAGGCTCTCATCGACGGGGTGTGCAGCCCGCGGGAGAAAGCGGAGCTGGAATCGCGGGGCGACCCTGAGCGGCTGCACTTGTTCCTCCGGTTCTGGACGGTCAAGGAAGCGGTCGTGAAAGCTGAAGGCCGGGGTCTGGCCATGAGAGCCGCGGAACTGGAGGTTCCCGAAGAAATGCGCCGCGGGGCCCCGAGCACCGTTGCCCGGTTTTCTCAGACTCCCGAGAGATCTTGGTGCTTAGAGGACATCGGAGCGGAGGATTTTGCTGCCGCCGTGGCCCATGAGGCGAACCCGCAGCCGTCTTTAGAGATTGTCAACCCCGCTGCGGGGTGAGGGCGCTCGGCGAGAGGCGGCGATGAGCATCCAGCCCGCGGCCAGCGCGGTTGCGCCGATCAGGAAAGTCAGGCGGGTGTCGACCCCCGTGGCCGCGAGCATGCCATTGGCATCTCCGGGGTTGTCGCCCATGGTCGCGCCATTGGCATCTCCGGGGTCCGGGCTGGTAGGTGCGATCTCGAACACTGTGGTGGTGCCGGAGAGCTCGCTGGCCACGAGCAGCAGAGGATTGCCGGTGGGACTGTCTGTCGCATCCACGAAGGCAAGTCCTTCAGGCGACACATCAACAGTCCCAGGCCCGCCTAGGTCTTTGCCTTCAGCCAGGGTTCGCAGCGGGAGGTTCTCATAGCCGACGAATACCGGAGCAGTGGGATCGTGCACGTCGTAGATCATGATGCCTCCCAGGCGCTCCAAGCCGATGAAGGCGTAGGCGCGCCCGTTTACCTCGCCGACGACAACGGCCTCAGGCTCAACGCCTTTGTCGTCGGAGCGAGCCTCGAAGCCGTCGGCCATGCTGGCCACCATCTCGGCCGGGGTCACCGTGCCGTCGCCATCGGCGTCGGCCTCGTCATCGGCCTGGGCATTGAAGTAGTCGGGGTAGTCGCGGGCCACGATCTCAGAGAACTGAGAACCGCTGTCCCACACGAGTTGGCCGGAGGCGTCCCAAATGGAGAACGAGCGCCCCCCATAGGCGTAGAGCTGGCTGATGGGAGTGCTCACCGGGAAGGCGCTTGTGGTCTTGAGCCGTCCGAGCAGCGCGGAATCGGCGGCCGCGGCCACCAGATCGTCGCCGATGACGGCATTGGTGTAGTCCAGATCGTCCATGCGCTCTTCTTCAGACCAGCAGTCGTAATCCCGCGAATCGCCTTCATTGGCGGTAATCAGGTAGGTGCTGCCACCGACGGTGAAAGCGTCAATGGCATCGGGCATATACATGCCTTTCACGTTCCACGTCGAAAGCGATATGGCGCCGTCTCGATCGCTGGGATCGATCAGCACGTTGGAATAGTCCTTGTATCCGAGGCTGACCACGTCAGCAATGGTCCCGGCCACCAGATCAACCACGGCGAGGGCGTTGGCTTCTTGCAGCACCACATAAGCCCGGGCGCCGTCGTCGGATATGGCTGCGTATTCGGGCTCCAAGTCTTGGGCTGCGGTTGAACCGGGCCAGAACACGCGCACGCCTTTCGCCAGCAGAGCGTTCTTGTCGAAGGAAGAGAAGTCCAGGGTGGTCACGGTGGCCGATGTCGCACCGTCGCTGACGTCGATAATGCTCACTGTCCCCAGAGGGTCAACAGCCAGTGACGCGTCTTGTTCCTCGCCGCCCCCCAATTCGTCGGAGGCGCAGATGGGCTCACCCTCGCCGGCAACCACTGCCTTCTGCTTGTCGGGGGTAAAGGCCACCATATCGGGCAGGTTGCCCACCGGCGCGCGGGACAAGAAAGCCCCGCCGGTGTCAAGGAAGACCACGTGGCCATTCGCTGCGATGGCCATTGCGGTATCAGGGTCGAAGGAGGGATCGACTTCGACGGCGACGGCGACAATGCCGTCGCCCACCGCCACGCTATTGATGCCGTCGCCGTAGGGGCTCATGTCCACCGAAGTCACCAAGACGGGAGCAGCAGGGTCGGCGATCGACACGACCTCCAGCGTGTTTTGATCACCGTTGGTGATGAACATGTGGTCGGTGGACGGGTCGAACGCCACGATCTCGGCGCGACCAGGGCCGCCCCCGTGGTAGGTGCCCAACGGGAGGAGCGACACCGAGCCCTCGGCGGTCGGCGGTTGGGCCCAAGCGGCTTGTCCCAACATCATCGGTGCCAAGCCAGCAAGAAGCGCTAGCAGCAATTTACGCCGCAGGATCATATCCACACCTTCCACTATTGGGACAGCTCCGCCCGCACACCTTGGCAGTTCCAGGTGGATGGGTGCTTTCCGCCATCTGAACTCAGAGTCAAGCCCCTGTGAAGAGTCCGTTTCCGAGCTGACAGACAAGGACTCCGGGCCGCTCCATCGCCGTCTCACGACTTCGCGAAGCTCAGAGCGTCTTGGTCTTGTCGCCATCGGCGAAAGGTTCAATTGTTAGCCAAGCCATGACCCTCTAAGGTGTCGGCACTGAGTTTCAGGAGGGGGAAATTTCAAATGCACTCTTGGTTTTTGAAGCTGTTGGCACTGCTGTTGGCCTTCGGGCTCGTGGCCGCCGCCTGCGGCAACGACGACGATGGCGGGGTGGCCACCGCCCCAGAGCAGCCTGCGATGGCTGAACCAGCCGATGATGGGGACGACGCGCCCGCGCCCAGTGATGATGGGGACGACGCGCCCGCGCCCAGTGACGATGGGGACGACGCGCCTGCTGATGACGCTGGTGACGGGGACATCGCGCCCGCGCCCCAAGACGAGATTGCGGATAACTGCGAGGCCACGGTGGAGGGCACCGAGATCACCATGGGGATGTTCTCCGAGACCGCCGGGCTGGATCCCACGGTGTCCTCGGGATCCGGTACCACGGGCATGATCGAGTTGGCATCGATGTTCGACGTGCTGGTCATATACGACCAGGTCAACAAGGAGTACGTGCCGCATTTGGCGGAGTCGTTCTCGGCCAATGACGACTTCACCGAGTGGAGTTTGACGCTCAGGCCGGGGATCACCTTCCCCGACGGCACCCCGCTGGACACTTCGGTGGTGCAGTACAGCATGGAGCGGTTCTTGCGCGAGGGCGGTCGCAATCAGGGTCGGGCCTATGTGGCGTGGATTGAGGAGTACGAGATCATCGACGACTTGAACATGGTGTTCCACCTCGATCGCCCCTGGGGCACGTTCCCCTACGCGTTGTCCGACGAGACGGGCATGATGGTCAACCCCACCGTTGTTGAAGCCATCGGCGACGAGGAGTTCAACCTGAACCCGGTGGATGCCGGCCTCGGCCCCTACAACATCGCGCGGTACGCCCCCGGCGAGGAGATCGTGGTGACGGCCAAAGACGACTACTGGGGCGGCCCGGTGTGCGTGGAGACCATTCGCTTCATCCGCATTCCCGGCGCGCCGGGCACCTATGAGGCGTACGAGAACGACGAACTCCAGGTTGCGTTCTTGCGCGAGCCGCGGATCATCGCCGAAGCCCGGGCCAACGGCGACGATGCCAATGGCCATGTGTTCTTGCAGAACGCCGGCGGTGTGGTGTTCATCAACAATGGGGTGCGGGGCTCCACTCCGCCGACCACCGATGTGCGCTTGCGGGAGGCCGTTGCCTTAGCCGTCGATCCCGGAGTGATGGACGAGCGGGCCAATGAGGGCACCGGCCAGCCGGGGTCGTCGTTGCTGTCGACCAACTCGATCTACTGGGACGACGAGCTGTTCGCTCCGGTGGAGCCGAACATCGAGCGGGCCAGAGAACTGGTCCAGGAAGTGAAGGACGAGACCGGCTGGGACGGTTCAATACGCCTGGCATGCCACAACGCTCCGAGCCGCATCGACTGGGCC
>JAPOSH010000056.1:0-6343 GCA_026709815.1 bacterium | reverse complement strand
ACTGGGCCATCGCGGCTGAGGCGCTGTTGGAGGCGGCCGGGTTCGAGGTGGAGGTCGACAACGACGGCACCATCTTGGATTTGATCGGCACGGTCTTGGTGAACGCCGATTTCGACTTGGCATGCTGGGGGTTCAACGTGTCGGACGAGACCCCGTTCATTCCCGTGCTCCAGTTCCGCTCAGATGCCGGTAACAACCGCATTGGCTATGCCGACCCCAACATGGACGCCGCCTTGGACAAGCTCCAAGTGGCGAGCGATAACGATGAGATCCAAGCGGCGCTGGCCGAGATCTGGGAGGTTTGGCGCCAGAGCTGGCCCAGCGCGATCTACGAGACGATCGAAGAGTTCTTCATCTGGAAGCCCGAGGTAAGGGGAATCGTGGGAACCCAGGCCAGCGCGCTGTTGTTCCACGACGCCTACATCGCCCAGGGTTGATGCAACCAGACGGGGCGCTTGCCGGGACACCCTGGCGAGCGCCCCGCGCTGACGGAGCCTGATCTGGCGTGCTTCGAGCCATTGGACTGAAGCTGGTCCGGCTGGTGCCGGTACTGATCATCGTGAGCCTGGCCACGTCGCTGCTCATCGAGCTGGTGCCCGGAGACCCCATCTTGGCCATCATCGGCATGGAGGGCGACGCGAGCGACTACGAGCGCATCGAACGAGAGCTCGGCCTCGACCAGAACGTGTTCTCGCGCTACGTGGACTGGCTGGGCAACATCGTCCAGGGGGATTTCGGTGAGCAGATCACCCGGCCGGGGGTGAAGGTTGCCGACCGCTTGAGGCAGACCTTCCCGGTCACCATGCAGATCGCCTTGATGGGCATGGTGCTGGCCCTGTTGATCTCGGTGCCGGTCGGGGCCTGGGCGGCGTACCGGGCCGGCACCCGCTTCGACCGGCTGAGCAGCGGCGTGGCTTTCGGCATCATCTCCATTCCCAGCTTCTTGGCCGGGCTTTTGTTGGTGTTCATGTTCGTGTTCCACTCCGCCATCCCCCGTTATGGGGCACTGGGGCTGGGGCTGGCCTGGTCGCTGTGGCTCCTGTGGAGCGCAGGGCGAGCACGCCGCGACGGAGCGAAGCAGGCCCTGATCCGAGTTGCCGCCGCGGTGGTCGTTGCCGGGCTGACGGTGTGGCTGACAAACCGTTGGCCCTCTTTCCCTCGGCAGGGGTTCGTGCGCTGGACCTCCGACGATGGCCGGCTGGAGAACCTCCGCAGCGCGTTCTTGCCTGCCATCACCGTGGCCCTCACCGAGATCGCGGTCTTCATGCGGCTCTTGCGGGGCGACATGCAGGCCACGCTCCAAGAGGACTACATCTTGTCGGCGCGCGCCAAAGGGATGCCGCCGGTGCGCATCCTGGCTCGCGACGCCCTGCGCCCGTCGTCGTTCTCCCTCATCACCCTGGCGGGGGTGGCGTTCGGCCGCCTCATCGGGGGCACGGTCATCGTGGAGGCCATCTTCCGGCTGCCGGGAATGGGCGACCTTATTGTGAACGACGGGGTGAACACCGGGGACTTCCCCGTCGTCCAGAGCGGCGTGTTGATATTGGCCACGTTCTATGTGGTGCTCAACGGCGCCATCGACATCTCCTACAGCTACCTGGACCCGAGGCTGCGTCGTGCCCGCTGACACCGTGCCCGCTCCCGATGCCGGCTATGTGGCCGGAATGGTGGTCGATCCCCTGAGCCACGCCCATCGCCTCATGCGGGTGGCGGTGGGGCTGATCGGCGGGGTGGCCGCCATCGCCGCTGGGCTGATGATGCTGACCGATGTGCATGCGGGATACCGGGTGGTTTTGACCGTCGGCGGGCTGGTCTTGCTGTATTTCGCCCTTGACAGTGGGGGCAAGATCGTTTGGGGACCGCTGTTCGAGACCGGCCTGTGGCTGTCGGTGGCCTGGGTGGCCATCGTGGGATTGTCGGCCGCCTTTGCCGATTTCCTCCCCTTCGCCGAGGCGCGGGACGCCTCGGCCACCATCTTCGGCGACACCCCCACCCTGAAGCGGCCCGATTTGTTGTCGGCCAACCCGTTGGGAACCGACCGTCAAGCACTGGATGTGCTCGGCGGCATCGTCTACGGGGCCCGTGTCTCCTTGCAGGTGAGCGTGTTGGCCGTGGCCATCGGCATCATCGCGGGCGGCACCATCGGCGTGGTAGCCGGATTCTTCCGGGGCAAGCTGGACACCGGAGTCGGCGTCATCGTCGATTCGCTGCTGGCCTTCCCCCCGCTGATCCTGCTGCTGGCACTGGCCAGCGTCATGGACCGAAGTCCCCGCAACATGGCCATCGCCTTGGCCGTCTTGGGCATACCCACCTACATCCGGCTGGCCCGGGTCAGCACCATGGTATTCGCGGAGCGAGAATTCGTGCTGGCCTCACGGGCGATGGGCGCCTCCCGCCGCCGCATCATCTTCAGAGAGCTCGTGCCCAACGTGGCCCTGCCCATCTTCAGTTACGCCTTCATCATCATCGCAGTCCTCATAGTGGCCGAGGCCTCGCTGAGCTTTCTCGGGCTGGGCATTCAGCGACCGGATCCCACCTGGGGCAACATGATCGCGGCCGGGCAGGACGACTTCGACCGCCATCCCCATCTTGTGTTCGCTCCCGGCATCGTCATGTTCCTCACCGTGTTCGCCCTCAACCGGGTCGGAGAAAAGGCCCGCGAGCTCTGGGACCCCCGGCAGGCGAAGCTCTAAAACCCGGCCTTCTTTGCCGGTGTTGGGGTCGAGGCGGTCGGTTGCCCTCGAAATCGAGTTTCCCTAGAGTTGGGGTTTCAAAGACTACGAGGGAAATTGAAATGTGCTATTGGTGGTTGAAGCTATTGGCATTGCTGTTGATCTCCGGCTTGGTTGCGGGTGCCTGCGGCAACGATGGCGATGATGGTGGGGACATTGCCCCGGCGCCGTCGACCGATGACGGGGGTGAGCCGGCGCCGCAGGGCGGGGATCACGCGGCGCCCGCCGCGCCCGAGAGCAGCGGCGGTGAGGAGGCGTCCTTACCGGGAGAAGAGTCGATGGCGGGTGGCTGCGAGGCCACTGTTGCGGGCACCGAGGTGAACTACGCGGTGTACGCGCCCAACGCCAACATAGACCCAACGGCCGGCAGCGGCGCCCTCGTCGGCGGAACCCAGATGGTGAATGTATGGGATCTCCTGATGGTGTTCGATCCCGAGACCGGCGTGTCCAGCAGCCATGTCGCAGAGTCTCTGACCCCTGATGAGGATTTCACCGAGTGGACGTTGAAGCTCCGCTCGGGCATCACCTACGGCAACGGCGATGCGCTTGTGGCCCAAGACGTGGTCGACTCGATGCTCCGCTTCTTCGACTCCCATGGCGACGGCATGAACAACCGGGCGGCGGGCTCGGTGGCCCTCATCGACTTCGACAACACCGAGGTTCCCGATGACCGCACCGTGGTGTTCCGACTCCACCGGGGGTGGAGCACGTTCCCCACCCTGTTGGGTGACGAGCCCGGCATGATCGTGAACCCGCGGGTCATAGCGCAGCTCCTCGATGAGGAGGAGGTCAACGCCACCGCGGAGGCCAGCGCCGCCCGGCTGGTGCGCAATCGGCTGGCGGTCAGCCCCGATCTGGTGAACGCAGCCAGCTTCGGACCCTATGAGGTGGCCGAAGTGGAGCCGAATGTGCGGACGGTGCTGCGAGCCCGAGACGACTACTGGGGCGGTCCGGTGTGTATCGAGGAGATCGAGTTCACCTTCCCTGGCAGCTCGGCGGCCAACTGGGAGGCGTTCTGGGCCGGTGACTTCAACGCCGCCTTTCTGCGCGATCCGCGGGTGTTCGCCGACGCCCGGGAGGCCGGCACCGTGCTGAGCTCGGAGGATCAGAACGTCGGCGGACTGTTCCTGTTCAACCAAGGGGTTCGAGGCGCTGACGCCATCGGCAACGACATCAGAGTCCGCCGGGCCGTCCACCACGCCATCAACCGGCAGATCATCAACGAGAGGGCCTTCGAGGGCGAGCTCAAGACCACCAACGCCATCGCAGCCGAGGGCACCCTGCTGTGGTCGCCCGAGTTGCAGGAGTGCGCCGATCAGGCACCGGCCTATGACCCGCAAGCGGCGCGGGCGCTGGTGGAGGAGGTGAAGGCTGACACCGGCTGGGATGGCTCGCTGTTCCTGGTGCACGCCGACGCCGATCCCGGCGCTGAGATCGTCCAAGCGGTTGAGGAGATGCTGGAAGCCGCGGGGTTCGACGTGGAAGTCGACCTCGGCCCCGTCACCACCGTGCTGCTGCCCAGGGTCATCGTGCAGGCCGACTATGACATGGCCGGCTGGGGCTTCAATGTTGATGGCGCCGCGTGGGTCGCGTCGTTCAACGACAACCTCCTCTCCACCAGCGGGTCGAATCGCATGGCCTTCGGCCACCCGGATATGGATGCCGCACTGGAAGCCATGTACGGGGCGGCCACCGTGGACAATCAGCGGGCGGCGTTGGCTGAAGCGCAGTGCGTGTGGGCCGAGCAGCTGCCGGCCATGGTCTACTCGGTGACCGAGGAGGGCTTGGCCCTCGCCCCGGAAGTCAAAGGCGTCCAGCGGGCCGGCGCCGCCGTCTTCCTGTTCGGCCGCGCCTACATTGAGAACTGAAGCAGGCGAAGCCCTTCGATGGCCGCGGCGGCAGAGAGTCGGCGGTCGAAGGAGCCGAACGAGCAGCCGCCCATGAGGTGAGACGCTGAGAGCGCAGACGCCAGCTGCACGGCGTCGTAGGCCCGCAGCGGGTGGCGGGCGACGAGGCTGATCGCCGACCGGAGGATGTCTTGGCCCGCATCGATGAGGACGGTGTTCCGCTCCAGGCCCATGGCGGAGACATCGTCGAGAAATCGCCGGCACAGGACGTGGGCGTCGGATGCTGAGATCTCACCGATGCGGTGCTTGCGCCAGAGGGCGGCCGGAACTTCGACGGAGGCCAGATCACTGGCGAGCACCGGCCCTGATATGGCCCGCACCAAGTGGCTTTCGGGCTCGTCGGCGTAGCGCTTGACGAGAGCCGATGAGTCGAGGAATACCGTCACCGGTTCTCGGTGACCAGCTTCGAGAGCGGCGTGCCTTGCCCAGCCCTCTTGCGGGCGGCGTTGAACGCCTCTTCGTCGGGCGGCTCCTCGTCGGGAACGTGGAAATCCGAGAGCAGGCCGGCGAGCCTGAGGCGTGATCGTATTTCCTCTATGGGCGCCGATGCTTTTGACGGGTCGGTTGCCGCCCGCGCGAGGCGGGTGAGGAACTCGTTCATCGAGACCTGCTGCTCCTGCGCCCTTATCTTGACCCGGGTCACGAGTTCTGAGTCTGCTCTCCAAGTGACTTGCTGCATGACTGCACGATAGCAGTCATGCAGTCAAACTAATACCGGTGGGGGTGGTTCTGGGTCAGGAAGTGTCAGCCAGGCCGGCGAGGCGGGAGCGGAACTTGTCGATGTTGGCCAGCTTGATTTCCTCATAGCCGCGGACGAGGTCGGCGGCCTCGGCGATGGCCTGGGCCGTTTGCAGCTCTTCTGGGGCGGTGGCGCCATCGATTGCGCGGCGGAGCGCGGCAAGGTATTCGGCGGGCAGGCGGCGCTCCTGTTGGCGGACCTTGGCCCGGCCGAAGGGGTCCAAGGGGGTGCCCCGCAGGCGCTTGCCCTTGGCCAGAAGGGCGATGAGCGGACGCCAGCGCCTCACCGACAGAGCGATTTTGCGCTTGTACCCGAGGGCCCGCAGGGCGGGGGGGTGGAGCAGCCAGGCCAGCCGGTCGCCGGGCTGGGTGACGGCCGCCGCGGGGGCGTGACCGTCGGAGTCCAGCAGGAGGCGGGCCACCTCATACTCGTCCTTATAGGCGGTGAGCTTGAAAAGGCCGGCGGCCACCGCAGCGGTCAGTGCAGAAGCGCCGGGGTGTACCCGCTGCTCCACCGCGGCGAACTCGGCCACCGCGTCGAGATAGCGGGCGGCTAGGGCCCGGTTCTGAAAGCGCGTCAACTCGGCGGCGAACAACTCCAGGGCGGCGGCCAGCACCGTGTCGCCGTCGGCCAACTCGGCGATGCGGTCGTGCAGCTTCTGGCCCAGCACGGCCCGGTCGGCGTTCTCCGGCGCCCGGGCATCGCGGGCCGCCGAGGCTGCCTGCCGGGCCGCGGCCGCCTCCACCATCGGCTGGTCGGCCACCCACCAGCGGCCCCAACCGAACGCGGCGGTGTTCAGCTCCACCGCCACGCCGTTGAGCTCGATGGCGGTTTCCAGCGCCGCGGGGGTCACCGGCAGCAGCCCGGCCTGCACGGCCATGCCCACCACGAACACGTTGGCCCCGACGGCATCGCCCACCAGCGCTTGGGCCAGGTCGGATGCGCCGGCCCAGAACTGGGCGTCG
>JAPOSH010000161.1 GCA_026709815.1 bacterium | reverse complement strand
GATTATGAGGATCTTGAAAATAAGAGGGGGCGACGGTGGGAGGTGGGTGTGGGGACCGGCTGGGTCGGGGTCCGCGCATCGTCCGACAGGCTCCACACCCATTTCTTCCAGATACTGGAGTTCCGCCGGCCTGAGTTCGAGGTGTCCGCCCGACCCGTTGACCACGGGCCGTACTTCGCCGACGAGCCCGCCGAGGTGGCGGTGGAGGCCGAGTATTTCTCCGGCGGCCCTCTGCCCGACGCCGAGGTGGTCTGGACTGTCACCACCCAGGCGGCCTCCTATTCGCCTCCCGGCTGGAGCGACTTCACGTTCGGGGTGTGGAAGCCCTGGTGGCGCGTTGACGACTACCGGCCGAGCGGTCCGTGGGTCGAGCCGCAGCGGGAGAGGTTGACCGGATTCACCGATGCCGGGGGCGTCCATGTTCTGCGCCTGGACTTCGAGGGCGACGCCGATCAGCTCCCCTCGATGGTGACCGCCCAAGCCGAGGTGACCGACGTGAACCGCCAGCTTTGGGCCTCCTCAACCGACCTTTTGGTCCACTCGGGGCGGCACTATGTGGGCCTTCGCTCCGCCCGGGCCTTTGTCAAGGCGGGAGACGGGCTCGAGGTCGAGGCGGTGGTGGCCGACGTGGACGGCAAACCCGTTGTCGGGCGCCCGGTCGAGATCACCGCCGGGCGCATCGTCTATCAATTCGCCGACGGCGAGTGGACCGAGGTCGCAGTGGACCAGGAGACCTGCGAGGTCATCTCGGCCGAAGCCCCGGTTTCCTGCGAATTCGCCGCCTCCGCCGGAGGCCGGTACCGCATCGAGGCCCGAGTGGCCGACGGCTCGGGGCGGATCAACCGCAGCGAGCTGACCCGATGGGTCTCCGGCGGCGGCGACTCCGTTCCCAGCCGAAGCGTGGAGTTGGAGACCGCTGAGCTCATTCCCGATTCCGAGGGGTATGCGGCGGGCGACAACGCCGAGGTCTTGGTGGTGTCTCCCTTCGAGTCGGCCACCGGCCTGCTGGTGGTGACCCACAGCCAGATCGTCGAGACCCGGACTTTCGAGGTGGCCGATCACACTGCGGTGCTCTCCATTCCGATCACCGAGGATCACGTGCCCGAGCTGGTGGTGCAGGTGGAGCTGGTGTCGGCCGCGGCGCGCACCGCGGCCGACGGCGCCGTGATCGAGGGCGCGCCGCTTCGTCCCGCCTTCGCCTCGGGCACCGTCACCCTGCGGGTTCCGCCCTTGAGCCGGGCGCTGGAGGTTGTCGCCTCTCCTGTGTCGGCGGTGGCCGAGCCCGGTTCGCGGGTGACCGTCGAGGTGGAGGTGACAGATGCCGCGGGCGCGCCCGTGGAAGGCGCCGACGTGCTGCTGATGGTGGTGGACGAGGCGGTGCTGGCCTTGTCGGGCTACGAGCTGATGGACCCGATCGACGTCTTCTACCGCCCGTTGGGCGTGTATCTGAGCACAGCTCGGGGACGATGGCTGATCCTGCTGGAGGCCCCGAGCGAACCGGCCGGGGGGGAGGCATCGCCATCTCAGGCAGCGCCGAGCTCAGCCGTGGTCCCAGAGGCGGCCACCGCTGTCGCCAGGGCAGACGAAGACGCCGATGACATGGCCGAGGCTGATTTCGGAGAGGGCGCCGCCGGCGGCTCGGGCGGACCCCTCGTCGGCATCGACGTTCGCCAGAACCTCGACGCCGTGGCGGTGTTCGAACCGAAGGCCACCACCGGCATCGGCGGCTGGGTTGCGGTGGAGTTCGACTTGCCCGACAGCCTCACCCGGTATCGGGTGATGGCGGTGGCGGTGTCGGGCGCCGAGCGCTTCGGCGCTGCCGAGTCGGCCATCACGGCGCGGCTCCCGCTCCAAGTCCGGCCCTCGGCGCCGCGGTTCTTGAACTTCGGCGACGAGTTCGAGCTGCCGGTCGTGGTGCAGAACCAGACCGATGCGCCGATGGAGGTGGACGTGGTGGTGGAGGCCTCCAACCTCCAGCTCGCGGGCTCGCCGGGTCGCCGGGTGACGGTGCCCGCCCATGATCGGTTGGAGGTCCGATTCCCGGCCCGCACCGTCTCACCGGGCACCGCTCGGCTGCGGGTCGCGGCGGCATCGGCCGCGGGCGGCCACGCCGACGCCCAGGTTGTGGCCCTGCCGGTGTACACGCCGGCCACCAGCGAGGCTTTCGCCGCCTACGGCGTGGTGGACGAAGGGGCCGTCTTCCAGCCGATCGCCGCCCCTGCAGGGGTGATTCCCCAGTTCGGCGGCCTCGAGGTGAACACCTCTTCCACCGCTCTGCAAGCGCTCACCGATGCCGTGCTGTACCTGGCCGACTACCGGTACGCCAGCTCCGATGCCTATGCCAGCCGCATTCTGGCGATAGCCGCTTTGCGCGACGTGCTCGGCGCGTTCGAGGCCGAGGGCCTGGGCCGTCCCGAGGAGCTCGACGCCGCGGTGCGCCGCGACATCGCCGAGTTGAGCGCGCTTCAGAACCACGACGGCGGCTTCGGCTGGTGGTCGCGCCGGGTTGGCTCGCACCCGTATGCGTCGATTCAGGCGATGCACGCCCTGTTAACGGCGCAAGACAACGGCTTCGCAGTCTCAGAATATGTCATCGGACGGGGCATCGAGTATCTGGCGAGCATCGAGGACCGCATCCCGGGCGACTACGGCCCGCGGGCCAGCGAGATGCTCACGGCCTACGCGCTGCATGTGCGCGCCCTGGCCGGGGATCAAGACTTCCGAGCGGCCCGAAGCCTTTGGAATCGCCGGGGCGCGGACTTGGGCCTAGACGCCATGGCCTGGATCTGGCCGCTGGTCGACGACGCCGAGATCGAGGCCGAGATCGAGCGCGTCCTCAACAACCGGGTGACCGAGACGGCCGGGGCTGCCACCTTCGCCACCGACTACGGAGATGACGCCTATTTGATCCTGCACTCCGACCGCCGCACCGACGGCATCGTGCTCGACGCCCTAGTGGCGATGGCACCCGAGTCGGACCTCGTTCCCAAGGTGGTGGCCGGGCTGTTGGGCCATCGGGTCAGGGGCCGCTGGGGCAACGTGCAGGAGAACTCGTTCATCCTGTTGGCCCTCAACCGCTACTTCGACGCCTTCGAGGCTGCCGACCCCGACTTCATCGCCCGAGTGTGGCTGGGCGACCTTTACGCCGCACAGCACGCTTTCGCCGGTCGCAGTACCGACCGGGCGTCGACGCTGGTGCCGATGGCCGAGCTGCTGGCCATCGGGGACTCCGACCTCATCGTGCAAAAAGACGGAGAGGGCCGCCTCTACTACCGCATCGGGCTGCGCTACGCCCCCGACGACTTCGAACTGGAGGCGCTGGATCGCGGTTTCGTGGTGCAGCGCAGCTATGAGGCGGTCGGTGATCCCGACGATGTGCGGCTCGACGCCGACGGCGTGTGGCATGTGCGCGCCGGCGCCGAGGTGCGGGTCAACCTGACCATGGTCAATGACAGCCGGCGGACCAACATGGCGCTGGTCGACCCCATGCCCGCGGGCTTCGAGCCGCTCAACCCGGCGCTGGCGGTGACCGGGGAGGTCGACGCCCCCCGCCGCGACGCCGGCGCCTCATGGTGGCGATGGACCTGGTACGAGCACCAGAACCTCCGCGACGATCGGGCCGAGGCGTTCTCGTCGTACCTGTGGGCCGGCACCCACGAATACAGCTACGTGGTTCGGGCCACCACCCCCGGGACGTTCGCGGTGCCTCCGGCCAAGGCCGAGGAGATATACGCCCCCGACGTGTTCGGCCGCTCGGGCTCGGACACCGTCGTCGTGTACGACCGGCGCTGAGTTCCCGGGCTGATCGGCCCGCGGGCTATTCGAGCTGGGACTCGAACCGGACCTCGAAAATGGCGGGCCAGCGCTTGCCGGTGATGAGGAACGTGCCGGTGTCGGGGCGATAGGCGATGCCGTTGAGCACGTTGTCGGCGTCGGTCAGCACCGGGTGCGGGCTGATGAGGCCGGCCATGTCGGCCTCGGCTTCGACTGCTCCGGTGGCCGGGTTGATGACCACGATGCGGTCGGTGAGCCACACGTTGGCCCACACCTGGCGGCCGACGCACTCCAGCTCGTTGAGCCGGTTCACCGCGCTGCCGTCGGCCCGGGCCACCGACACCGAGCCCTGTACCTCGAACGTGGCGGGGTGGCGGAAGGTGAGCGTGCTCGACCCGTCGCTCATCACCAGGCGAGCGCCGTCGTGGCACAGCCCCCAGCCCTCGCCGGCGTAGGCGAAGCTGCCGGTCGGCTCGAGCGTGTCTGAGCGATGGACAGTGGCCGCGCCGGCCTGCCAGGTGAGCCAGACCAGCCGGTCGCCCACCAGGGCCAGGCCCTCTCCGAAGTGACGGGGATCGGCGGCGGCCTCGGCCTGTACTCGCCCGGTGGGCAGGTCCACGGCTCGGAGCACCGACTGGCCTCGCAGCCCGGTGCTCTCGAACACCAGCCCGTCGGACCACAAAAGTCCCTGGGTGAACGATGAGGTGTCGTGCGGGTGGGCGGCCACAACCCGGTAGTCGAGGCTTCCCCGCCAGCTGGGCAGCGGGGCCTCTGGCGCCGCCGATGCGGTGGGCGACGGCGGGGCAGTCGCTGGGGCCACTGGCACCGAAGCAGGCGGGGCAGTCGCCTGGGGGGATTGAGCAGAGGCGGGCGGGGGGATCGGCGCGGGGTCGGCGGCTGTCGGGAGCGCAGTGGCGCCCGCCGCGGCCGGGGTGGTTGGCGCTGTTGGAGTCGCCGTCACCGGTATGTTCGGCGTTGCTGTCGCTGTCGACGCCGCGGCCTCTGGTGCCACCGCGGCCTCTGTGGCTGCCGGCGAGGTCGGGCTGAGCGGGGTGGATTGCGGTGCCGGGTTGCCGGCGCACGCCGTCTGCAAAACGAGCGCGCCCAACAGCCAGACCACGATGCCACCGAGACGAGCGCAAGGGCGAGACAGAGTGGCCATTCTTGCTCAAATGCGCCCCCCGCTCAGCAGGGTGCCACACTCTTTCGGTGGACTTCTCCCTTTCTGAGCAGGAACAGGCGGTAGCCGATCTGAGCTGCCAGATATTGGGCGACCTTTCGACCCCGGAGCGGCACAAGCGGCTGGAAGCCGACGGAGCAGCCCACGACCGCCAAGCATGGCAGGCGCTGAGCACCGCTGGGCTGGTGGGCGTCTCGCTGCCCGAGAGCCGTGGCGGGGGCGGCCTGGGGTTTCTAGCCGCATGCTTGCTGCTCGAGGAGATCGGCCGCACCACTGCCAAAGTGCCCTTCCTGGCCCCGGTGGCGGCCATGGCGGTGGCCGAGTTCAGCCCCGACCACCCGTGCCTGGAGGCGCTGGCCGGCGGATCGACGCTGGTCTCGCCCGCGCTGGCATCGCCGGGGCGCGACCCGGCGCCGGCGCGAGCTACGGAGGATGGCTGGGCGCTGAGCGGGACCGCAGACATGGTCCCGTTCGCCGATCAGGCCGACTGCCTTCTGGTGTCCGCATCCACCGGTGACGAGGTCGGGCTGTTCCTGGTGGACAAAGCCGCCTCTGGGGTTGACGTGACCCCTCAGCAGACCACGTCGGGGCTGATCGAAGGCAGAGTCGAGCTGTCCGAGGCGCCCGCTGAGCGGCTGGGCGTCGGCGTTGCGCCGGTGGAATGGCTGATGCAGCGATGCACGGCCGCGCTGTGCGCGGTGGCCGTGGGGGTGGTGAGCGAGGCGTTGGCGCTGACCGCGGCCTACACCAGCGAGCGGGAGCAGTTCGGCCGTCCCATCGCCACCTTTCAGGCCGTGGGCCAGCGGGCGGGCGACGCCTACATAGACACCGAGGCCATCCGGCTCACCGCCCTGCAAGCGTGCTGGCGACTGGACCAGGGTCTGGAGGCGGCCACCGAGGTGGCGGTGGCCAAGTACTGGGCCGCCGACGGCGGGCAGCGGGTGGCCAACGCCGCCCAGCACCTTCACGGCGGGATGGGCGTGGACCGCGACTACCCGCTGTGGCGCTACTACGTGTGGGCCAAGCACCTCGAGCTCTCCCTGGGCGGGGCCACCGCCCAGCTCCTGCGCATCGGTGACGCCCTCGCCGCCGGCACCGCCTGATCGCCGCGGCATCGAGGGGTTACCCTACGCCACCATGAGCGAAGCCAAGCGAGAGGTCCGAGCCACCGACAAGAGGTCGCTTCCCCTAGCGGTGCGGGCGCTGAACGGCTACGGCCGCGCCGTTCGCCGTGTCCGACCCCGACACGGGCGGCTGAACGCCGATGCACTGGCAGACAAGGCCCAGGAGTCGGCCAAGCTCGACGACTTCGGCCCCGACGGGTGGCAGGAGGGGTTGGAGATCCTGGTGGACTCGATCAACGACGAGGGAAATCTAAGCCAACTGGGGCGGATGATGCTGACAGGGCTGCTCGACAGCACGCTTCAGCTGCGGCTGCGGGTGTTCGACTGGGTCAAACAGCATCCCGAGGCGGGGCGAGAGGAGATCGCCGCGCCGATCATCGTCACCGGCATGCCCCGCACCGGCACCACGCTGCTCAGCAACTTGCTGGATCTGGATCCTCAGAACCGGTCGCTGTTGGGGTGGGAGTCGGCCGCGGTGGCGCCGCCGCCCACGCTGTCGAGCCACAGAGAGGATCCCCGCATCGCCGAATCGGTGAAGGGCTCGGGCCGACTGGCCAGGCTGGCCCCCAGCGTGCAGGCCATGCACCCGATGGCGGCCACGCTGCCCACCGAGTGCGTCACGCTTTTGGGCGGCGCCTTCAAGTCGGTCCACTTCGAGACCCAGGGCACGTTCGACTCCTACGGCGCGTGGTTCGAGACCTGTGACATGGTGCCGGCCTACCAGTTCCACCGCCTGTGCTTGCAGGTGCTGCAATCCACCATCCCGACCCAGCGCTGGGCGCTGAAGACGCCGGGGCACATGTGGCACCTCGACACCGTGTACGCGGTGTACCCCGACGCCCGAGTGGTGTGGACCCACCGCGATCCGATCAAGGTGGTGGGGTCGGTGGCCAGTCTCAACTGCACTCTCCACGCCACCAACACCGACCAGGTGGACTTCGCCCGGGTGGGCCGGGCCTGGCGCGACAAGTGCCTGCACGGTATCGCCGCAGGCACTGAGTTCCGGGACCGACGAGGATCCGACGACACCGTGTTCGATCTCCAGTACGCCGAGTTCATGGACGACCCGGTGGGCTCGGTGGAGCGCATCTACCGCCACTTCAATATGGAGTTCGGCGACCTGGGCCGCCGGCGGATGGCAGCTTGGATGGAGGAGAACCCCCAAGAACGCTTCGGCCGGCACCGCTACACCCTGGACGACTTCGGACTGTTCGCCGACGAAGTCCGCGAGCAGTTCGCCCACTACACCGACCGCTATGAGGTGCCGTCGGAGACCTAGCAGGAGGCGCTAAGACCAGTGGGGACCCGGGTAGGGGTTGGCGACGCGTTGGCTCAGATGTGCGGCAGCACCTCGGTCTCGAAGAGGCGGAGGTTCTCCCAGGCCAAAGCGGGGTTGAGCCCGCCCATGAGGGGGTGGAGCATAAGGGCGTCGGCCTCGCCCATGGCCCCGATCATCTCGATGGCCTCGGCGGGGGTGAGGAGCTGGTGCATGCCCATGGCCCGCAGGGCGTCGGCATTGCTTACGGGCTCGAAGCCGGTGGCGGCGCCCGACTCGGCCGCCCACTGGCCATAGGCGTTCATCTCGTGCAGAGCGTGGGGGGCGACCTTGGCCCAGGTGGCGTCGGGGTCGTGGGTGATGTGCAGGTAGCCGACACCGCCGGAGGTGGCCGGGCCGGGGTCGTCGCGCCCCAGCTTGATGACTTCGTTGCGGTAGAAGTCCCAGAACTCGGGCATGGTGGGCAGGAACCCGTCGGCGATGCGGGCGGCCCGCCGAGCGGCCTTCTCGCCGCTGCCCCCCAGCCAGATGGCGGGGCGGGGATCCTGGTAGGGGGTGGGGGTGACCCGCACGGTGCGGCCCCGGAACTCGAACGGCTCGCCGGTCCACGCCGCCTTGAGGGTTTCCACCATCTCGGTGGTGAGGCGCACCCGGTCGCCGGTGGCGCGGCCGAACATCTCGAACTCCGACGGCACGTAGCCCCCGGCCACCGTCACGCTGATGCGGCCCTTGCTGATCCGGTCCAGCACGGCCAGATCCTCGGCGATGCGCAGCGGGTCGTGCATGGGGGCGATCAGCGCCGCCAGCATGATGTGGATGCTCTCGGTGCGGGCGGCGATGGCCGAGGCCAGCGCCACCAGCGAGGGCAGGTAGCCGTCGTCGGCGCCGTGGTGCTCCGACAGGGTCACCGACGCGAAGCCGAGATCCTCGGCCCACACCGCCTGCTCGATGGCGGCGTGGTACAGCTCCTCCACCGGCACGGGACAGATGTCGGGGCACCGGAAGTCGTAGCGGATATTGAGCAGGGCCATGGCGGTCTCCAGTGTGGGGCGAGTGCGGGTGAATGGCGGTGATGCCGTTTCTCAGGTCTTCTTGTTCTCAGGTCTTCTTGAACTCCGGGATCACGTAGGTGCCCATGAGCTCGATGGAGGTCATCACATCCTCGTGGGCCATCTTGTACGGGTTGAACAAACAGAACAGCAGGTCGCAGCCCACCGCCTCGTAGCGCTTGGCGATCTCCACGCACCGGTCGGGGTCGCCCACCACCGCGGCGCCCGACTCCCAGATGTAGTCCATGGTGATCTGCCCCAGCAGGCCCTCGTCGCGGCTCTTGGCCGCGTCGCCGGTGTACTGGTAGGTGCCCAGCTCGGCCACCTCCAGGTCGGCCAGGTAGTCGGCCACCGAGGCGATGAGCCCGCCCCCGTAGCCGGGATACCACACGAACGATTCCTCAGAGGCGGCTCGGGCCTTCTCGTTGGTCTCGTTGCAGTGCACCATGGTGAAGGTGGCGGCCCGCTCGTTGCGGAATTTCCCCACCGGCTGGTCGCAATCCGCCTGGCCCTTGCGGTACGCCTCGAGCCGCTCGGCCAGATCCTCGGGCGGCTGGCCGACGGTGAACGAGCACAGCCCGATGCCCCGCTTGCCGATCTCGTAGTGGCCCGGCACCGAGCTGGTGGCCCCCCAGATGGGCGGATGGGGATCCTGGCGGGGCTTGGGCAGCACCCGGCGCTTTGGCATCGACCAGTACTCGCCTTCGAACTCGTACTCGTCGTTGGTCCAGCAGCCCACGATGTGGCGCAGGGCCTCGTCCCACTGGGCCCGGGTCTCGTCGGGGTGGATGCCGAAACCCTCCAGCTCCGCCCGGGTGGACGAGCGCCCGGTGCCGAACTCCACCCGCCCGTCGCTGATCAGATCGAGCACCGCCACCGACTCCGCGGTGCGCACCGGGTGGTTGTAGGGCTTGGGCAAGAGCCGCACGCCGTAGCCGATCCGCAGGTTCTCGGTGAGGGCCGCGATGTGGCCGTAGAGCACCTCGGGGTTGGAGCAGTGGGAGTACTCCTCCAAGAAGTGGTGCTCGACCGTCCAGAAGGAGTGGAAGCCCATCTTGTCGCCCAGAACGGCCTGTTGGATGGTGTTCTGGTAGGCGTTGTACTCGCTCTCGCGGGTCCAGGGCCGAGCCACCGGAATCTCATAGAACATCGCGAACTCCACGTCGCTCCCCCTTGCCTGTCGCCGCTTCGGCGTCCCGGCAGATGGTAAACGCCGCGACCACCGGGCCGCTACTGCCCCACCCCCCGCCCCCGGAAATACCAGCCCAACCGGTATGCGGCTAGTGTTGGATCACAAGTTGCAATGGTGCTTGGAGCGGCATATGAGTTATCCACGCCTGACGACGCTCGCTGCCAGGAACTTCCGGTCGTTAGAGGATGTAAAGGTCCCGCTGGGGGCTTTGACGGTGCTTGTGGGTCCGAACGGCTCGGGAAAGACGAACGTGCTCAATGTGATGCGCTTTCTGGCCTCCACAGTCCGTTTCGACCTTGCCGCCGCCGTCGGCGAATGGGGAGGCATGCCGCGCATCAGCAGGCAGAGCGCGGCGAAGACCAGCCAAAGCGTGACAATCCAAGTCAGCGGCCAACTGACGCAGCACTCGAGTGACAGCGCTCTTGATGAGTACAAGCTCCAATTCCGCTCCACTCCTTTAGGGGCCCTCACTCGCTCAGAGGATTTCACCTTCAAGCGCACCAAGGGGCGAGGGCGTCGAATCACTGTCAGCGGCAGACATTTTGAGATTGGTCCCGAGGGCCCAACTTCTGACGGTGAGCCGGCCCGACGCAGGCTTGCCACCGCACAGACGACCGGCCTGTCCACGCTGCCGCGGCTCGCTGACGACGAGGGCGGCGAAGGCATACGCGTCCTGGCCGAGTTTCTGTCGTCGATTCGAGTCTTAGAGCCGGACATGCAGGAGGCCCGGCGGCCGTCTCACATGGTTCCAGGCCGCCTCGCTGACGATGCTGGCAACCTGGCTTCAGCTTTGCACCGTTTGTCCACTACCGATGGGGAGTTTTTCGAGAGTCTTCTAGGCGATATGCGCTACTGTCTTCCCGGCCTTGACAGCATTGAGTTTGTGCCCGTCGGCGGCCCGGGCAGGGCCGTCGCGGTTGCTCTTCGCGAACGGGGCTTGTCGTCGCCAGTCGAGTTGGCGGATGCTTCTTTCGGGACGGTCCGCCTGTTGGCCCTTTTGACGGCGCTTCACGAACCCGACCCACCTCCCTTCACCGCCATTGAGGAGGTGGACCACGGATTGCACCCGTATGCGTTGGACGTGCTGGTCGACAGATTGCGGCAGGCATCAAGGTTGTCACAGATTATGGTCACAACGCATTCACCGACTTTCGTGAACCGGCTGAAGCCCTCAGAACTCGTGGTTTGCGCTCGAAATATGGAGACTGGAGCGTCAGTCATCCCCTATTCGGACAGCCGTCAACTGGCTCGCGTCCAGCATAGCTCAGATCTGCGCCTCGGCGAGCTTTGGTTCGCCGGTGCTCTGGGCGGCGTGCCCGACTCCGTCGCGTGACATGGGCAGAGCCGCGCCGCGCCGGTCCCCTGCTGTTGCGCTCGTCTTCGGTGAGAGCATTAACGACGCTCGGGCAATATCACATCTGATCGAGGCACGGTGCCCGGCCTTGAAGGGAAGGGTGCACCCCTTGCCCAGGCCCATCTCGCTACAGCGATCAGCTTCAGGCCCAAAGGTAGCCAAGTGGTTGGATCAACTCCGCCGCGCTGTCCAGGCTCACCCGCAAGCGGTTGCCTGCGTGTTCGTTCATCGCGACGCAGACGAGTCTGATCCGCATGGGCTGGTGGAGCAGTCGACGAATGAGGAACTCATCAATGCCGGCATTGATAACGCGCATGCCGTCGTTCCTGTTGAAGAGATTGAGGCGTGGTGGCTGTTGTTTCCAACGGCAACTGAGGCGATGAGAGGGTCTTGGGCTGGAACTCTGGCAAAAGGAGTTCGAAATGTCGACTCAATCTCCGACCCCAAGCGCGAGTTGGTTCGCAGGACAGGCCGCAGAGATAACAGAAAGTCGTATTCCGAAGCTGATTCCCCTGCGGTCGCCGCGCTGGTTGCTGAGGCGATAGGGGCCGGGACAGAACCGCTCGGGTCCAGCGCGTCGTTCGACCGTTTCTTGGTCGCAGTCGATGGTTGCTGCCGCTCTGCTCCTCGCAGCCCCTAAGGGCCGAGGGCGGTGATGGGGAGGACGGTGGTGCCGTCGGGTCGGTCGTAGCCGTAGCCGGTGGCGGTGATGATGAGCAGCTTGGACGGCTCGCCAGCGCGGTCGGTGTCCACTTTCTGCTTCAAGCGGAGCAGGGACTGAGCAGCCTCCTCAATCCACTGCTGGCCGCCCAGCTTGGCCTCGACCGCGATCCACCGCCCATCACGGGCCTCGACGATGGCGTCCGCCTCCAGATTGTCGCTGTCGCGGTAGTGATAGACGTCGGCCTCGTTCGACTGTCCGTAGATGCGCAGGTCGCGCACTGCGAGCGACTCGAACAAGAACCCGAGTGCGTCCAACTCTCTCATCAGCCCGTCGGGAGTGGCGCCGAGGGTGGCCGCGGCCAGCGAAGGATCGACAAAGTGCCGCTTGGGCGAGCTTCGCAACCGGGCCCGTGATCTCAGGTGGGTAACCCAGCTGGGCAAGTCTTCGACAACGAATAGGCGTTCTAGCGATCGCAGGTACTCCGTGGCGGTCGTTCTGTTCAGATTCCTGTCTCCCGAGGCTTCCGCCGCCAGCTTTGAGAACGACGCCGTGGTGGCGATGTTGCGGCTGATGGAGGCAAGGAGTCTTTGGACGCCATAGGGGTCCCGAGCTATTCCGTCCACTGTGGAGATGTCGGTGCGAGCAACCTCGTTGAGGTAGTTGCGAAGAAGGAGTTGAGCTTTTTCGGCCGGCTGGTCAAGATGCCGGGGCCAGCCACCCCGGCATACCGCGTCCACGACGTCTCTGAAAGTGGCGTCAGGTCGGTGGGTGGCCATTGCCTCGCCGTTGAGCAGTGTTCGCAGGGATGCTTCCCCGGTGCTCTCGCCGCTTTCGAGCAATGACATCGTGCGCATCCGCACCCGTCCGATCCGCCCGGCGCCGGAGTGCCTGGTGATGTCATCGGCCGGGGTCGCAGAGCCGGTAAGGATGAATCGGCCTTTGCCATGGCCTTCGTCACAGGCACGGCGCACCTGGTTCCATACTTCATCTGCGAGTTGCCATTCGTCCAACAGGCGCGGCTCGTCGCCCTTCAAGACAAATCCCGGCGTTGCCGCCACCGACTGCCGCGCGTTGTGATCCTGGTCGAATAGCACCTCGCTTCGGCAGAATCTGCGTCCGCTCCACGTCTTTCCGCACCCTTTGGGGCCTTCTATCACTATTGCTGGCATGGCTTCGAGCGACTCTTGGATCGCGGTGTCGCTGACTCGTGGGATGTAGCCGCTGGGTGTGAGCGTTGTGGACACGGACGCTCTCTCTCGCTGGTCAATTCCTGCCATCCTACAATTTGCTGGAAATCTACCTTACAATATAATGAGGTTTAATCCAACAACTTGTTCGATAACCAGCCTACAGCTTCGGAAACGCTCCCCTCAGCCGAGGGCGATGTCGGGGGGGCGGATGGGGATGCGGGAGAGTTCGAGGCCGGTGGCGGCTCGGACGGCGGCGGCGACTGCGGCCGATGAGGAGATGGTGGGGGGCTCGCCGATGCCTTTGGCGCCGTAGGGGGCGCCGGGCTCGGGCTCTTCCACGAAGGCGGCGATGGTCACGTCGGGCATGTCGAGGGTGGTGGGGATCACATAGTCGGTGAAGGAGGCGTTGCGGACCAGGCCGTTGTCCAGCACGATCTCCTCCATCAGCGCCAGCCCCACGCCTTGGGCGGTGCCCCCCTCGATCTGGCCGACGGCCTGGGTGGGGTTGAGGATGCGGCCCACGTCCTGGGCGGTGGTGATGTCGCGCACTCGCACCAGGCCCAGATCGGGGTCTACGTCGGCGATCACCCGGTGGGCGGCACAGGCGAACGACACGTGGGCGTTGCCCTGGCCGTTCTCGTCCAGCGCCTCGGTGGGGGCGTGGTGGTACTCCACATCGGCCTCGTAGCCGACCCCGGCGGTGATTTGGGCCAGCGATGCCTCCTGTTGGCCGTCCAGCGAGGTCACCCGGCCGTCGCGCAGCACCAGGCCGTCGGGGGCCATCCCCCAGTCGGCGGCCACATCGGCCAAGATCTGATCGCGCACCGCCCGGCAGGCGGCCTGCACCGCCCCGCCCGACATCCAGGTCTGGCGGCTGGCCGACGATGACCCCGCCGAGCCGATGGTGGCCGTCTGGGCCGGGGCCAGGATCACCTCGTCCACCCCGAGCTCGGTGCGGGCGATCTGCTGGGCCAGGGTCACGAACCCCTGGCCTACCTCGGCGCAGGCACAGGTGACGGTGGCCACCCCGTCGGCCACCCGGCAGGCGGCCGATGAGTAGTCGTCGAACCCCTCGGAGAACATGAGGTTCTTGAAGCCCACCGCGAAGCCCGTTCCCCGCACGGTGTCGGCGGCGTCGGTGGTGCGGCCCGAGCCTCCCGGCAGGTCCCGCCGGTCGTCGCTGGGGGCGATGTCGGGTTCCGGGGCCCCGGCGCACTGACGGATCACCTCGGCC
>JAPOSH010000159.1:7774-14209 GCA_026709815.1 bacterium | reverse complement strand
TCAGCTCGGCGCGCTTGTCGAACAGATCAGTCCTCAAATAGGCGCGCTCCACCTTGCTCCCGACAGTATGGCCCAGCGCCATCTCGGCGATTTCCCACGGATAGTCGGTGTAGCTAGCCGCCCAGCTCCGAAACGAACTCCGCAGCCCGTGGGGAACCATGCCCGTATCCAAATCCAGCAGCAGCTTCGATATGTTGGAGGTGTTCTGGACTCGCCCGGTGGCGGAGGGGAAGATCAGGCCGCTGCCGTCGGCGAGCTGTTGCGCCTCGGCCAGCACTCGCAGCGACGCGTCAGTCAGCGGCACTCGGTGTTCGGTCGAGGTCTTCGTGCGTTCGGCCGGGATAGTCCAAACCCGTGCTTCCCGGTTTATCTCGGGCCACATGGCCAACCGCGCCTCGCCCGACCGGCACGCCGTATAGGCCAGCAACTCGAACGCAAGCTTGGTTCCCAGCCAGGCCTGCGAGGCACGCACCGCGGCGATCACGCCGGGCACCTTTTCGGCAGCTAGGGCGCGGTGGTGGCGCCCGGCTCTTTGCCTCGGCAGGACGGCGGCGAGGGCGTCGCCTGCTGGGTTGTCTTGTCTGTAGCCGTGGGCGATGGCCCATTTCATGACTGCGTTGATGCGGTGACGCTGTTTCTTGGCGATCTCCGGCACGGTGAGCCAGATCGGCGCCAGCACGTCGAGCACGTCGCCAGAGGTGATCTTGTCAACCCTCTTGTCGGCCAGGGGGGCGGCGTGGTGGGCAAGCTGGGTGCGCCAAGCGCCAGCGGTGCCGCCTCCGGCCTTCCAGCCAGCGGAGTGCAGGGCGATGACCTGCTCAACGGCCTCAGCGAAGGTCGGAGCGCAGTCGGGGCGCCTTGGATCGCCACCTTTGTCTGCCTTGCGGCGGTTGCCCACCGCCGAATCGCGGGCTTCAGCCAAAGACACGAGCCATGTCGGGCCTAGCCCGATGTGGGTTGGCCTGCCGTTGATGGTGATTCGCTGCACCCACGATTTGGTCACGCCCCCGCGCTTGGACTGCCGCACCCTCAGGGCCAGTCCGTGGGAGCCGCGGCCCCCGTCGCCGTAAGTGCCCGGCTTTCCCACCTCCGCCACGAACGCCGCGGTGAGCTTGCTATGTGCTGACATGTTGCCTCCCTGTACGAGTGGTTATGTGAGTGATTGAAGCATCATGCTGGCAGCGGGCTGCATGTCAAATGAGTGTCCGGTGCCTTCGAGTGAGGTGTTTCTGACTCTTCGCGACAATTTGGGTTGGGTTTCAAGCAGCATGGGGTGGGCGCTGGCCTGTTCGGCGGGCTGTACGGGATGCTCTTCCATTACATGCGCGACCTGTCCGTCAGATTCTCAGGCCTCGAGCAGAAGCTCGACGACAACACGGCCGCTGTCAAAGACCTTGAGATCAGGCTCACCGACAAGTTCACCGCCGAACTCAAAGGCCATGGAGAGCGCCTGGCCCGCATCGAGACCAAGCTAGACATCGACCCCCCCGCCGAGGCCGCTTAGCTCGGAGCTGTTGCGGCCCGGGGTTTGCCCGGGTAGCCTTTCGTTGCACTTCCCCTTGAATAGCCGTCTGCGTTGAGAGGGAAAAGCTATGAGCGATGTATTCATGACCACCGTGGTCGGGGTGGTGGGCACTGGGCTGATCGCGATGTTCTTCATGCAGCTCCAGAACCTGCGAGAGGATCTCCGGCAGGGTTTGCAGCAGCAGAGCGACGCTATCAAGTCGCTGCAAGGCGCCGTGGTCCAGCTCCAAGTCAATGTGGGCCAGCTCCAAGCTGATGTCGGCCAGCTCAAAGCCGATGTGGGCCAGCTCAAAGCCGATGTCTCCAGGCTCAATGAGACTGTAACCGGCCACGGGGTGCGGCTAGCCCGGATCGAGCAGAAGCTCAACATTGACGACCCCCCCGCCGAAGCCGCCTAGGTCGGAGCTGTTGCGACTTGGCCTCGGGCCCAGATAGCATGACCTGAAGCTTCCCCCTGAGCAACCCTCTGTGAGGAAGAAGTATGAGTGCGATCGTTGCTGCGTTGATCGGCTCGGGTGCAACTGGGCTGATCGGTTGGGTGATCATGACGGTGCGGAGCAGGCGGAAAGAAAAGGGCGACCGAATTGGTGACCTGCGCCTGGACGTGAATCAGCGCTTTGCCGAGCATCGCGAGGACATGAATCAGCGTTTCGCCGAGCAACGGGAGGACATGAACCGGCGCTTTGATGAGCATCGCGAGGACATGAATCAGCGTTTCGCCGAGCAACGCGAGGACATGAACCGGCGTTTCGATGAGCAAAAAGCTGATTCTGAACGGCGCTTTGCTGCCATTCTCGATGAGATCAAAGGTCTAGAGCATAGGCTCACCGCCCAGATCAGTGCCCAGGGCCAGAGAATCGACGGGATCTACGATGTTCTCCGAAGTCATGGAGAGCGGCTGACCCGCATCGAAGCCAAGCTCGACATCGACCCCCCCGCCGAAGCCGCCTGACCAGCCTACGCCCCACCACCACAACCCAGGGCGATTCATATCGCCCGCCTGGCCGCATTTTTGTCGCCGGAGACCAGCCCTTGCTAAACTCATGGTCGGGAGAGGCAGAGGCGGATTACATCGTCTCCTGCGAGGCCCACGGCGACGCCTTGCCCGCTGCCATCGCCGCGGATGGGGAGTTCGTTGTAGCGGTTTGACCTATAGCGGTCGGGGGTTTGTCGGAGTAGCGTGTGATGGCACTCGCCCTTGAATGGTCGTCTGCGTTGAGAGGGAAAAACCGTGAGCAATGTATTCATGATCACTGTGGCAGGGGTGGGCACTGGGTTGATCGCCATGTTCTTCGTACAAATTCGGAACTTTCGAGAAGATCTGCGACAGGGTTTGCAGCAGCAGAGCGAGGCGCTGGAGTCGCTGGAAGCCGCCATAGTTCAACTCCAGCGATGTTTCCGAACTCAATGAGACTGTCTACCGGCGGTGGGTTACGTCTTGCCCGCATCGAGACCAAACTCGACGTCGACCCTTCCACTGAAGCCGCTTGACCGCTGTCTCAGCCTAAGAGCAGCCCAGCTCGGCTCTACTGCCAGGCACTTAATTGGGCGGCGATGCGTCGCGCATCTGTTCAGCAACAGCACCATTCGGATCGAGACACACCCGCCTGTTTGAGTAACTCGCCTATCAGAGCTTTGCTGATATCACCGCGATGCGAGTTTGGGATAGTCAGCGACACCCCATCCTTATACATATGTTGCGTCTACCATCTCGCCGGTGAAAGGGTTGGGTACTTGCCTTTTCCTAGATATATTACGGGATGCTAACGACACCACCGATCTGTGTCTACTCTGGTAAGCGCATTCTTTCTTGTCCGCGCCGCGTTGCTCTCGATGTCGGGCTGCGGGTGGGGACAGTTGCGGTCGGGGGTTTATCGGGGTAGCGCGTGAGAGCCAGCTTACCCGCGTCGAGGCCAAGCTCGACATCGACCCCCCTCGGCGAAGGCGTTTGCAGCTCTCTGCCTGAATCGCAGATCCGCGGTGAGCCGCTGTACGGTGCTGAGAATTGACAGGTGGTCAGTTCTTTTGTGAGAGAATGCAAGCCGACCGCGGCGGGTATTATCAAACAGAAACTGGCTCACTTTGCGAAATATCTCAAAGCTGATCGTTGGCGTGCTGTGCGGTGCGCTGTGCTCTTTTGCGGCCCCGGCATCGGCGCAGAGCGAGAACCAGCTGGCGCCGGTGGCCATTGCGGAGTTGGAGATCACAACCGAGGCCACAGAGACCACCCCAGCCATCGTCACCCTCGACGGCTCCGACAGCTTCGACCCCGATGCCGGCGGGGGAATCGCCAGCTATCAGTGGGAGGTGCTCACCGAGGCGTACCAGTGGATCGAGCTGAACCAGCAAAGCCCGACGTCGCCCACTGCCACATTCGAGGTTCCGCCGACCAAGCTGATACAGCGCTTCGGCTGGATTTTGGAGTTCCGGTTGACCGTCGCCGACCGCGGTCGCCCCGCAGCCACCGACAGCGACCAGGTGACGCTCCGCATCAACCGTCCGCCGGTTGCGAACATAGACGTCACCGCCAAACTGTTCGACCGCGACGATCAGGAGGGCGTGGACGACAATCGCAACGGCATGGTGGACGAGAACGAGGAGCGGTACACCATCGAAGGCGTGGTAAGCGGCCCGTGGGAGAACCGCAACGCCGGCACCGAGTGGCACATCCGGGCCGCAACCCTGCTGGTGCTGGACGGGTCGGCCAGCTTCGATCCCGACGGCGAGCTGACCGATGAGAGCTTTCGGTGGGAGCGCCTGCACACCAGGGGCGCCAGCTCGGTCACGGCTTCACTCCCCGGCGATGCTGAAGGCCAGAAGATGCTGAGCACCGATGAGGATCCCCGTTCGCCCGGTTCGCAGAGCTCCGAGACGGTGGCCCGGCTTCCCTTCGTCAGCGGGGTGGGCACCGCGCCCTACATCGTGTTCTACCGGCTGACGGTGACCGACGAACACGGCGCCAGCGCATCGCAGATCGCCCAGATCAGGATCTTCGACTTCCACGACGACCCCGAGGTGGAGATCGCTTTTCCCGAGTCCGACCCCGATGGCGCCACCACGACGGAAAAGCGCGAGGGAGTGCTGGCCGCCGGCGAAAACCGCTATGTGGTCAGCCCGACGGCCGCCGAAGAGGGCATCGAGCTCGTCGCCACCGGCGAAGCCGACGGCGCGGGCCGAACTGCTGCGCTGATCCACACCTGGTCGGGAACCGGGGTGGTTCCCGCACAATCCAACCGGCCGGGAGCGATGTCGAGAGCAGAGTTCAAAGCGCCCCCCGACACCGAAGAGGGCGCAGTATTCCCGGTGCAGGTGCAGGTGACAGACCCCGGCGGGCGACGCACCGTATTCACGGTGGAGCTGGTGGTGGCCGATACCAGCGCCCCCACCGCCACCGCGCCCACAGACATCGACACTCCCGACGGCGCAGACGGCGGTTTTCCCGAATCCGATCCTCCCACCGGGGTGGTGCAGCTTCGGGGAATCGGGTTCGACCCCGACGGCGACGATCTCGCCTATCGCTGGGAGCAGGTGCTGAACGAGTCGGGTGGCGAGTTGGGAAGACGATTCCGGGGCTCAAGACTGCTGCTGACCGGCGCCGACACTCCCGACGCCTCATTCAGGCTCCCCGAGGTGGTGCGGGGCGAAGCCGAAATGGTGTATGTGCAGCTCACGGTGACCGACCGGTGGGGGGTGGCGGCCACCGATGTGGTGAAGATCACCATGAGAGACGGCGCCGACGACCTCCAAGCACGGGCCGGCGCCGACCAGGCTGTGGCGCCGGGCAGCTTGGTGAGGTTGGCCGGCGGCTTTAGCTCCGGGCTGGTCAGCAGGGATGCGATTGAGCGGGTGGCGTACCAATGGGCGTACAAGGGCCTGCAGACCCATCCCCGCATCGACCAGCGGCCCTCGATGTCGAGGAGCGAGCAGGCACAGGGCTTCGCCGCCGGAGAATGGCTCGCCGATGCCCAAGGCGTGTATCACCCCACCGCGGGGGGGCGTTTGAAGAACGCCGACCGATTCTTCGCCTACTTCGACGCTCCCGAGCTCGGCGACTTCAACAGCGTGACCCTTGTCCTCGAGCTCACCGTGCGCTACGACCCCAACCCCGATAACAACGACGACGCCGATGTGCAGACGCACACCGACGCGGTGGTGGTCACCGTGGCCGACCGGTCGGGGTCCGGCTTTTTCTCCGGAGTGGTCAGCGGGCCCGACTACTGCGCCGCGAGGAGCCTCGGCGGCTTGGCCACCTTCCCGTTCGACAGCGACCGCGACGGCGTTGCCGATGTCTGCGCCCTTCAACGCACCCGCCGGGCTGCGGTGGCCCATCAACAGGCCTTGGCGATGCTGGCCACCCTGCACCCGCAAGCATTCGCCCAAGCCCTCTTTGGCCGGTCCGACAACCCTGACACCGATGCGGACGAGTCGTCGGCCGGGACCTGTGAGGCCGCTCCCACCGATTTGGGCGACACCGACGAAGCGTTGACCGACGACATCTGCGGCCGGGCCGAGCGGGGGTTGAGAAACGGCGAGCTGGTGCCCGTAGCGCCCGAACCGGTGGACGCGGTGCGCTCTTTGCTGTTCTACTCCGATGTGATCGACCACTCGCAGTTCTGCATCAACCACAGCCTCGTCGGCCCCACCACCCCCTATCCGTTCGACAGCGACGAGGACGGCGTGGCCGACACCTGCGCGCTGCCCTATACCCGGCGCGCCGGTGTGGCCCGGCGCAACGCATTGGCCGCCGCCTTCGAAGACCACCCCCAATATCCGGCCGCCCTGGCGGCCGCATGCGCCGCCCTCGGCACCCTGGATTTCGGCGACACCCCCGAAGCGCTCGCCCAAGACTCCTGCTCCACCCCCCCCCCCCCCCCGGGGGGGCCCCCGCGCCCCCCCCCCCCCCGGGGGGCG
>JAPOSH010000159.1:0-7764 GCA_026709815.1 bacterium | reverse complement strand
TCCCCCAGCGAGGCCAATCCCTCCCCACCCCCACCCGGTAGCTCGAAAATCCACCTGATATCGCCTTTATTTGGAAAAAAATTGTCGAATAAGGCGAATTGGGAAAATTATTGTCGAATAAGCGGCGCGGTTTTGTAGAGTTGCGGTATGGCGCGTGCGCTGCCTTCCTATTGGCCGACGGGCTGGCGAACGGTGTTCTTTGACGGTGATGAAGGCGTCGCGTCAACCCCGACCTTGAGCAAAGGTGTGTCCGATGGGCGCATTCGCCGTTTGGCACCCAGGCTCTACACCGCCGATCTCAACAGCGATCCGGCCGACATCGTGGCGGAGAACCTCTGGCGCATCCTGGGACGAATGCTGCCTGGGGCAGTTGTCGTGGATCGCTCAGCAGCAGAGAACGGCAAAGTGGTTGGCGGCGTTCTCCACATGGCCACTGAAGTCCGCCGGACGCATCTGACGCTGCCCGGGCTGGAAGTCCGGATTCGCCCACCCGGCTTGCGCCCAGAGATTGCCGGAGATTTGCCGTGGCCGCACGGGCTGCACATGTCCAGGCCCGCCCGAACCCTCGTCGACAATCTGGCGCCGTCGCGGAGCGTCGACAGGCGGGCTGCCCGCACCCTGTCACGGGCGGAATTGGAAGATTGGCTGGCCGCCAAGGCGGTGAGCTGGGACCAGGCCCGAATGGACAGGCTGCACGCCGAGTCGGTCGAACTGGCTGAGGGGGCAGGCGAGTCCGATCAGATCGCGGTGATCGAAGGGCTGTTCGAGCAGCTGGCGGGCAGAGCACCGCTGCGCCCCGACTCCGGAGTGTTCTTTCGGGCTGTAGCGCATGGCAAGGGCTGGGACGAACGACGGGTCGAGACGTTCGAGCGGCTGGCCAGCGGGTTGGCAAAGAGCACCGATCCTGACGTCCCAGAGTTCTTGCCCGCGCCAGAGAACGACAAAGAGCTGCCGTTCTTCGAAAGCTACTTCTCCAACTACATCGAGGGCACGGTGTTCACAGTTGACGAAGCGCGCAGCATCGTCGAAACCCAGCAACCTCCGCCGTCTCGCCCCGCCGACGGCCACGACATCCTCGGCACCTACCGCTGTGTCGCTGACGCCGTGGGCCGCAGCGCCAAGTCGGATGATCCCTCGCGCCTGATCGGGTATCTCTGCGAGCGCCACAAGACGATCCTGGCCGGGCGGCCTGAGATGCGGCCCGGCCGGTGGAAGGACTCCCCGAACCAGGCTGGAGGCTACGTATTCACTGATCCCGAACTGGTAGAGGGAACCTTGCTCAAGGGGTTTGAGTCGGCTTGCTCGGTGCCGGCAGGCTTCCGGCGGGCGCTGTTCATGATGATGGTGGTCACCGAGGTCCACCCTTTCGCCGACGGGAACGGGAGAGTGGCCAGAGTGATGATGAACGCCGAGATGTCCTCTGTGGGCGCCGCCCGCATCGTCATTCCAAGCGTCTACCGCAACGAGTACATCGCCTGCCTGCGCCGCACCTCGACTTCCGAGGGGAAAGACGTATCAGCGCTGATGAGAGTGATGGGCTTCGCTTGGCGATGGACGGCGGCGATGCCCTGGGATGACCGGGCTGCCGCCGAAGGGCAGATGCACGCCACCAACGCTCTGCGAGAACCTGACGATGCCGCGGTGGGCGGCGTCAAACTCACTTTGCCTTGACTTTTGATGCTTCAGGCGGTGCGGGCCATGTTGGCGAAGCGGGTCAGGTGGGGTTGGAAGGCCAGGCGGGTTTTGCCGGTGGGGCCGGTGCGGTGCTTGGCCACCAGCACCTCGGCGGTGCCGACATCGGCGGTCTCGGGGTTGTAGACCTCGTCGCGGTACAAGAAGACCACGATGTCGGCGTCCTGCTCGATGGAGCCCGACTCCCGCAGGTCGGCCAGGATGGGCCGCTTGTCTTGGCGCTGCTCCAGGTTGCGGGAGAGCTGCGAGAGCGCCACCACCGGGCATTGGAGCTCTCGGGCCAGGATCTTGAGGCCTCGGCTGATCTCCGACACCTCCACCTGGCGGTTCTCGGCGGTGTGGCGCCCGGTCATGAGTTGGAGGTAGTCCACGATCACCATGCCCAGCTCCCCGGTCTGGCTGCGCAGCCGCCGCGACTTGCCCCTGATCTCCATGATGGTCACCGCCGGGTTGTCGTCCACCCAGATGGGCGCCTCCGACAGCCGCCCGATGGCGGTTGAGAGGTCGGCCCAGTCCTGGTCGGTGAGGCGCCCGGTGCGCACCCGGGTGGCGTCCACCCGAGCCTCCGCGCACAGGATCCGCTGGCTGATCTCGAGCTGGCTCATCTCCAGCGAGAAGATGAGCACCGGCTTGTTGGCCCGCATGGCCGCATGGGCCGCCATGCCCAGCGCGAAGCTGGTCTTGCCCACCGCCGGCCGGGCGCCCACCACCACCAGGGTGTTGGGTTGCAGCCCGCTGGTGATTTCGTCGAAGTCGTGGTAGCCGGTGGGGGTGCCGGTGACGATCTCGCCCTGGTCGTAGAGCTTCTCGATCCGCTCCAGGTTTGCCGGCAGCAACTCGGAGATGCGGGCGGTGGTGTCGCCCATCCGGTCGGCGGCCAGCCGATACACCATGGCCTCGGCTGAGTCCACCGTCTTGACCACGTCGTCGCCGCCCTCGTAGCCCAGCTCGGAGATCTCCCCGCCGACTTCGATCAGCTTGCGCAGCGTGGCGGCCTCGTGGACGATGGTGGCGTACCGGCCCGCGTTGGCCGACGCCGGAGTGCCGGCCTGCAGCCTCACCAGTGCGGCATTGCCGCCCACCTTTTCGGCCAAGCCCCGCCGGTTCAGCTCGGCGGCCACCGTCACCGCGTCGGCCGGCTCGCCTTGGGCGTACAGCGAGCACACCGCCTCGTACACATGGGCGTGGGCCGGGCGGTAGAAATGCTCGGGCCGGAGCAGGTTCACCGCGTCGGCGATGGCGTCGCGGCTCAACAGCATGGCACCCAGCAACGCCTCCTCGGCGTCGAGGTCGTGGGGCGGCACCCGCCCCAGGCGGCCCGGCGGCGGAGACGACCGGGCGCCGTCGGAATAGTCGAATGGATCGCTCACCACTTGGCCCCGCACCCTACTGGCGACCAGTGACAGCTCTCGGTGGCCCAACCGCACTCCACGGTCGCCTACTCTGGCAAAAGCGCCTTGTGAACCGCTAGGTGAAATCTTGTTGAAATCGGGGGATAACCTGGGGATTTATCGCTGGCGACCCTGCTGGGCTCAATCGGCGGCGATCACCTCGACGGTGATGGGAAACTCCACCTCGGGATGGGGCTTGGCCGTGACCATGTGGCTGCCCAGCTCTTTGATGCCGTCGGAGTCGATGGCCTTTCGCTCCAGCATGACGTTGGCTTGCTCGGCCACGGCCCGCACGATGTCGGCGGTGGTGACCGATCCGAACAGCCTGCCCTCTGATCCGGCCCGAGCGGCGATGTGGATGGGAGTGGACACCAGCCGGGAGGCCATCTCCTTGGCGTCGGCGAGCTCTTTGGCGTCGGCGAGCTCGCGGGCCTGGCGCATGCGCTCGGCTTGGCGCTCCGCCCCCGGCGACGACTTGAACGCCTGGCCGGACGGGATCAAGAAGTTGCGGGCGTAGCCGTCGGCCACCTCCACCACATCGCCCTTTTTGCCCAGCGTGCCCACCTTGGCCCGCAGCACCACCTTCATGACGCCGAAACCTCCTCGCCGGCCTCCGGGGCCGTGTGCTCGAACAGGGCGTCCTCGGCCCCCGCAGGCGGCGCTTCACCGGCTGCCGGCGCGATCCCGTCACCGGGTGCCTCCCCGACCGGCGGCGCTCCGGTCTCCGACTCGCCGGTCGGGCGCATGCCGGGCGGCGGCGCCGACGGCTGGGGAACGGGGCCGTCGAAGCGGCTGTCGTCGCGCGAGCGCGACGCGCTGCGCTGGGTGGTGATGCGGTTGTTGTAGGGCAACAGCGCCATCTCCCGGGCGTTCTTGATGGCCCGGGCGATCTCCGTCTGCTGCTGCTGGTTGTTCCCGGTCACCTGCCGGGCCCGGATCTTGGCCCGGTCGGACATGAACCGCCGCAGCAGGTTGATGTCCTTCCAGTCCACGTAGCCGATGCCCTCCTGGGTGAGGACGCTGACCTTCTTCTTGCGCCGCCGGCTGGTGTCCTTGGCCTTCGGCTTCCTCGGTCCCTTGGCCATTAGAACGGCTCCTCGTCGACGACGTAGTCCTGTTGGGGCTGGCTGCGCTGGGACCGCCCCCCGCCTCCGTCTTGGTAGCGCCCGCCGCCGCCTCCGTCTTGGTAGCGGCCACCGCCGCCCCCGTCGCGCCGCTCGTTGCGAGTCACCTCGACGGACGCCCAACGCAGGCTGGGAGACACCTCGTCGGCGATGATCTCGATCTTGGAGCGGCGGTCGCCGTCCTGGGTCTCCCAGGTGCGCTGTTCCAGCCGACCGTTGACGATCACCCGAGTGCCCTTGACCAGGCTCTCGCTCACGTTCTCGGCCAGCGAACTCCAGCAGGTCACGTCGAAGAACGACACCTGCTCCTCGGTCTCGTTGGTCTGGCGGTTCTGCCAGCGCCGATTGCAGGCCAGCCCGAAGGTGGTCACGGCGGTGCCGCCGGCGGTGAACCTCAGCTCTGGGTCTCTGGTGATGTTGCCGGTGACGGTCACCGTGTTGTCCATAGCCATTTCTGTGTCTCCTTGGGTTACCCGGCCGAAGCCAGGGGGGTCTCGTCTTCCAGCAGGCCGCGTCGGACGGCCTCGCGGTCGGGAAGACGGATCAGCTTGTGGCGGATCACATCGTCCGCAAGTCGGAGGAGACGTTCCAACGTGGCCATCTCGCGCGCCTCGGTCACGAATTCGAGAACCAGGTAATAGCCCTCGTGCTGATGGTTGATCTCATAGGCGAAGCGGCGCTTGCCCCAACGGTCCTCGGTCTTGACCTCGCCGCCATGGGCCTCAATGTTCTCGGAGACCTGTTCGATACGGGCACCCACGTCGGGCTCTTCGACGCCCGCGCTCAAAATGATCATCAACTCGTACGCCCGCACGGCGAACTCACCTCCCTGCGGACCCGGCACCGGCCGGGGCCCCGAACACCGGGGCAGGGGCTTGTATTGCACCGGGAACTCTACCGGACGAGCTCAACAACCACGACATCGCCCCCATTATCACGCTGGGAACGACAATTGCCCCGGGTGGCGCTCGTGGCTGGGCGCCGGCGCCTCTATCCCTGGTGGCCGTAGAGGCCGAGCGCCGACTCCTCGTCGGGGTTCATCTCGTAGCACTCGTCGTCGCGGGGGAACGCCCCGGAGCGCACGTCGGCCGCGAACCGGGCCAAGGCGTCCACGCCGCAGTCGTGCAGGGCGGCGTAGCGGCGCACGAACCGGGGGAGCAACCCGGTCTGAAGTCCAAGCACGTCGTGGAACACCAGCACCTGTCCGTCGCAGGCGCCCCCTGCGCCGATGCCGATGGTGGGCACGTCCAGCGCGTCGGTGATCATCTGGCCCACCGCGGCCGGCATGCCCTCTAGCACGATGGCGAAGCATCCGGCGTGGGCCAGCGCCTTGGCGTCGGCCACCAGGCCCAGCGCTGCGCCGCTGGTGCGTCCCTGCACCCGATAGCCCCCCTGGGCCAGCATCGACTGGGGGGTGAGCCCCAGATGGCCCATCACCGGCACTTGCGCCGACACGATGGCCTCTATCATCGGCACCCGCTCGGCGCCGCCCTCCAGCTTCACCGCCCCGGCGCCGGCTCGCACCAGGGCGGCCGCGTTGGTCACCGTGTCGGCCACCGAGACGTGATAGCTCATCCACGGCATGTCGGACACCACCATCGCCCGAGGACGGGTGCGGGCCACGGCCGCGGTGTGATGGGCCATCTCGCCCACGGTCACGCTCATGGTGTCGTCGTGGCCCAGCACCACCATGGCCACCGAGTCGCCCACCAAGATCAAGTCGGCCCCCGCCTCGTCGGCCATGCGGGCGCTGGGCGCGTCGTAGGCGGTGAGCATGACGAGCGGATCGGCGCCCAAGTGGCGCTTGCGCCTGCTGATGGTCGGCGCGGTGAGCTTCGAGCCCATCGTTTTCTCCTTTCCCGTCCAGCGCACTCGGGCTGCCGGCGGTGGCCTCAACCCTAGCGCACCGCCCTCGCCCCCTCGCCATCTGAGTCGGGGCGTGGGGTGGGGGTGGTCGACTGTCTGGGCCCGGCCATGCGGGGGTCCTGCTTTGATGCACCACTGGCTAACGTGCGGTCTATGGATGACTTGTTGGATCGGACAGATGCGGTGGGGCTGGCCGATGCCATTCGACGCAAGGAGGTGTCGGAGGCCGAGGTGCTGGAGGCCACCATGGCCCGCATCGACGAGCGCAATCCCGAGATGAACGCCATCACCACCCTGGTCGAGCCCGAGCCGGCGGCCGACGGGCGGCTGCGGGGGGTGCCCTTCGCCGTCAAAGACCTGCACTTCGCCATGCGGGGCACGGTGGCCACCCACGGGTCGCGCTACTTCGCCGACGCCCCCGCAGACGACCACGACGCGGAGGTGGTGCGCCGCTATCGCGCCGCCGGCCTGGTGCTGGTGGGCCGAACCAGCTCGCCCGAGCTCGGTCTGTCCACCACTACTGAGCCGGCTCTGTTCGGCCCGTGCGCCAACCCGCTGGACCCCGCCCGCAGCGCGGGCGGCTCCAGCGGCGGGGCGGCGTCGGCGGTGGCCTCGGGAATGCTGACCGCAGCCCATGCCTCCGACGGCGGCGGCTCCATCCGCATCCCGGCGTCGGCTTGCGGGCTGTTCGGGCTCAAGCCCAGCCGGGGGCGGGTGAGCTTCGGCCCCGATGCGGGGGAGAACTGGAGCGGCTACTCCACCACCCATGTGGTATCTCGGACCGTGCGCGACAGCGCGGTGCTGCTGGACGTCGTCTCAGGTTTGGCGCCCGGCGACCCCTATGTGGCCCCGGCGCCCGACCAGACGTTCGAGGCGGCCCTCGCCGCGCCGCCGCCCCCGCTTCGGATCGCGGTTTGGGACGGCTCGGCCGACGGCATCCAGATCGACGCCACCGCCCGGGGCGCCCTGGACGCCGCAGTGGCGCGCTGCGAGGAGCTAGGCCACCATCTAGAGGAGGCCGACTTGCCCATTCGCCGGGGAATGGGCGGGCCGCAGGGGGTGATCACGTCTTCCAACATCGCCGCCATGCTGATGCGCCACCAGGCCCAGTGCGGGCGGCCGCCCGGCGCTGATGATCTGGAGCCGGTCGCCGCCTCCCTGGCCGCTCGCGGGGCCCAGATCAGCGGTCCCGAATACGCCCAGGCCGTGCTGGACACCCACTTGATGGGCCGGCGCATGGGCCAGTATCACGAATCGGGGATCGATCTGGTGCTCACTCCCACGCTGGCCCGGGTGCCCCCGCCGCTGGGCGAGCTGGCGGCCGCCGCGGATGGCGTGGCCGAGTGGGGCGCTCGCCAAGGGGCCTACAGCCCGTTCTGCGCCATGGCCAACGCCACCGGCCAGCCGGCCATGTCGGTGCCCCTGCACTGGGACGACCGGGGCCTCACGGTGGGCAGCCACTTCATCGCTCCCTACGGCGCCGAGGCGCTGCTGCTCAAACTCGCCGCCCAGCTGGAGCAGGCCCGCCCCTTCTGGCCTCAGCCCCGGCGGTAGGCGCGGGCGCTGGCCCTTGTTGCTGGCCCTCGTCGCTGGCCCGCTTGTCCGGTGCTCTGGTTCAGGACTGGGTTGTTCAGCGGGGTTGCAGCACGTAGCTGCGCAGCAGGTGGTTCCAACCACAGTCGGGGCACACC
>JAPOSH010000230.1 GCA_026709815.1 bacterium | reverse complement strand
TTTTCATACCGCTTTATGATATTTTTCTTTGATTTCTTCGATGGTCCGTCCGAGCTGCACCGCTTCGCTCCTTTTCATCTCCCCCCCGGACAGGTCCACGTTCAACGAGCGGTACAAGAGGTCGAGGTCGAAGCCGACCAACTCGGCCTCGACCACCACCTGAGCCTCGACGGTGGTTCGGTCACCGCCCGCGGCGGCCACCGCTTCTTCCAGCATGGTCTCCAAGCCCACGCCCGGCACCTCGGTGGGATATTGCTGGGTGGAGAACAACCCGACGTGGGCCCGTTCCCAGGGGGACAGTTCCACCAGGTCGACGCCGTCCAACCAGATCGCTCCCGATACCGCCTCATAGCCGGGTCGGCCCATGATGGCGTGGGCCAAGGTCGACTTCCCCGACCCATTGGGCCCCATCACCGCATGCACCTCGCCCGACGACACCCGCAGGTCAACCCCATTGAGCACCATTTGCCCGCCAACCCGGACATGAAGGCCCTCGATCACTAGTTCGCTTGCTAGCTGGTTCGCTGGTTCGCTCATGGCTGACCCACCTGGCACTAACTTACTCACGGCCGAGTTCCAGCCAGATCTGGCCGTCGTCCACGCCCACGTCATAGACCGGCACCGGTCGAGTGGCAGGCAGGGTCTCGGCCTCTCCGGTGGTCAGCGAGAACAGGCTGCCGTGCTTCCAGCACTCGATGGTGCGCTCGTCGGGATCCACCTCTCCCTCCGCCAGCGAATAGTCGGCATGGCTGCACGTGTCGCCCAGGGCATACAGATCATCTCCTAAGCGGACGATGGCCACTTTGCGGACCAGGTCACCAGACTCCACGTCGAAACACCGGGCTTCCCCGTCGCCCAACTCGTCAAACGAGCACAGCATTACCCTGCCAACCCCGTCAACCCTGTCAGCGGTCATGATCCGTCCCCGGCTGCCCGTTGCTTCCGTCGGCCTCTTTGCGCCGATCATGTTGCTCATCATGATGGCTCAGCCCCGCGATCTTGGCCTGAAGCCTCTCCCGCACCGCCGGCACGGCGCCGGCAACCGGGAACCGGTCCAGCACCTCGTCGAAGAATCCCGTCACGATCAGGCGCTCGGCGGTCTCGGTGGGCACGCCCCGGCTCTCCAGGTAGAACAACTGGTCGCCGTCGATGGGACCGACCGTGGATGCGTGGCTGCAGTGGACCTCGTTGTTCTCGATCTCCAGGTTGGGCACCGACTCGGCCCAGGCGTCCTCCGACAGCTTGATGTTCCGGTTGGTCTGATAGGCGTTGGTCCCCCGGGCGTCAGGCCGCACCCGGATCAGCCCGGTGTACACCGACCGGGAGGTGTCGTCCACCGCCCCCTTGAACAGCAGGCTGCTGGTGGTGTCGGGCGCGGCGTGATCCTGGAACGTGCGGAAGTCCAAGGTCTGGCGTCCGTCGCCGAAGTAAAGCGAAACCAAGTCGCCGGTGGCCCCCCGCCCCGACAGGTGGGTGTCCAATCTCATTCGGGCATACTCCCCGCCCAGCGCCGCCGACGAGGCCCTCATGTGGGCCTGCGAGCCGATATGGCCCACCTGCGAGCCGATATGCCACACCCTGGGTCCGAGGTCCTGCACGGCCAGATAGCCGACCCTGGCCGCGGCAGCCGCTCTGATCTCGATCACCGGGCTCACGAATGCGTCCACATCGGTCGAGCCGTACAGCTCCAACACCTCCACCGAGGAGTCCGCTCCCGCATCCACGATCAGCCGGGGGAACACTGCGGCACCGTCGGCATCGAGCCAATGGCGCACCACGATGGGCCCCTCCACACTCGCCCCCGGCGGCACCCTCACCAGCACCGGCTCGGCGGAGAACGCCGCGTTCATGAGGGCGAACAAGTCCACGTCCACCGAAGCGGCCCACTCGGCGTCGCCCTCGCCCAGAGCCCGGACCTCCACCCCCTGTCGGGCCACCTCCGCAGAAAGCTCCACGCCGCAAAGCCGACCGTTGCCGGTGTCGGCCATGGCGCTGTGCTGGGGGGCAGAAGCCGTCGAAATCCCATCGGGGCCTTCGGCCAGCCGGTATCGGCTGAGATCGAGCTGGCCTATGGGGGTGTAGCGCCATACCTCCTCGTCTGCTGAGGGCATGGGGGCGCCAGCCACCATCTCGGCGGCGGCCAATCGTCGGCGCACCAGCCAGTCGGGGCCGGGAATGGCTCCGGCCGCATCGGGAGTGAGTTGCATTTCGGTCACGAACGCCGACGGCGCCGGCGCCGCTTCGCCTTTCCGCTGCCGCCCATTCCCAGCCGCCGACGCGACTTCTCCTTCTCCAGATCGGCCAACACCCGGGGACCGGCCTCGTTCACGATGTCCTCGGCCGCGTCCAACAGGGCGCCGATGCTGTCGTCGCGGCCCACGCTGTCGGGCTCTTGGGGAGTCGGCGGCGTGACCAGGGTGCCATGCGACCAGTTGACGTCCACCAGCCTGCGCTCGTAGGCCGAGCAGTCGTCGGGACAGCGCCACGGCGCCTCGGGGGCCAGATCCAAGTCGCACTTGCGAACGGTCTCCCCATTGGGGTACGACCGGCTCTCGAAGAACTTGCAGTCCTGCCGCATGGGCATCAGCCGACAGATCCCTCCATCTGCAACTCGATCAGTCGGCTCCACTCCACGGCGTATTCCATCGGCAGGGTTCGAGTAATGGGCTCGATGAAGCCGTTGACGATCATGCCCATGGCCTGCTCTTGGGTCAGCCCCCGGCTCATCAGGTAGAAGAGCTGCTCATCGGCCACCTTGGAGACCGTGGCCTCGTGGCCGATCTCGGCGTCCCGGGTGCCCACCTCCATGTAGGGGTAGGTGTCGGAAACGCTGTCCTCATCCAGGATCAGCGCATCGCACTGCACATGGCTGCGACAGCCGTAGGCGTCGTCCTCCACCCGGACCAGGCCCCGGTAGCTGGTGCGGCCGCCGCCGTTGGAGATCGACTTGGACACGATCTTGGAGGTGGTCTCCGGGGCGGCGTGGGTCATCTTGGCGCCGGCGTCTTGATGCTGGTCGGGTCCGGCGTAGGCCACCGACAGCACCTCTCCCGAGGCTTTGGGGCCGACCATGACCACCGCGGGGTACTTCATGGTCAGCCGGGAGCCGATGTTGCCGTCAATCCACTCCATGTGGCCCTCGGCCTCGACTTTGGCCCGCTTGGTGACCAGGTTGTACACGTTGTTGGACCAGTTCTGGATGGTGGTGTAGGTGACCCGGGCCGATTTCTTGACCAGGATCTCCACCACGGCGGAGTGCAGCGAATCGGTGGTGTATACCGGGGCCGAGCAGCCCTCGATGTAGTGAACCTGCGAGCCCTCGTCGGCGATGATCAGCGTCCGCTCGAACTGGCCCATGTTCTCGGCGTTGATGCGGAAATAGGCCTGCAGGGGCATCTCCACGGTGACCCCCGGCGGCACGTAGATGAAGCTGCCCCCCGACCACACCGCCGAGTTCAAAGCGGCGAATTTGTTGTCGCCCGGCGGGATGATGGTACCGAAGTGGTCTTTCACCAGCTCGGGATACTCCCGCAGCGCGGTGTCCATGTCGCAGAACAGCACCCCTTGGCGCTCCAAGTCCTCCCGGTTGCGGTGGAACACCACCTCGGACTCGTACTGGGCGGTCACCCCGGCCAGGTACTTGCGCTCGGCCTCGGGAATGCCCAGTTTCTCGTAGGTGTCCTTGATGGCGTCGGGCAGGTCCTCCCAGGCATCGACCTGCTCCTCGGTAGGCTTGATGTAGTAGTAGATGTTGTCGAAATCGATGCCCGACATGTCCCCGCCCCAGCTGGGCATGGGCCGCTTCTCGAACCGGGAGAGCGACTTCAAGCGGAAATTCCGCATCCAGTCGGGCTCGCTCTTCATCCACGACATTTCCTGCACGATGTCGGTATTCAGCCCTTTTTTGGGCTTGAAGACGTAATCCTCCTCGTCGCTCCATCCGAGCTTGTACCGGCTGAGATCAAGGGCCAGGGCTTCCGATGACATGTGCAGATCCTCTCCGGGGCCTCACAAAGGGTTTTGCGAAGGGGGTTTGCGAAAGGGGTGTTTCGGTTGAGCCGAATACTACCGGCGGATCACCCCAACAGGCGCATCTCAGCGTGATATCGGCGACCGCGGGCGGCGTAGCCCTGGGCATCGGCTCGATTCTGACCCTCAGACATGTGGCCGTCGCGGATTTTGGCCGGCACCCCGATGGCCAAAGCCAGCGGCGGGATCCTCATGTGGTTGGTGACCACGGCACCGGCCCCCACCAGCGCGCCCCGGCCCACCACTGCTTCGTGCAGCACGATGGCTGAAACGCCCACCAGCGCCTCGTCCTCGATCGTGCAGCCTTCCAAATGGGCCAGATGTCCGACGGTCACATCGCGGCCCACCACCGTGGGCAGCTCATCGGTATTGTGAATGACGGCATTGTCTTGTATGGATGTGCGCTCGCCGACGGTGATCCCCGCGCCATCGCCCCGCATGACCGCTCCCGGCCAGATGGTGGCGCCGGCCCCCACGCTGACCCGACCGATGATCACCGCCTGCGGGTGAACAAAGGCCTCGGGGTGGATGCGGGGCTCGATGTCTCCCAATGCATAAATCGGCACGGCTCTTCGTCCCTGTAGTCCTTGCTAGTCCTTGCAGTCAGCCCATCGGGGCAATCAGCCGATCGGATCGAACGTGCCGTACTTGCCGGCCAGGAACACCAGCGGTCCCACGTCTTGCCGCTGCACCCCCAGATCCAGCACCCGCCCGAGCACGATCCAGTGGTCGCCTCCCTCGACTACCTGGTCGATCTGGCAGTCGATCCAGGCCAAGGAGGTCTCGAAGATCGGAGCGCCGGTGATCTTGGTGGTCCACGCCAAGCCGGCGAACTTGTCCTCGGCCTTGGAGGCGAACAGGTTGGACATGTCCCCCTGGTCCTCGGCCAGGATGTTCACCCCGAAATGGCCTACGGCCTCGATGGCCGGCCAGCTGGTGGACGACTTGCCCGGCATGAACATGACCAAGGGTGGGTCGAGCGACACCGAGCCGAAAGAGCCGATGGCCAACCCGGCAGGCCCGTCTGGGCCTGCGGCGGTGACCACAGTCACACCGGTGGGAAACTGCCCGAGCACCTGGCGGAAAAAGGCCGAGTCGAACGGCGGGCTGTCAGACACTTGGACTCCTCGGGGAGGGACGGGCATTGCCCCGGTCAGCAACGGATTGCCTCGGTCAGCAGAGGTTAGCGGCTGTCTTCTCACCGCCCCGCGTCGGGCAGGGTCGCGGTGCCCTCATCGTCGACCACCACCATGCCGTCGTCTTCCAGCCCGGCCAAGACTCGAGCGGCTCGGGCCGGGTCCTCCGGCCATCCTGCGGCCGCCGCCGCCTCTGAGCGAGGCAGCGGGCCGCGGCGAAGTGCGGCCACCAATCGACCTCTCCCCTGGCGATCGGACCCCTCGAAGCGGGACTGGCCGCCGCTCACCCCGGCAGAGCCCTCTGCGGGGTCATGCCCCTGGCCTTGCCACCGGCAGCTTGGGCGCACCGGACACTGAGCGCACCGAGGGCGCCGTCGGGTGCAAACTCCGGCGGCGAAATCAAACAGGGCTTGGTTCCAGAGCCATCCCGCACCGGGCGGCACGATCGCGTCCGCGGTGGCCTGCGCCTCCGCCGCTCCCAAGCGGCGACCCGACCAGCGGGCCAGCACGCGGCCCACGTTGGTGTCCACCACGCCCACATCGTCTTCAAAAGCGAACGCCAGCACGGCCCGGGCGGTGTAGGGACCCACGCCGGGCAGCTTCAGCAAGGCCGGAAGATCATGCGGAGGGCTTCCTCCGTGCCGCTCGACGAGCACCTGAGCACAGCGATGCAGATGCACGGCCCTGCGGTTGTACCCCAGTCCGTCCCACGCTCGGATCGCTTCTGCCACTGGAGCGGCCGCACAGTCAAAGGCCGTGGGAAACTCCTGCAGAAACGCCGTGTAGCGGGGTATGACCCGAGCGATTTGAGTCTGCTGGAGCATGACCTCTGAGACCAGGATCGCCCAGGGGTCTCGGGTGCGACGCCAGAGAAGATCTCTGCGGTGGCGTTCTCCCCACGCCAACAGCGCAGCCCGCTGCTCGGCCGCGAGCACCATCACCAACCTGGGCTCGGCATCGGGTTCAGCATCGAGCTGGGCATCAAGTTCAGCCTCGAGTTCGGCATCAGGTGGCGTGTCTAGTGGTCTGTCTAGGGTTGGCCCGCGAACGCCACGTCCACGCCATGGCTGCGAAGCGTGGCGGTCGTCCGGGCCCACGACTGCTCGAGTTGCGCGGTGAGTTCGGGGCTGGATCCGGCGGCCAGTGCGGCGCCCACATCGACAATGGTGAAGGTCCGCCGATCAACCCAGGTCGGCACGGCGCTGATCGCGGCCACTTCGATATCGCCGGACTCGCTTTCAACCAGATCAACCTGCACGATCACCCCATCGGTGCTTTCCGGCGGGCATGAACGGCATGACTGGGGCGATTGGTTGGACAAGAAGTTCCCGAGTCCGTAGATCACGAGGTTGCCGCCGAGTCGCTCCACCGGTTGAACCACATGGGCGTGGGTGCCGACGACGAGGTCGATCTCGTCGCCGGCCAGAAGCTCTTTGGCCATTGCCCTCTGCTGCGACGTCGGCGCCACCTGGTATTCCGCGCCCCAATGGATGCTCAGCACGACGAACTCGGCCCCGAGCTGGATGGCCGCCCGAGCCTCCTCGAGAATGTCCGGCACAGAGTTGAGGTCCACGGCCCACGGCTTGTCATCCGGGAGGATGAGGCCATTGAGGCCGTAGGTGTAGGACAGATGGCTGATGGTGATCCCGTCGGCGGAGTACAACCTCGGCATCGCCGCCTCCGCTGCGGTGCGGGCCATGCCGGCATGGCCCAGGCCCGCCTGGTCGAACACGTCGAGGGTGTCTTTGATTCCGGCGATCCCCCGGTCCAGGGAATGATTCGAGGCGGTCGAGCAGCCGTCATAGCCCACATGGGCGATGGAAGCGGCCAAGTCGCCGGGGGCGTTGAACACCGGGTAGCCGGAAAGGTCGCTATTGTCGGGCGAGAGCGGCGTTTCCAAATGGCAGATCGCCAAATCGGCGTTGCTCAGGGTCTCCTGCACCAGCTCGAACATCGGGCGGTAGTCGTAGGACAGATCATCGGCCCCATTGGCCCTATTGCCTCCATTGGCCCCATTGGCGTGCGCCTGGCGGTACACCGAACCGTGCGACAAGAGATCTCCGGAGAAGGCCAGCCGGGCGTGCCGGGACTTCGGGTCGGCTGAGGGGATGGGACCGGGAGCCGGCGACGCCGAGGGTAAGGGTGTTGCGGTGGAAGCAAACGCGCCAACGGCAGCAGGCGTGGCTGTAGGAACGGGCGTGGCTGTGGGAACGGCAACAGGCACGGCCGTGGCAGTGGCTATAGCAGCAGCCGCAGGATCAGGCGTTGGAGCGCTGGGGGTCGGATCGGCAATGACCGTCGGCGCTGCTCCGCCACCGCCGCAACCACCCGCCAACAAGGCCATCGCCGCGAGCAGAACCGCCGCGGCCCGGCACGCGGTGCCACCGATCAGGCGGGTGCCGGTCAAATGGCCGAGCAGAACAACTCAGGGGCCACCGGGCAATCGGTGCTCGACACTGCCTCGGCCACAGAGACCAGTCCGTCGGGGCCGGCCACCTGCTCTATGAGCGCCAGCGGCACGATCTCCTCGTCGGCATCCCACGCTTCCGCCATTCCCAGCGCCCGCTCAATCAGCGAATCCCACATGGGACCGGGAAGGACTGTTCCCCTGCCGGCGATCAGCCATACCGGCACGCCGGCGGCATGGGCCACCGCGGCCGCCGCCCGAGATCCGGCCACGGCCAGGAACGCATCGGGGCCGACCGCGGCCGTCTCCAGCAACACAAAATCGACTGACGCGGCCGCCGCTCCCAAGCCGCTCTCAGCCACCTCCTCTACCCGTTCTGCCTGTCCGTCTTCTGCCCGGCCGTCTTGGCGCGACAATCGCCGAACCAGGTGGCGACCCTCCCCCAGCACGTCCACCACCAGCACCCGCAGATCGCCCCGGCGCCGGAGGACCCGGCTGATCTGATCGGGCCAGCCCAGAACACACACCGAGGCCTCGAGGGGCAGTCGGCGAGACAGCAGACGGGCGGTCTGGTCGTCGGAGACGGCCTCCAGGCACGCCCGGACTTCGGCCCGGGGGTCGGCCGCCGTCAGAGCCCGCGAGGCCAGCCACATGAGCGGGCCGGAGGAAGGCTGGCGGGCGAGCATCCTCCGACAGGCGGTGACCAGCACGGCCGGATCGCGGCCGAAGCTCAGCAGCGCCCCGGCTGTCTCCCGCACCAGCGACTCCTGAGCCACCCCCGACGAACGGGCCACATAGCGCAGATGCTCTATCGGATGCACGACATGAGGTTACGCCATCTCCCTGGGATAAATTCGACTGGGATGCTCCTCACGCTCGACGCCGAAGTGAACCTGACGCCGCTGAACGGCGACCCCCGCCCTGTCGGCGACTGGGTCACCGTGTTCCATCTGGTCGTCGTCGTGCTGGACCCCTACACCTACGAGAGCTCCTGGATGATCGACACCACCGGCCGCATTCTGCGCAACTTCGTGGGCGCCGACTGCCGGGTGGCGTTCCTGGTCACCGCGCCGGCCAAAGAATCAGAAGAGTTCCTGGGGCCGTGGTCCGAGGAGATTCTCACCTTTGCCGACGAGGACCGCGCCGTGGTGCGGGCTCTGGGACTGGAGTCGCTGCCCGCCATCGTGCATCTCGACCACCAGCTCAATCTGCGGGCCTCCGCGGAGGGCTGGAATCCCCCCGAGTGGAGAGACTTCGCCGCCCAGCTCAGCAAGGCGATGAGCTGGGCCCCGCCGGTGATTCCCGCCGCCGGAGATCCGTCGCCGTTCGCCGGGACTCCGGCGCTCGGCTGAGATGAGCGCCCCGAGCCGAGCCGATGGCCGAATTCGCCTACACTGAGCTGCTCCCTAAGGGGCCTGACACCACCACCGAATACCGGCTGCTGACCACCGACCACGTCTCAACGGCCACGCTTGGCGACCGCCGGTTCCTCCAGGTGGCGCCCGAAGCGCTCCGGCTGCTCACCGGCGAGGCCATGCGGGACATCGCCCATCTGCTCCGGCCCGGGCACCTGGCCCAGCTGGCCGCCATCTTGGAGGACCCCGAAGCGTCGGCCAACGACCGGTTCGTGGCCACAGAGCTGCTCCGCAACGCCAACATCGCCGCCGGCGGGGTGCTACCCGGATGCCAGGACACTGGGACCGCCGTGGTGGTGGCCCACAAGGGCGAGCGGGTGCTCACCGGCGCCGACGACGAGCGGGCCATCGCCCGCGGGGTGTTCGACACCTATCAGACCTCCAACCTGCGCTATTCCCAGCTGGCCCCCCTGTCGATGTTCGAAGAGCGCAACACCGGCAACAACCTGCCGGCCCAGATCGAGATCTATGCCGCGCCGGGAGACGCCTACTCGTTCTTGTTCATGGCCAAGGGCGGCGGGTCGGCCAACAAGTCGTTCCTCTTCCAGGAGACCAAGGCGCTGCTCAATCCCGAGTCGCTCACCCGCTTCCTCGACGAGAAGCTCCGCACCCTGGGCACCGCAGCCTGCCCGCCCTACCACCTGGCGGTGGTCATCGGCGGCACCTCGGCGGAGTACACGCTGAAGGCGGCCAAATACGCCTCGGCCCGCTACCTGGACACGCTGCCCACCGAGGGCTCGGCCACCGGCCACGCCTACCGCGACCTGGAGTGGGAGGGCCGCATTCTGGAGCTGACCCGGCAGTTCGGGATCGGGGCCCAGTTCGGGGGGAAGTACTTCTGCCACGACGTGAGGGTGATCCGCATGCCCCGCCACGGCGCCTCCTGTCCGGTGGGCGTGGCGGTCTCGTGCTCGGCCGACCGCCAGGCCCTGGGCAAGATCACCGCAGAGGGGATCTTCCTGGAGCAGCTGGAGGCCGACCCGGCCCGCTTCCTCCCCGAGGTCACCGACGACGAGCTGGGCGGCCCAGTGGTGCGGATCGATTTGAATCAGCCCATGGCCGACATCTGCGCCGAGCTTTCCCGATACCCGGTGAAGACCAGGCTGGCGCTCACCGGCACCCTGGTGGTAGCCCGCGACATCGCCCACGCCCGAATCAAAGAGCGGCTCGACGCCGGGGAGGCCATGCCGGGGTATCTGCGCCACCACCCCGTGTACTACGCCGGCCCGGCCAAGACTCCCGAGGGCTACGCCTCCGGGTCTTTCGGGCCCACCACCGCGGGACGCATGGACGCCTATGTGGATCAGTTCCAAGCGGCGGGGGGCAGCCTGGTCATGCTGGCCAAGGGCAACCGCTCCCGCCCGGTGGTCGAGGCCTGCGCCCGCCACGGCGGGTTCTACCTCGGCTCGATCGGCGGCCCCGCCGCCCGACTGGCCAAGGACTCGATCCGCAAGGTGGAGGTGCTGGAGTACCCCGAGTTGGGCATGGAGGCGGTGTACCGCATCGAGGTGGAGGACTTCCCCGCCTTCATCGTCACCGACGACAAGGGCAACGACTTCTTCACCGAAGTCGCCACCCCGGTATCGCTGGCGTGAAGGGTCGCCTGGCTGCCATGGCGCGATCTGCACATCACTGCCTTGTGCGCGACCACCTTCCCCACCGCTAGGGGGGAAGCACAGTTGCCCCGCGGTCGAACGCCGGTAGCTATGCTTGAGTTGTGCTACTGGCAGCTTCAACGAATGGGCTGCCTCCTACCGTTGAGGACGCCCGCAGGCTTGGCGCAATAGCGGGAGCGGATCCTCGGGTGGAGCAGGTGATCGTGTTCGGCTCGGTTGGACGCGGCGATGCGTCTGAGTGGTCCGACATTGATCTGGTGGTGCTGCTAGGCGATATTCCCAAAGACGAGCGGCGCAAGGCACGGTCGGCCATCTCGTCTGCCATGCGCCGTGAAAGCAGCTGGCCTTTGGATCTGGTCGTCTTGCCCCGTCTCGATTTCGAGCACTCGGTGCGCCATGTCACTCCATCTTTCGAGCATTACCTGATGTCTGACGGGGGGGTGGTCGTTTACCAATCATCCGATCCGCTCCCGCCGGCTACGGGTACACTTCAGCGGGTGGCGCGAGACAATCTGGCACTCGCAGTCCAGCAGATGGAATCGGCGAAACAGTCTGTTCTGCCCCTTGTCCGCACCATCAACAACATCCCGGCGGACGAGGAGCGGTTTGCCTCTTCAGATTCTCTTTTGCTCGCAGAAGAACGCGCCAATCGCTACATGACCCTTCTCCAACACGCCCACATGGTGATTGAGCAGTCCTTCCGCGCGACAGCCTCGGCGGTGGACGGCCGGTCGTTGGGCAGCGGGCATCAGATCGACGAGTACCTTGCGAGAATGGGCGACACCCCTGAGCGCGCGGCACTCAAGGCCGCCGTCGAGCCTTTGCGAGGCGAAGAAGGAGCGGAGTTGCAATCCTGGCGCTTGGCCTCCTACGCAGGGCACTTGGAGGAATGGGCTGACCGCATCACCGCCGAGAACGCCTCAGCGCATATCGACGCCGCTGTGGCCTGCACCCGCAAAGCCGCTGAGAAGATCAAGACCGGCTTGGCCGCCAGGGGATCTCCGATGGACAAAATCCGCAGCATCGAACACTCCATACTCCTGCTAGAGCAAACCCCCCACACCCCCGCCGAGCTCACAACCGGTCCGGCGACACCGCAGTAGAGAAGAAGTCGGGCTCACCCCCGACGCGATCTCTTGCGCTCAACCGGACCGGCGATATACCTCCACGAAAAGGGGGAACCTCAAGATCAGTTGATCTGAGATCAGTTGATCTGGCGGTCTTGGTTGGCCCAGTAGGACTCGCGGAGGCGGTATTTCTGTAGTTTGCCGGTGGCGGTGCGGGCCAGCTCGTCGCGGAACTCCACCGTCGTGGGGCACTTGTAGTGGGCCAAGCGGCTGCGGCAGTGCTGAATCAGCTCGTCCTCGGTCGCCGATGAACCGGGCCCCAGCACCACCAGAGCTTTCACCGTCTCGCCCCATTTCTCGTCGGGCACTCCGATGACGGCCACCTCGGCCACCGCCTCGTGGGCGAACAGGGCATCCTCCACTTCGATGGACGAAACGTTCTCTCCGCCGGAGATGATCACATCCTTCTTGCGGTCCGACAAGGTGAGGTAGCCCTCCTCGTCGATGCCCCCGCCGTCGCCGGTGTGGAACCAGCCTCCGGCCAGGGCCTCGGCGGTGGCGTCGGGCTGCTCCCAGTATCCATCCATCACATGGTTGCCCCGGGCCAGCACCTCGCCGCTGTCGTCCACACCCAGCGAGATGCCCAAGGCGGGAACACCCTGCCGGGAGAGCTTGACCGCTCGCTCGGCCGGGCTCAGGTGGTCCCACTCGGCCCGGCGGCGGTTCATGGTCAGATAGGGCGCGGTCTCGGTCAGGCCGTAGAGCTGCATGAACTCCCAACCCAGCTCGGTCTCCATCCGCTCGATGGTGCGGGTGGGCGGGGGGGCGCCAGCCACCGTCATGCGCACTTGTCCCGAACCGGGGATCTCTCCCTCCCAGTCTTGGGCGGCGTCCAGCACCGCGGCCACCACTGCGGGCGCCCCGCACATATACGTCACCCCGTGGCGCTGCACCCGGCGCAGGATCTCCCCCCCGTCCACCTTGCGCAGCACGATGTGGCGGGCGCCGGCGCCGCTGACGGCATAGGGCATCCCCCACCCGTTGCAGTGGAACATGGGCAGGGTGTGAAGGTAAACGTCGCGATCGCTGACCCCGGCGGCCCAGCCGAACGTGGCGGCGTTCAGCCACAGCGAGCGATGGGTCATCTGCACGCCCTTGGGGCGGGCGGTGGTGCCGGAGGTGTAGTTGACGGTAGCGGTGGCGTCCTCGTCCGGGGCCCACGCCTCGGGCGCTGTGCCGAATCGGTACAGGGATTCATCAGCCTCTGCCCCCAACACATAGCGGTGGCGGCAGTTCACGTCGGCCAGCGCGTCGGCTAGCTCAGGGTCGATCAGCAGCATCGCGGCCCCGCAGTGCTCCACGATGTAGCTGATCTCCTCCCGGTTGAGCCGGAAGTTGATGGGCACGCACACCCGGCCGTAGCCGCTCACCCCGAACAGCGAGACCATCAGACGAGCGGCGTTGTGGGAGACGACGGCCACCCGCTCGCCGAACCCGATCCCGTGCTCGTCCAACCCGGCGGCCTGAGCCCGGGCCAGCTCGGCCATTCGGGCGTAGGTCAGCTCCCCCCACCCCTCGGCCGGCTGGTCCGGCTCGTCCACGATCCCCACCCGATCGCCGTACACCGTCTCGGCGCGGTCCAAGAAGTCCCGCACGCTCAGCGCTGTCTTCATCTCCCCACCGTACCCAGTCCACCGTCCTCCGGTCATCACGGCTAGCACAGCTTCGCCGCCTGCTGGCCGTACAATCTTCGCCGTGACGGTTGCACGGGCCTTGGGCATCCTCGGGAAGACCGCCATCGCGCTCGGGATCGGTGTTCTGCTTTTCGCGCTCTTCCAGCTCTGGGGAACCGGCGTGTTAGAGGCCCGGGCCCAGCAGAGCTTGGACAGCGAGTTCACCGATCTGCTGAAGGAATCCAGCGCGCTAGGACCGGTGACCTCTGAACCCGGCCCCCCGCCCGCGCCTGCTACCACATCCGTCGCCGAACCCGCTCCGGCTGAGCTGGACGAACCGGCCGAGTCGGCGCCGACCACAGCGCCGACGATCAGGGGATCCGGTCCCGACTCCGCGGCCCAGGACCCGGTGCCCAGTCCAATGCCGACAGCGGCTTCCGCGACTTCTCAGCCCACCGGCGGCCCCCTCGAGGCCGACCCCGCCTGGCTGGCCATGCTCTACCGCGACCAGGGCTCGGCCATTGCCCGCATCCAGATCCCGGCGATCGGCGTGGACAAGACCGTGGTCGAAGGCGTCCGGGTCGGCGACCTCCGCAAGGGTCCCGGCCACTACCCGACCACCCCCCTGCCCGGGCAAGCCGGCAACGTGGGCATCGCCGGCCATCGAACCACCTATGGCGCCCCCTTCGGAGACATCGACGAGCTGAGGCCGGGAGACCAGATCATCGTCACCACCATCCAGGGGGAATTCACCTATGAGGTGGTGCCGCAAGGAGAGGGCCACGGGCATTTCATCGTGGCCCCCCACCAAGTCGAGGTGCTCGACCAGGATTTCAGCGATCACCCCAACCGACTCACCCTCACGGCCTGCCATCCGAAGCGCTCCGCCCGTCAGCGGATCATCGTGGTGGCCGCGCTGGTG
>JAPOSH010000181.1 GCA_026709815.1 bacterium | reverse complement strand
CCCGCGGCCTCCGGCTTGACAGGCCGGCGTGCACTCCAAACTGCACCACGGGACCATGGCGTCGCCGCCCTGATGGGCGGCATTTGAGGCACTAATAGGATACAGCGTCGCCGCCGCCCTGTGCACACCCCACCGCTCCGGCCCCTGTTTGGGGAATGACGCGAAAGCAAGGGACCGATAAATTAGCGTCTGTTCCGCTCATGTCCGAGTGGTGCCGTCGTCTCTGTTGTCGTATCGCTATTGCCGGCGGGTGCGTTGCACTGGTTTTGTCGGCGCCCGGCTTGGTCTTCGGCGCAAGCCCGCTGTTCGCTGAGGCCGCGGCCAGACCCGAGCCGGACTGCTCGCCTCGCCTTCCCGAAGGCTTTCGGGTGTCAGCGGCCTCGCCGGCGGCGGCGAGCATTGAGATATCCCGGGCCGCCTTCGGCTGTGCCCACGAGCTCGGTCTGGCGTTCGCCGACGATCCGGGAGCGATATCGGCGGTGGCGTCGCAGGGCATTGAGGGACCGCTGCTGCTGTTGGGCTCAGGGTTCAACGCCGCGCTGGTGAGCGAGATCGAGCGCTTGGCGCCCAAGCGCATCGTGGCCGCGGGAATCGACGAGGCTCTGCTGCGCTATACGCTGCCGGCGCGCGAAGTCGAGCAGCTCCCGGACGCCGAAGGCGACGACCACCGGCCCGAAGAGGCCTCTGGCCGCCCGGTGTGGATTGTGGGCGACGACGGCCTGGCCGCGCCGCTGGCGGCCGTGGCCCGCCAGATCGGGGTGGAAGTGGTGGCCGCGACCGGCGACCTGCGAGCCTTGCCGCCCGCCGCCCGCGACGCGATATCGGGGGCGGCGGTGGTCGAGGTTCTCGCCGACCTCGACGAGGACGCGGTCTGGCAGCTCGACGTCGTCCGGCGGGGGACTGAGCTGCCCGGAGGCGGGCTCATGCTGTTCGGGCCCGACGCCGCCAATCCCGGTCGCCGAATGGTCGCCGCCTACGGCCACCCGTCCACGTCGGCGCTCGGCGTGTTGGGCGAACAGGGCCCGGAAGCGGCGGCGGACCGCCTTTTGGGTATTGCTGCGGGCTATGGGGCCGACGGGCTGGCGGTGCTGCCCGCCTTTGAGGTGATCGCCACCGTTGCCTCTGCTTTCGCCGGTGCAGACGGGGACTACTCGAGCGAGACCCCCAAGGACGTGATCAGGCCCTGGATCGAGGCGGCGGCGTCCCGCGGCGTCTACGTGGTGCTGGACCTTCAACCGGGGCGGTCGGGGTTCCTGGCGCAGGCCAAGATGTACGAGGAGTTCTTGGCGATGCCCCATGTCGGGCTGGCCCTCGACCCCGAGTGGAGGCTCAAGCCCCATCAGAAGCACCTGGCTCAGATCGGAACCGTGGACGCCGCTGAGATCAACGAGGTCTCCGACTGGCTGGCCGGGATCGTCCGCCGGCACTCCCTGCCCCAGAAGCTGCTGGTCGTACACCAGTTCCGCCACTCCATGATCACCAACCGCGGTCAAATCGACACGCCGCTGGAGCTGGCGGTGGTGATCCATATGGACGGCCAAGGCTCGCTGGGGGCCAAATACAGCACTTGGAACACGCTCACCGCCCCCGACGACGCTGCGCGCTACTTTTGGGGGTGGAAGAACTTCTACGACGAGGACTTCCCCACCGCGAGCCCGCCCCAAGTCCTGGGGCTGTCACCCACCCCCGTATTCGTGTCGTTCCAATAGGTTCAATAGGTCCAATAGGGCGGCGGGTCGTTCCAATAGGGCGGCGAGCTTCGGTTGATTGAGCCGCTACCGGCGATAGCCGGGGTTGAACTGGGCCTGGCCGTCAACCATGTGGAGCCAGGGGTAGAGCCCGGTGGGGCGGCGGGCGATGATGGCCAGCTGGTTGCACTGGCGCTTGAACACCGTGCTCATCGCCCGAAGCACCGGCCGGGACATCCGGCCGGCCACGCGTCGTCGGCCACCGGTGGCCTCGGCGGTGGGCAGGCGCAGGCCGTAGCGGAACTCGATGAGAGGTTCCCCGGTGGGGTCATAGGACCGCAGGGTTTTGACCACCTCGGACTCGGTCCAGCGGTAGACATGGTTGGGCACGCTGGTGTTGTCCAGTCCCCCGGCCCGGAACCCCTGGTCGGCCACTGCGGCCAGCTCGTAGGCATCGGCCATTCCCAACCGCACGGCCAGACGCACCAGCGGGCTGTCTCGAGCCTCGATGGCCACAATCCCTACCCGGCACACCCGGTACATCTCCACCAGCGCTCGGTGGGGGGATCGGCAGTGGTGAAGCCCCTCAGAAACGAAAACCCAGTCGAAGGAGCGGTCGTCGTAGGCCAGCGACTGGGCATCCTGGTATGACCACGCGCCCTCGGGCACCAGCGGGGCGAACGTCTCATCCAGATTGGACACCACCACGTCGGTGAATCCCAGAGAACACAGCACGTCCCAGTCCTCGGTGCTGGCGCACACCGCCAAAAGGCGGGTGCGGGGGCCGAGGCCCAGGCTGCTCAGAGCCGCGGCAGCGAATTCTCGGTCCAGTGTCACTCTTTCGTTGCAGTTTCGGAGGGCAATCGTACGTCGGCCACGGGTCGGCAATGTGCCAAGTGCTCGGGGAGGGGGCGTAGAATAGAACTTCTGCGCAAACAACGTCTGACTGGGAATTGCCATGGGTCGAGGATCAGAGAGCTTCCAAAAGCGGCAGCGGGAGAAGAACAAGCGGGAGCGGGCTGCGGCCAAACAGGCCCGCCGCCACGGAAAGCTTGACGACCCGTTCGAGGTCGAAGCGGAGGCCCCTTCTGCGAACGGGAAGTCTGAGGCCGAGTTGTATGAGGATTTCCGCCTGCTGAGCGAGAAATTCCAGTCCGGGGGCATGGACGAGGAAACCTACGAGCAGCGTCGGGCCGAGATCTTCGAGCAGCTCGGCCTCGAGGTTCACTGACTGTTCTGTTGACCTGCCTCTGCGGCCCGCTCAGCCGTTGACGATCAGGCGGCTGGCGGGCATGCCCAGCATGCACGAGAGTCCCGCCGACTGAAGCCCGCCCTCGCCGCCTGCCACCAGGATCACGAAGTAGTCGGGTGAGGGGACGATCGGCACCCGGTCGTTCGCAACGGCCACCCCCAAACGCTCGAGCGTGTCTCGGGTGGGCTGACGGCGATACAGAGGGTAGAAATCCAGCGGCACTCGGGCCTGGGCGAACAGGTGCTCCCGCAGCTCCTGCTTGGTGGGCATGATGCCCGCCACCATCTCGGCGATGACTGGGCTCATCACCAGCACGGTCGGGAAGGGATTGGGGGCGTCGTGGCCGCCGCAGGGCCCGCTCAGGGCCAGCCCGCAGGTCACATGGTGCAGCACCTGCTCGGGCTCGTGGTGCATGTCGGTGATGGGCCACATCCCGTTCACCGCCAGCATGGTCACCACGTCGTCGCCGGAGTCGAACCCTGCTTCGGTGTGGTGGGGAGGCCATGGGGAGGCCTCCTCGTTCTCGGCCACGCAGAGCGAGGTGGCCTTGCCGGGCCAGCCCAGCGGCGCCTTGTCCACTGGGCCGGGAATGGCCCCGCCGATGTTCACCAGAGCCAGCCGGAGCGCCCGCCCCACGGTGGCGTTGGCGTGCGACCCCGGCCCGAAGCACCCCGCACCGAAGTTGAAGCCCAGCCGGTGGCGAATCGGTCCGTTCACCACCAGCATGGGCCCCACCGGGTTGGTGGTGGTCTGGATCCCGTGGGCGTTCATCTGGGGATCGCAGAAGGCGTCGATGGCGGCGATGAGCACCGGCATGGCCTCAGGCCGGCACCCGGCCATCACCGCGTTGACGGCGATCTTCTCCACGGTGGCCGGTGCGTTCAGCGGCGCCACCGCGCTCACCACATGATCGCCCGGCAGCCCGGCGGCGGCCACCGCGGCTGCCACCCGCTCGGGGGTGGGGGGGATGATCGGCAGCCCATCGGTCATGCCCTGCTCGCGCAGGTAGGCCTCGACCGCTTCGGGGCCGCCCTCGATGTCCACCCGCCGGGTCATCTCGCCTCTCGAGTTCCGTTGAGCATTGCGGCCTGCCGGGTCATGCCACCAAGGCGCCCACGATTTGGTCGAGCCGGGCGGCGATGTCGGCCCTGATGTCGGCCTCCGGCCATTCGTCGTAGCCAGACGGCAGCACCACCACAGGCTGGTTGTCCACCCGCAGCCCCCGGGCAGTGGCCTCCGCCAGGCCCCGGAACTGCTCGGTGACCAAGCCCACTGTCGGGGTTCCCATGGCCTCCAGCGTGCTGCTGGCGTGGATACACCACGCCGTGCATGATCCTCAATTGCCCAGGCCGCTGATCACCGCGTCCACTTCGGCGTGGAAGGCCTCCATCTCCCGTTGGTATTGCTCGGGGTCGGCGCCGTGCATCGGGCCGCTGGTCCGCACCACCGCCCCGGCCGCCCCGGCCCGGTCCACGAGCAGCCGGGACAGCTCGTCGGCCGCGACCGCCATCGACCGCCACAGGGCGTTGTCGATGATGCCCACCACGGCGCCGGCCAGAGAGTCCTTTCTGAGAGCGAGCGGTCGAGCCGGCTCGCTCAGCTCGCCGGTGGGCAACAAGATGGTGGTGGTTTCCATGCCTGCTCCTCGAGGGAAAGCCCCGATGGCCCGGGCTCTCCCCCCGCCCACCCTACCCCTGGCGTCCTGCCCCTGGCGTCCTGCGCCGTGCCGTAGGGTGTCGCCATGCGCACGACGACGCGGCCTCAGCCGCCGGTCATCCTGGAACAGGCTCTGGAGAGCCCCGATGAGCTGCTGGGAATCCTGGAGCGGCAGTCGCCCCACCCGCTGACGCTGGACGGCGCCGAGTTCGCGTCGAGCCGGGCCGCGCTGCGAGCCGGGGCCCGCACCGGCGACGTCCCCCCGTTCGTCCAAGTGGTCGACGGCGAGCCCCGGGTGCCGCCGGTGTTCCGAACCACATGGGGCGACGAGAAACAGGCCGTGGAGGGGGCCGGCGCCATCGTGGAAAACCCCCGGTTCATCGAAGCCGCCCAGCAGCTCTACCGCGCCGAGGTGGTGCGGCCCTATTTCACCTATGTGAATATCAACGCGCCCAGCGGCCAGTACGCCCGCCACACCGACATCCCCTCCTTCCGGGGGGTCGGCCGAGACTCCTACCCCACCTGGCTGCTCAACTGCATGATGCACTCGGGGTGCTTCGATCGCTGGCGGGTGCGGATCGCCACCGCGGTGTGCTGGTACTACCAAGGTCCGGGCGGGGAGTTCAGCTATTGGCCCGAGGGCTGGGACGGCGACCGTGTGACGGTGAAGCCGCCCTACAACTACGGCGTGATGGGCGACAACGACTACATGCCCCATCGGGTGGAGCCCATCGGCGCCGAGGCCGACTACGCCAAGTACGGCTTCGGCTCTGCCATCTCGCTCACCGGTGATCGCCAGTGGGTGATCGAAGAGCCCGGCCGCGAACCGGTGTGCCACCGCTTCGACGATGTGCGGGTGTCGCTGTCTTGGAAGGCCTTTGTGTTCCACGACGCCGCCGAGGCGGAGGTGTACGACCGCCATTCCGACGACCTCGACGAAGCTGCTTTGATCGAGACCCTGGCCGAGGACTGCGCCCACCGGGGAGTGGTCGTGCCTGACGGCCCCGATGCGCTCTGTTGCCCCGAGTTCGCAGAGCGGCTGAGATACACCTATTTGCCGCCTGAACTGCGATTCTGACCCGCGGCGCAGGGCGCAGCGCGCCCTCGGGCGGTTTGGGATAGGGTGAGGGAGTAGGCCTTTAAAGCGGGGGGTTCGTTTCGTGGCTGGATCGACACGGTTAGGGGGGAAGCTCAGCAAGCAGTTGATATGGCGTTGGCTGGCACTGTTGCTGGTCGCAGCGCTGGTGGCATCGGCCTGCGGCGGCAACGATGACGACGATGACGGCGGCGCCAGCGTGGCCACCGGGGCCACCGCAGCCCCCGAATCGTCTTCGGGGGGCGACAGCGGAGCAGGCGCCGCTCCCAATGATGGCGACGGAGATGCAGCCCAGCCCCGCACCTCCGAGGGCGGGGGACAGCCTGCCCAAGACGAGCCGGCCCCATCCGATGGGGCTGCTGCGGCCCCACCCGCCGTGCCGGCGCCCCAGTACGGGGGCACGCTGGTGGTCGGCTTGGAGGCCGAGACCACCAACGGCCTGAACCCGGTGAACGCCCAGGCCGCGGTGTCGGGCCACATCTTGTTCCGCGCCCTCTACGACACTTTGACCATCGAGGGCGACGACGGCCAGATCGTTCCGAACTTGTTGGAGAGCTTCAGCTCCAACGACGACTTCACCGAGTGGACGCTCATCCTGCCGCCGGGGGTCGTCTTCCACGACGGCACGCCGGCCGACGCCGCGGCGCTGAAGCGCCACTTTGAAGAGCAGGAGAAGGGCACCTTGACCGGCATCGCCATCGGTGACTGGGATATCCAAGAAATCCAGATCGTCGACGATCTGTCCGTCAAACTGGTGCTGGGCGCGCCGTTCGCCCCGCTGCCGTATTTCCTGAGCAGCCATCTCGGGTACTTCGGAGCGCCGGCGATGCACGACATGGGCACGGAGGGGGCGGCCCGCAACCCCATCGGCACCGGGCCTTTCATGTTGGAGAACTGGGTTCCCAACGAGGTCACCCGCGTGGTGCGGAACCCCGACTACTGGCGCACTGACGCTGAGGGTCGCAGCCTCCCGTATCTAGACGCCATCGAGTTCCGGCCCATTCCCGACACCGACGCCCGGTTCAACGCCCTCAGGGGAGGCGACCTCGACGCCAGCAGCATCAACGCCGGGCTCAGGGTCGACGAGTACAACGAGCAGTTCAAGACGTTCTGGCAGGACGAGGACTACAACGAGACCACCTATATCCTGCTCAACAACTCCCGGGAACCGTTCAACAACCTGGAGTTCCGGCGAGCGCTGGCCCAGTGCTCTGACGTCCAGACCTTCAACGACGTCCGCTGGGACGGGCAGCCGCCGGCCACCGGCCCGTTCTCACCCGGCACCCCCGGCTACTTGGAAGACTCGGGGTATCCGGGCTACGACCCCGACGCGGGCCGGGCCACCATCGCCCGGCTAGGCGTGACCAGCTTGGAGCTGGGCACCACCATCGATTCGTTCAACTTATTGAACACCGAGCTGATAGCCGCCATGTGGGGCGACTGCGGGCTCGACGTTTCGATCGCTCAGGCGGACCAGGCCGAGCAGATCACCAACGCGGTGCTCGGCAACTTCACCGCTTTCTTATGGCGCCAGCACGAGAGCTACGACTTGGGCGTCGAGCGGGTGTGGTGGCACAGCAAGTTCGGCCAGGGCATCGCCCTCAACTTCGGTCGGATCAACAACCCCGCCATCGACGCCGCTCTCGACGAGGTGTTGACCACCGACGACCCCGACCGCCGCAGGGAGCTGGCCGAAGACATCAACCGGGCGTTTGGAGAGCAAGTCCACTACCTCTGGGCCTACCACTCGAGATGGTTGTTCGCCGCCCACGACCATGTACACGGGGTGGACAATCTCACGCTGCGCGGCGGAGGCGAGCACGAGAAGGTGTTCAGCGGGAGGGTGTTCCTCACTGAGGCGTGGATCGAGCAATAAGGCCTGGATCCGGCGGTAGGCCCTGAGCCCGGCTTTTCGGGTCGCTTTCAGCAGGGAAGCAGCACAAGGCGATGCTCCGGTTCTTGGGGTTGCGCCTGGCCCAGCTCGCCGTGGTGGTGCTGGCGGTCACGCTGCTGTTCTACTGGATGCTGAGCCTGCTGCCCGGCAACCCGTGCGTGGCCGCGTTCGGCGGGGGGGCCACCGAAGAGCAGATCGCCGAATGCGAGCAAGACCGCAACCTTGACGACCCGGTGATCGTGCAGTGGGCCAAGTGGGGCGGCGATGTGCTCACCGGCGACATGGGCAAGTCATATCTCACCGGGCGCACCTTTGGGGAGGCCTTTACCAACGCCCTGCCCCGCACCCTGCTGCTCTTGGCATATTCGCAGTTCCTGGCGCTGGGCGCGGCCATACCCCTGGGTCTGTGGTCGGGCTACCGGCAGAACAGCGTGGGCGACAAGATCGCCAGCGGGGGGGCGTTCGCGCTGTTGTCCGCCCCGGTGTTCGTGCTGGGGCTGGTGCTGAGCTTGGTGTTCGCCGTGAAGCTGGACTGGTTCGACTTGGGCGGCTACCAGCCGATCTCCGAGGGCCTGGTGGCTCATTTCAAGGTGATGTTCCTGCCCGCAGTCACGCTCGCCGCCGGTTTGCTGCCCATTTATCTACGGCTGCTGCGCACCGACGTGATCGGCACGCTCCAGGAGGACTTCGTGGGCACCGCCCGGGCCAAGGGCCTGCCGGTGCGTCATGTGCTGCTGCGCCATGTGCTGCGACCATCGAGCTTCACCCTGCTGACCGTCTTCGGCATCCAGGCCGCCCAGGCGGTGAACGCCGCCATCGTGGTGGAGTTCCTGTTCGACCTCGACGGGGTGGGGTCGCTGCTGGTGAGCTGGGTGGCGGCCCGCGAGTTCCTTTTGGTGCAGACCCTGGTGGCGCTGATCGCCGCGGTGTTCGTGACCGTGACCACGATGGTGGACCTGCTCTACTCGGTGCTCGACCCCCGAGTGAGGCGGAGATGACCGATACCGCCACCGCCGTCGCTGGCGCCCAGCCCGAGATCCGCCCCCGCCGACAGGGCCGCAACCTGGCCCTGTGGCTGTCGGTCGGGTGGTTGGCACTGGTGGTCGCAGCCGCGGTGGCAGCCCCCTGGCTGGGATTCCTGGACGACCCCCACCGGCCGCTGGCCGGGCAGCCCGAGGAGGGTCCCTCGTGGTCGCACTGGTTCGGCACCGACCAGCTCGGCCGCGACATGTTCGCCCGCTCGGTGTGGGGCGGCCGGCTGTCGCTGTCCATCGCCGGGCCGGCGGTGGGCATCGGGATCGTGGCGGGCGGTTTGCTGGGGGTGGCGGCCGGCTATTTCGGCAAATGGGTGGACGGCGCGGTCAGCAGCGTGGTCAACGTGGCGCTGGCCCTGCCTGCGCTGGTGTTCGCCCTGTTCATCGTGACCGTGCTGGGCCAGAGCTACGCCAACGTGACCATCGCCGTGACCATTCTGACGATCCCGGCCATCGCCCGCATCGCCCGGGCCCAGGCGCTGAGATTCGCGGCCCGGGAGTTTGTGACCGTGGCCGACATGATGGGCGCCAAATGGCCCCGGTTGCTGTTCCGGGAGGTGTTGCCCAACGTGGTGCCGGCCCTGGCGTCGATCGCGTTCTTGGCCATGGGCATCGTGATCATCGCCGAGGGGAGCTTGTCGTTCATCGGGGTGAGCGTGGGCTCGCCCAGCATCACCTGGGGGAACATCTTGGCCGCAGGGCGGGGAAGGCTTGAGGAGTCGCCCCATATCGCGTTGACCACCGGCGGGGTGATGTTCGCCACGCTGCTGGCGCTGAACTTCGTGGGCGACGAACTGCTGCGGCGTCTCGACGTGCGCGAGGCCCGCATCTAACGGTCCGTCTGCCAACCTACTGTTGCTGTTGTTGCTGCTGGTCTCTGGTGCGGGGGGCCCTCACCGCCGCCAGCAGGGAGGGCCTCATCGGGGTGGGCGGCTGACGGGCCGGGTCCATGCGGCGGATCTCCACCGCAGCCTCGAGCTTCGGCGTGCCCGGCCCCGAGTACACCCCCCGCAGCGGGGGGACATCGCCGTAGTCTCTGCCGTGGCCGATCTTGACGTGTTGGCGGCCCACTGCCAAGCGATTGGTGGGGTCCAGCGCCAGCCAGCCCTGGCCGGGGATGGCCGCCTCGACCCAGGCATGGGTCTGCACCCGCACGATGTCGCCCTCGATGCTGCCGGTGCGGTCGCTGCTGGAGAACAGGTAGCCCGAGACATAGCGGGCGGGGATGCCCACGCTTCTGCACATGGCCACCGCGAGATGCGCATAGTCTTGGCAGACGCCGGTGCCGTTGGCCAGGATCTCGGTTATGGGCTGGCCGATATCAGTGGTGCCGGGCTGATACGACAGCCTTTCGGCGGCATGGTCGCCGATATGCGCGGCAGCGCCCACCACGTCGTCGGCGTCGGCCTCGGTGAGGCTGCGGGCCTGCTTCGCGATGGCCTCGTCCCAGCGGGTGTGCCGGGTGGGCTTCAGATACTCCTCGTGTCGGTCGAGGAACCCGGGGTCAGCCAGCGAGCCCTTCGGCACCTGGCGCGAGAAGGTTGGGGGGTCTTGAGTCTCCACGGAGGCCTCGGCGGTCACCTCGAGCGCAACATGGGCATCGGTGATCCCGAATTGGTCCACCCGGGTGCCCCAGTAGTCGGTGAACGAGAGCATCCGGGCTGAGGGCTCCACCGAGACCCGGTAGCCCAGCAGCCGCTGGCGGCCGTCGCTGGCCGGGCAGGCTCGCAACTCGTTTTGCGATTCCCGCACCGGGGAGTCGAACACGAATTTCGTGCGGTAGCTGATGTCGAGCCTCATCAGGGTGCTCCGGGCCCGATGGCCTGGCTGTGGAGGGTGAAAACCTCCGCGTTGCGGAAGAAGTGGTCGCCCACCATCTCGGCTGCGTCGCGCACTCCCGCCTCCAGCGCTCGGAGGTGGTCGGGCAGGTTGGCGGTCATCTCGTCGAAGTCGGCGAACTCCAGCCCGGACCGGAGCTGCCCTAGGCGGCGCAACGGGGCGGGCTGGCCGTTGGCGGCCAGTGAGCCCACATGCGACTCGCTCAGCTGGAGGCAGAAGAGCACCGAGCGGGGGAAGGCCTCGCTCAGCAGCAAGAATCGGGCCACGTCAGAGGCCAGCGGCGACGAGTGCATCGCCCGCTGGTAGGCCTCCAGCGCCGATACCGACCGCAGCGTCAGCGCCATCTCGTCGTAGGAGGAGCCGTCCATCTCGAGATAGCGGGCTTGGAGGAGCCGGCAGGTCATCAGCGCTCGCTCCAGGTTCTGGCCGAGCACCAGGAACCGGTAAGCCTCTCCCCGGGCCATAGAGGTGGAGAGCACCCCGTTGAGCGTCTGACAGCTCACTCGGATGGAGTCCAGGGTTCGGAACGGGTCCTGTTCCATGGCGTCAGGGAAGTCGGCGTGGTGGAGTTGGAGGTGGAATCGGTTGATCTCCTCCCACAGCTCTGACGGGATCTGGTCTCGCAGAGAGCGGAAGTTCTCCCGGGCGCGGCCGATGCAGAACACCACCGACCCGGCCACAGCAGGTGAGCAGACCAAGCGGGTGGCGGCGGCCTGCACGTCGATGACCAGCCCGGCCGGGCTGCGCAGCATGGGCGGCGCTGAGGTGAGGTGCTCGGCCATGGTCTGCACGTCCTCGCCCGGCGCCGGCGCTTCCAGGCGGAGGGTGCGGGCGAGATTGCCCATCCGGCGCATGGCCTGCGTCGGGCTCTCGGCCACTGTGCTGAGCAGGGTGGCGCGCACCATCCGGGCCGTGTCCTCAGCCCGCTCCAGGTAGCGCCCGGCCCAGAACATGTCCTCAGCGTGCCGGGCCAGCATCAGCTCGCCGCCGCGGGATCGGGGTGGCCCAGCACCCAGGTGTCCTTTGAGCCTCCGCCCTGGGAGCTGTTCACGATGAGCGATCCCTCTCGCAGCGCGACTCGGGTGAGCCCGCCGGGGATCACCTCCACCTGCTCGCCGCAGAGCACGAAGGGGCGCAGATCGATATGGCGGGGGGAGAAACAGTCGCCGGTCCACGCCGGGAGCGTCGAGAGGCCCACCACCTCTTGGGCGATCCAGTTGCGGGGGTCGGCCTCGATCTTGTTCCGAACCTCGGCCAGTTCGGCGTCGGTGGCTTTGGGCCCGATCACGATGCCGTAGCCGCCCGATTCGGCCACCGGCTTCACCACCAGCTCGTCGAGGCGCTCTAGCACCTCTGCCCGCTGGTCGGGCTCCCACAGGAGGTAGGTGTCGGCGTTGGGGATGATCGGCGCCTCGCCCAGGTAGAAGCGGATCAGCTCGGGCACATAGGCGTACACCGCCTTGTCGTCGCCCACCCCGTTGCCCACCGAGTTGGCGATTGTCACCGTTCCCGCCCGGGTGGCGGCCATCAGCCCGGGCACCCCCAGGGTGGAGTGGGGGTTGAACACCACCGGGTCCAAGAAATGGTCGTCGATGCGGCGGTATATCACGTCCACCCGCTCTAGGCCCTTGGTTGTGCGCATGGCCACCACGTGGTCGTCCACCACCAGGTCGCGCCCCTCCACCAGCTCCACCCCCATGCTGCGGGCCAAAAAAGCGTGCTCGAAGTAGGCCGAGTTGAAGATGCCGGGGGTGAGCACCACCACCGTGGGGTCGTCGCCGCAAGCCGGCGGGGCGACGGCCCGCAAAGCCCGCAACAGCGAGCGCCCGTAGTGGTCTACCGAGCGCACGGCCAGGTCGGCGAACGCGGCGGGCAAAAGCTTGGTCATGGCGGCCCGGTTCTCGATCACATAGGAGATGCCGCTGGGGTTGCGCAGATTGTCTTCCAGCACCCGGTAGGCGCCGTCTGAGTCCCGCACCAAATCGATGCCTGCCACCAGGCAGCGGGCTCCCAGGGGCACCGACACGTTCACCGCCTCCCGCTCGAAACCCGAAGACGAGGTGACCAGCCTGCGGGGCACGATGCCGTCGGCCACGGCGGCCTGTTCGCCGGTGTATATGTCGTCGAGAAAGCGGTTGAGCGCGGTGATCCTCTGGGTGAGACCCCGCTCCAGCATGGCCCATTCGCCGGCGTCGATGATCCGGGGGAACAGGTCCAAGGGCCATGTGCGCTCGGTGCCCTCTTCGCTCCCGTATACCGTGAACGTGATCCCCTGGCGGCGAAACGACTCGTTGCGCTGCTCTTCAAGGGCGCTCACCTGCGCCGGCGTGAGCCGGTCGAACCACTCCTGCACCGGCCGGTAGTGCTCCCGAGTGCGCCCGCGCTCATCGACAGCCTCATCGAAGAAGCCTGGAATCGGCATCGGCCTTAGCGTAGACCCTCCCTGTCCGTTCTCTGTTTTCAACGCCGGGGCAGGGTTGTCATGCGTGCGGTTGCCGCTGGTGCCGTCGGTAGGAGGTTGCAATTTTGCACTTGATATGCAAAATTGCAACCCATGAGGGATGTGTTCATCGAGCGTTCGCTGTCTTCGGTGCTCCTGAGGGCTGTTGCTGAGTTTCCCGCGGTGGTTCTTTCGGGACCACGCCAGTCGGGAAAGACAACCTTGCTCCAGCATCTGTTCGGGGAGCGCTGCAAGTATGCCTCGCTCGACCCTCCGGATGTCCGGGCCGCGGCAACCGAGGATCCCCGAGGCTTCTTGGCGATGCATGAGCCTCCCGTGATCTTCGACGAGATCCAAAACGCCCCCGAGTTATTGCCCTACATCAAAGAGAGGATCGATGCCGATCGCTCCCGAGCGGGCCAGTACCTCTTGACCGGATCCCAAAATCTGCTGCTGGGGGAGCAGGTGAATGAGTCGCTGGCTGGTCGGGTCGCCATTTTGCGTTTGCTGCCGCTGTCGCGAAGAGAGTTGGCAGGAGCGCCGCTATCGCCGCTGCCCTGGGAGGTCGGCGGAGGCCAATCAGATGGGCGACGCGGGGAATCGGCCGAGCTGTGGGGAGGGCTGCTGCGAGGGGGGTATCCGGAGTTGGCCTGCCAGCCCAACAGGGACGTATCCATGTGGCAGGCCAGTTACACCCAGACCTATCTCGAAAGAGACGTGCGGGCTATTCGCCAGGTTGGGGATTTGAACCAGTATCAGAGCTTTTTGAAGACGGTGGCCGCTCGAAGCGGACAGCTTCTGAACCTGTCGGATGTCGCCCGCGATCTCGGTGTGGCGGTGAACACGGCCAAGGCGTGGCTTTCTGTCTTGGAGGCCACCTACCAGGTAGTGGTGGTTCGTCCGTATTTCGCCAATGTGGGCAAACGCCTTGTCAAAACGCCGAAGGTGTACTTCTCCGATTCGGGGACGCTTTGCCATCTCGTGGGCCTAAAAGACCCTGCGCATGCCGCCGCAGGTCCGATGGGAGGAGCAATCCTGGAGACAGCGGTGCTGTCGGAGATCCTCAAGACGCTCACCCATCGCGGTGAGGTGCCGCAGATCTATTTCTGGCGCACCTCCGCGGGCGCGGAAGTGGACTTTGTGGTGGTCAGCGCCGACGGTCTCGTGCCGATTGAGGTAAAGCAGTCCGCCACTCCCCGGCCTCAAATGGCCTCGGCCATAGCGGCCTTCAGACAAGACATGGCAGGCGCTTGTCTACCGGGATACGTCATCCACACCGGCCACAACCGGCTTCCCCTGGGCGACCACGCCACCGCGTTCCCCTTTGCTGCTCTCTGAGGCGCCCCCTCCCACACCTGTCCACGTCGGCCGGGTCGGGCTGGCCGGATTTGAACCGGCGACCCCCTGCTCCCAAAGCAGGTGCGCTG
>JAPOSH010000112.1 GCA_026709815.1 bacterium | reverse complement strand
CTGTCGTCACCGGACAGATGATATTCCTACCATCACCGCTTACCCCGATCATTCACAGATTGGCGTTCATCCCGCCTCGGTCAGGCGGGTCTCGGTCCAGTCGATGTGCAGTTCCCGCACGGCGAGGCGCCAGCCCGCATCTACGCGCGCGAACCGGTCCTGGTAGCGGATGTGCATGATGTAGTCGGTGGCCGGACTGCCGTCGTCGGGGATCGTCAGGTGATGGGCGATGCAGTAGGTCTCGCCGGTGGCGGTGTCGCCGGCGATGTCCGTTTGCTGCTGGCCCACGAAGTGGAAGGTGGCGTCGTAGCTCATTCGGGAGATGGCTCGGACGATCTCGTCTCGGCCGTTGCGCTCGGCCACCACTTTTCCGCCTTCGGCCAGGTTCACAATGCGCAGCACCCCGTCGGGAGTGAAGCAGGCCGCCACCCCCTCGGGGTCGCCCCGGTCCACACAGCGGGCGTACTGAGCGGCCAGGTCGGCCAAGTCTTCTCGGTCTGACATGGCCTCACTTTTTCATGTGACCTGTCGCAGCGAAACTCCCCGACGCGAAACTCGCCGCTGAGGTCGCGGTCCGCCGTGAGTGCGACCGGTTCGGAGGAAGTAGGCTGCGGCCATGGCTGTTATCGAAGCTGTTGATCTGGATGTGCGCCGGGTAGCGGGGGCGCTGGGCGCCGAGGTTCGGGGTCTGTCGCTGGCCTCGGTGGCCGACGCCGAGTTCGCCCTGGTCCAAGAGCTGTTGGACGAGCACCTGGTGCTGTTCTTCCCCGACCAGCACCTCACCCCCGACGAGCACCGGGCGTTCGCCGTGCGCTTCGGCGAGCCCGAGATCCACCCCTACATCCCCAAGCTGGACGACGACCATCCCGAGATCGTGGTGCTCAGGGGCGAGTCGGGCTATGTGGCCGACGTGTGGCACACCGACTGCACCTTCGAGCAGTCCCCGCCCATCTGCTCGGTGCTCAACGCCATGGTCATGCCCCCTGCGGGCGGCGACACCATGTGGTCCAACATGTACAAGGCCTACGAGACGCTGGCCGAGCCGATGAAGCAGATGATCAACGGGCTCACCGCTATCCACTCTGCGGCCAACTACGGCCAGCCCGACCACAAGGCCGAGCACCCGGTGGTGCGCCGCCACCCCCGCACCGGCCGCCCGTCGTTGTACGTGAACAAGCAGTTCACCCGGCGCATTCCCCAGCTCAGCCGAGACGAGTCCGAGTCGCTGCTCGGGCTGCTCACCTCCCACGCCTGCAAGACCGACTTCACCTGCCGCTACAGCTGGAGCGAGGGAACCATCGGCATCTGGGACAACCGGGCCACCCAGCACTTCGCGGTGAACGACTACGACGGCAGCCGGGCCATCAGCCGGGTGACCATCTTGGGCGACAATCCTGAGCCGGCCTTCGACACCGCCCAGTGGGCCCCCTACCAGTACCAGCGGGTCTCCGCCGCCGCCTCCGGCCTCGACCGCGACTAACTGTTCCGACCCGGGAGACTGACTTGGTGATCGGAGAACCGAGAACCTGCTGGGAGGCGATCCAAGCTCGGGCCTCCGCCACCCCCCACAACCCTCTCACCGTCGAGCCCGATGGCACGGTGATGACGTTCGCCGGGTTTCGAGACGCCGCCGAGCGGGTTGCGGCCGGGCTCGCCGCCATGGGCATCGCTGCTGGGACCCCGGTGTCCTGGCAGCTCCCCAACAGTCGGGCCGCCCTCATCTTGTCGGCGGCTCTGGCCCGCTTGGGGGCAGTCCAGAACCCGATCATCCCCATCTACCGGGAGCGGGAGGTGGGATTCGTGGTCCGACAAACCAGGGCCCGCCTGCTGGTGGTGCCTTCAGCGTGGAAGGGCTTCGACTACCTGTCCATGGCCGAAAAGGCGGCCGCTGCCACCGACAGCTGCGAGGTGCTGGTGTGCGACGGCGACCTCCCCGAGGGCGACCCCGCCGCGCTGGCCCCGTTCGAGGCGCCGTTGGACGACGAGGGTCGGCTGCCGGTGCGGTGGATCTACTACACCTCGGGTACCACCGCCGACCCCAAGGGGGCCAAGCACGGCGACGACTCGGTGATCGCCGCCGCCCGCCACATGTGGGAGCGCCTGGAGCTGCGGTCCGACGACGTATGGCCCTTGGCCTTTCCCTACACCCACATCGGCGGCATCGGCCTGCTGCTCGCCACCCTGGTGTGCGGCGCCCGGATGCTGATGGTGGAGAGCTTCGACCCCCAAGCCCACACCCGCTTCTTCCGGGAACAGGGCTTGACCCTGGCCGGAGCGGGCACCGCGTTCCACATCGCCTTTCTGGCCGAGCAGCGCAAAAACCCCGAGGTGCCCGTCTTCCCCAAGATGCGGGCCGCCATCGGCGGCGGCGCCCCCAAGCCCGCCGGGCTGCACATGGAGGTCAAAACGGAGATGGGCGGGGTGGGCATCATCTCCAGCTACGGCCTCACCGAGTGCCCCATCGTCACCTACTGCACGCTCGACGACCCCGACGACAAGCTGGCCGCCACCGAGGGGCGGTTCTTGGACGACACCGCCCACAAGGTGATCGACGGGGAGCTGCTGTTGAGAGGCCCGACCCTGTGCCGGGGCTACTTGGACGAGTCCCTCAACGGGGCTGCCTTCGACGATGAGGGGTTCTTCTTCACCGGCGACCTGGTCGAGGTGGACGACGAGGGGTTCGTGACCATCGTCGGGCGCAAAAAGGACGTGATCATCCGCAAGGGCGAGAACATCTCGGCCAAAGAAGTGGAGGACGTGCTGTTCTCTCACCCCGAGGTGGGTGACGTCGCGGTGATCGGGCTTGCCGACGCGGTGTCGGGAGAGCGGTGCTGCGCGGTGGTGGCCCCCGTGGTCGGCCAGGGGGGGTTCGGCTTCGCGGAGATGGTCGAGCACTGCAAAGAGGCGGGGCTGATGAACCAGAAGATCCCCGAGCAGCTGGAGATCGTCGACGAGCTGCCCCGCAACCCGGCGGGCAAAGTGCTCAAACAGCAGCTCCGAGAGGCTTACGGAGGGTGAGTGCGATGGCGCCACAGCAGCCCAACATCTTGTTGATCGTCTCCGACGAGGAGCGGCGCAACCCGTGGTTGGACGGGGTGGTGGAGATGCCCGCCCACGACCGGCTGCGCCGTGACGGCCTGGACTTCAACCGCTACTACACCCACGCCTCACCGTGCTCGCCGTCGCGGGCCAGCTTGTACACCGGCAGCTACCTGGCCGAGCACGGCGTGGTGGACAACGTCAGCTTCCCGGCCCACACCGCGCTGGATCCGGCCATTCCCACCGTGGGGCGCTTGCTGCGAGATGTGGGCTACGAGTCGGCCTACCTGGGCAAATACCACCTCACCCACGATCCGCAGCCCGACATGGAGGCCTTCGGCTACAGCGGCTGGCAGGGCGACGACCGCCACTACGTCGGCGGGCCGTGGACCGGTCGGCACTTCGACCCGGTGATCGCCAGCCAGGCGGTGGAGTGGCTGCGAGCCTGCGGGGCCGACCCCTCCGTCGGGCCTTGGTTCTTGACCGTGGCATTGGTGAACCCCCATGACGTGATGTGGTTCCCCCTGGACCAGCCGTCATTCCAGCAGGCCAACCCCGACTTGAGGGGCGCGTTCGACTTCCTCCACGAGCACATGCTGGGCGGCAAGGTGGATCTGGCGCCGTTGGAGGAGGCCTATCCACGCCGGTTCACCCGGCTGCCCGACAACTTCGACGATGATCTCCACACCAAGCCCGAGGTGCAGCGGGCCTGGCGCCACGTCCGCAACCGGGAGCACCTGGTGGGCCACATGGCCGACGACGACGTGGACTCGTGGCTGCGCCAACTGGACTACTACGCCTGGCTCCACGAGCTGCTCGACCACAGCATCGCCTCGATTCTGGGGGCCCTCGACGACATCGGGGCCTACGACGACACCGTGGTCATCTACACCTCCGACCACGGCGACGCCTGCGGATCACACGGGCTGCGGGCCAAGCTGCCCTGTGTGTACGAGGAGGTCATGGGGGTGCCGCTCATCGTCAAGGCCCCGGGTCTCACCCCGCCGGGAGCGTCCACCGATGCGTTGGCCACCCATGTGGATCTCGCCGCCACCGTTGCCGCGCTCGCAGGGGTGGACGTGGACAGCGCTCCCACCTTGTCGGGCGCCGACCTGGCCCCGTCGCTGGCCGATCCGTCGGTGTCGGTGCGGGACTATGTGTTGTTCAGCCAGGACAGCGCCCAGTCGGAGCTGCTCCGCCATACCCGCTACGCGGTGCGGGGCTTCTTCGACGGCGAGACCAAGTACGCCCGCTACTACGGGGTGGGCGGCGGCATCGACCGCACCGGCAACCCCGCCCCCGAGCCGAAGCTGTTCGACGCCGACGCCGACTTCGACGACCACGACCACGAGTGGTACTGCCTGGCCGACGACCCTCACGAGCTGGTCAATCTGGCCAACGACCGCTCCCGGCGGACCGAGCTGCGAGACCTGTTCGGACGCCTGCTGGAGTACGAGGCCGCCGAACTCGGCCGATAGGGGCTTTCGCCCCTCCCAAGCCAGGAGGGTGTCCGAATGACCCCGCGGCGCCCCCGGTGGGCTACTCGCGCTTCCAACCGCCGGTCTGGATGCGCTTCCAGAACTCGGCGTCGCGCTCATCGGCGGGGCGGCCGACGCGGGTCACCACATCCACATCGGGGGACTCAGCCCGCAGGGCCGCGGCGGTGCACCGCTCGGGCGGACGGTGGGCGAAGGGATCGAACTGGTAGTGGCGCATGGCGTTTTGGTGGGTGATCTTGGCCGCCGCGTCCTCGGGCACGTCGTCGAAGAGCTTGGCCACGTACTCGGGCGACTGCGGCCAGGTGCCATCGGAGTGGGGGTAGTCCGACTCCCAGCACAGGTTGTCCACGTTGAACTCGTCTAGCAGCTTCACCCCGATGCGGTCGTTGATGAAGCAGCACAGGATGTGGTTGCGGAACACGCCGGTGGGGCTGCCGTCGACGCCGAACTGGTGCTTGGTCCAGCCCGAGTGGCGGTCCTGCACGTGCTCGGCCCGCCATAAGAAGTAGGGGATCCAGCCGATGTCGCCCTCGGTGAGCGAGAACTTGAGGTCGGGGAACCGATCCCAAAACTCGGCCCACACCAGCTCCACCAGCGTGGAGATGGTGAGGGCCGATGAGAGGGTCATGGGCACGCTGGCCGGGGCGTCGGCCGAGGCGCCCACCGACCGAGACGACGATCCCAGGTGGCAGCACAGCACCGTGCCCAAGTCGCTGCACGCCGCGAACAACGGGTCCCAAGCGCCAGAGTGGATCGACGGCATGCCCAGCATCGCCGGGTTCTCCGAGAAGGTCACCGCATGGCAGCCCTTGTCGGCCAACCGCTTCACCTCGGCCACGGCCCGGTCGATGTCGAACAGGGGCAGGATCCCGCAAGGAATGAACCGGTCGGGGTAGGCGCCGACCCACTCATCGATGTGCCAGTCGTTGTAGGCCTTGATCATGATGTCGTTGAGGGCGGGATCGGGCCCCTCGTTGAGCACCTGGCCGGAGAAACCGGTCCAGTTGGGGAAGTTCAGACCGGCCAGCTGCCCGCCGGCGTTCATGTCCCGCACCCGCTCGTGTACGTCGTAGCAGCCGGGGCGCATCTCGTCGTAGCGGCTGGCGTCCACGTTGTAGTGGTCTCGGGGCTTGCCGGCCACCGCGTTCAGGCCCAGATTCCGGCCGGGGAGCTTGCCGTAATACCACTGCTCCCGCCCGTTGTCGTCGGTGACCACTCTGGGGGCGTGCTCCTTGTATTTCTCGGGCACATGGCCCGCGAACATGTCGGCCGGCTCGGCGATGTGGTCGTCCACGCTGATCAAAATGAGGTCGTCGGGGTTCATCGGTGCTCCTCGGGGATTCCTAGGGGTCAACGGTAACGGAGGCGATGGCCTCGTCATGGCGTTGGGCAGCGTGGTCGGCTTCCGGCGCCTCCAAGAGGCCTGAGCGGGGACTGCCCCGGCAGGCCCGGAATAGAGTGGGGCATGGCCGCGCAAGCCCAACTGGTCTGCCTCGGCGGCGACGAGCCGCTCGAGCATGTGCTGGAGGTGATTGATGCCGAGGGGGCGGTGATCGTGGAGGGGTGCTTCAGCGACGAGGTGATCAGCCGGATCCTCGCCGAGCTCATGCCCCATGTGAACAAGCCCGACGCCAACCTGACCTTTATCAACCCGGCCATTGCCGCGTTCTTCGGCGAGCACATGCGCCATGTGACCGGACTGGCCTCCAAGTCGCCCACGTTCGTGTCCGAGGTGCTGCTGCACTCGCTGATGCTGGACGTCGCCGATGCCGTGCTGGGCCCCAACTGCGCCGACATCCAGGTGAACGTGGCCCACATGCTGGTGGTGGGTCCGGGGGCTCAAGCCCAGCTGCCCCACCGCGACCAAGACGTGTGGGTGCACATGCCCCAGCCCAGCCCCGAGATGGAGCTTTCGTCGGTGACCGCCCTGTGCGACTTCACCCGCGAGATCGGCGCCACTCGAGTGGTGCCCGGCAGCCATCGCTGGGCGTCCGACCGCCGGCCCGAGTCCCACGAGTTCGCCGACGCCGAGATGCCCGCCGGCGCCCGGTTGATCTATCTGGGATCGGTGATCCACGGCGCCGGCGCCAACTCGACGAAGAATCGGCACCGGCCTGCCTTCCACCTCAGCTACATGCTGGGCTGGCTCCGCTCCGAGGAGAACAACTGCCTGGCCACCCCGCCCGACATCGCCCGCACCCTGCCCCGGCGAGCCCAGGAGCTGCTGGGTTACGACGTCCACGATGCCGTCAACGACGGCGGCGGCTACCTCGGCGCCCTCGACATGAGGATTCCCGCCGACATGCTGGCATCAGGAGAACTCTAAGCCCGAGCCCCCCACCCTGCCCCCGCCCTATAACGTGCGCCCCCGGGTGGCCTGAGCGGCGGTCAGGCCGGCAGGGGCGATCTCGGTAAGCGGGCCGCGGTAAGGGCATAATGGCAGCGTGGAATCAGCGTTTTTAGACCGCAGGATGTATTCGGCGGCCGATGCTGCCGGGATTTTGCGCGTCCCTGAGAGCACGCTGCGGTGGTGGCTCGAGGGCGGGTCGAAGCGGGGCCGGACATACCCGCCAGTCATTCGTCCGTCACCCACCGGGGATTCCACGTTGACGTGGGCGGAGTTCGTGGAGAGCGGGTTGCTGTGCCAGTACCGGCGCGAGCTGCACGTCAGCCTCCATGAGATTCGCGCGTTCATCGACCGGCTGCGCGAAGAGGACGGTTGTGAGCACCCGTTAGCCCGTCACAAGCCCTGGGTCGGGGAGGGCTCCCGCCTTTTGCTGGAAGCGCAGAAGGAGTCTGGCCTTCCCGGGGAGTTGTGGCTCATCGCCCCGGCCAGCAACCAGCTCGTGCTCACCGATCCTGCGGCGTCATTCCTCAAAAGAGTCGAGTGGCAGCAAGGCTGGCCGGTCGCGTGGAAACCCCACCAGGATGATGCGTCTCCGGTTCGGTGCTTCCCCGAGAGGAGGTTCGGGCGGCCGTCCATTGCCGGGGTGAGCACGGAGGCCATTGTTGAGCACCTCGACGGAGGCGAGGACGAAGCCGACGTGGCCGAGCAGTTCGGGCTTGAACTCGCACAGGTGCGCTGGGCGCAAGCCTACGAATTATCCTGCGAGACTCCGCTGGCCGCGTGAAACCAGCTCGAAGTACTCATGACACAGTGGCGGCGCATCGAAGCCCTTACTGAAGAGACAGGCCCCTTCATCTATCGGGTAAGCCGGACCCGTCTAACTGCCGTGGAGCTTCTGAACTGACCGGCGACCGTAGGGACTTTGCTGTCGCACGCCGCTGAGTGGATGGGTCAGTTCCCGGGTAGCAGCAGAGACATACAAGTAGTAACATGGCAAGAGTGAATCTCAGTCAAGCTAAACAAATTACAGAAAGTCCAGTAGGGTCGATAGTACTGGCTCTCTTAGAATTGGCTGAACGTGGAGATGTTGATCGATTGAATTGGGAAGGATATTGTGATCTCGCTGCCATTGATGCAGTCATACGCAGTGGAAATGATTTAGAGTACACGGATATACTTAAGTATATCCTTCTGGCAGTAGGGGTTGCTAGTCCTTGGAATCCGGACAGTATAGATGAAATAGCTGTGATGAGTCTGCATAGTTCAGAACGGTTACCAATTGCAGAGTTATTGGTGAATAATTTTGTCAACAGACTAACATCTAAATGCAATTTTGATCTACAAGAAGTATGGTTAAATCCGACACAATACGATCAGTACCTTCAGTCCAAGTATTTTATCGAGTATCGGAATATTTATGGTCAAGGGCAATTTACTTGGGCAGGAATGTGGTCGATGACTACAAGTGACATTGAAATTGTTGAGTGGATAATTTCAGGTATGGGAACAAACATAGAAATAAATCTATACAAGCCTGTTATCGCTGATGATGCAAGAGTCTATGAGATACAAAGTTTTGAAGATTGGGAAGAGCTAGTCAAGGAAAACGAACTTACAACTTCGTCTGGAGATTTAGCTCCCGACTGGGCTTTGATCGCTCAAAAGTATGATGCCGTTCACCTATCTTGGATGGGAGTATTGCTTGCACACGATAACCTAACTCCTGCTAATGAAAAAAATGTTATCCCTCTTAAATATTGGGAACACGAGAAAACACTATGGCTTAATGATTGCTTTAGTGAAATAGTGAGGCTCGCTTAGTGTCTAGAACATCTTTACACTGTAGCTGGACTATTCTCAGGAATCCTCTGGAGCGATTAGCTCAATTGCCCAAGAAACCCGCGCAACAAGCGGAATAACAAGTGGAATATCGCTATTGGGGGGAGTGAGGGGTGGCTGTCATCGGGGCCGCTACGCTGGTTTTGTGGGCACGGCAGCTTCTTCGCCTTCGGTTGGGTGTGTGGGCTTCTATCTGGGCCGGGGGATCTACGACGTGGCCGAGGTGGCGCGCCTCATCAGACGCAGCAGGCGCCGCGTCGAGGGGTGGGCCAGGGCCGGCGAGGAACAAGCGCTGCTGTTGTCGGGAGAGCTGGATGGCCTGTTCAGCTTCTGGGATCTGCTCAGCTTCCGCGTGATCAGCGAGCTTGTGGAGCGGGGGGTCCCGCGAGGCGAGATCGCCAGAGGCGCCGAGTACCTGGCGGTTGAGCTTGGAACCCGCAGGCCGTTTGCCCATGAGGCGCTGGCCACGGCTGGGCGGGGGTTCTTCGCCGACATCGGGAGTTGGGTGGATGTGGGACTGGGGGGCCAGCAGGCCTTCCAGGTCGTGGTCGAACCGCTGCTCGAGCCGATCACATTCAACGACTCGGGCATAGCGGCCATTTGGAGGCCACGCAAAAGTGTGTGGGTGAACCCCGAAGTGCAGGCAGGCGCCCCCTGCGTCGACGGCACTCGGATTCCCACCAGCACACTCGCCGACCTGCAAAACACCGGGCTAGGCATCGAAGAACTGTCGGACGACTACCAGCTCTCAACTGAGCAGGTACAAGCCGCCATCACCTACGAGGCCAGCCTGGCCGCGTGACCCCCCAACCGCCAACACCCAGGCAGACCCTCCATATCGCTAATTCTCGGGCTCTTCTCTATGGAGCTGAAATTTTAGCACCGGAAGTTGCGCCTTCGGCAGTCTACGAGCCCCCACAGACTGACCAAGACCGCAAGCGGCAACCAGCGGGCAGCTCACGTAGCCACACCTTGGTAGTTTGATGAGGGTATGTGTTGCGAACTTATTGGAATCTGCTCTTTAATGAGTGCAAATCTCTTCAAGCCACGAAAACAGTTTACTAGACACGCGTTCTGCTTCCGACAGGACATCCGAATCTTTTGTATATCCGTTCTTATTGACTCGGGATATAAATCCTAAATTGAAATCTGCTCGTTGAATTTTTGCAATCATGTTGTACTGACATAAAGCCTCTACAGCCTCCCGATAATCCCTAGCTTCGTTGTGGAAGATATTCTGGTTAGCGAGGCGAACTGCGGCAAACTCTACTGGGCCTAGATTAGAAAGTTCTGCACCCAATATCTCGTTAACACGCTTTCGTAGTGTACTAGGAGAATTGAAAGCTAAATGCTGCGAGAGTCGACCGAGCGCTCCGAGACTTGCTCGTGTCTGGCCAATATATACCTGACTCTCCTCGACAACAAGAACTGCATAAATACAACCACACTGGCGAGATATTTCGTCACTGGAAATAGTAGCGCACAATAACATTTTTCAAATTAAATTCTTTAGCTTTCAAAAAGGTTATTGATATCCAATCTCCTTACAATCTCTGAGAGTTGGACTCCGACACGTTCGCGGTACTCATCTACTAATGACTCAACTTTCGATTCTTCCTCTTCGCTCTTATATACTAGATCATATTCCCCTCTGGCAAGAGAAAAGAACAATAGGTCAAATGCTTGTACTAGCTCTGAATTTTCAAACTGAGGTTGAAGTATCTCGCGAAACATTCGGTGCGAACGGTTAACTCGAACTATCAGTCCATGTTTAGAATGATGGGCTCGTTCCCAGAGCTGGTTATTCTTCAATGTATCGACATACTGAACTCGTTCTGCATGAGTTCGAACTCGTTCTCCTTCTTCATCTGAAGCGCGGCGCTTATTTATGATGTTTTCTCTGCGTCTCCTGCGCTGCTCCTGCTCTTCTTCTGGTTCTACGCTCTCATCTATTCTATCCTCCCTCTCTTCTATCTCAGCAACTCTATCAAGCGCTTCACTCATCTTAAAATGCGGTGATGAAGCGGTAATCTGTCTTAACTGTTCTCCTGCATAATTCCATGCATTTCGACTCTTTTTCACTGCTTCTCTAACGAGTGGTTTGAGCTGGGTTTCTGCTATCTCAGAGAGCGTAATACGACTTTTCGTAACATCTAGGTTTAATACATCATCGGCCTCTGCTGTAATCTCAAGACGTCCTCTAAAAGAGTAGAGTTCTCCATGCCGTGGTATCATTTCCAGCGACTCAGCTCGACCAATTAGACGACCGTTGCGATATATATAGAACCCGTAGTTGCCCGGTTCAATCAAATATTTATCGTGATACTCTTTTTTTGTACGATCTGAGTGATGAGCGAGCGAGGGTGGATGAGGTAGCTGCGTGATTGTGACATAGGCAGCAACGTTACCTGTCGGAGTCAACTGAATCTGTTTTCTTCGTTCGATGTAGCGGACTGAACAGCCATCCCAGCTCGTGTCATCTAGCTCACCATCTTCTCCACTGGCAATCTCTAACTCGAAGAGAGGATCTACCGCTTCCACAGCAGCGCTATTTATGGTTAGATTTACCTGTGGATACCCATCAGTCTGGCCTTTGATTGCATAAAAATATGTCACGCCAGTCCATTTTTTCAAACTATCAATAATCTCCACTGGAGAAGGGAGATTGTCAGCTATTTTAGTTATCTGTACAAGTGTTCCTTGCTTTCCTAAACATATCTTATCAAGAGCGTCGATCTCCTCGGCAGAAGCAGCGCGAAGTTCATAGACGTACTCACCTTTTTTTGCTACTTGATCGTGATCTAAAATAGCCGCTAAAACCGATCCATCTGAGGATCGCGAAACAATCATGCAACGTCTACCTAAAGATGCGGAAGCTGATTTCAGGCCCATACCGTACTTTGACAACGTATTATCAGAATATGAAGTATCAGAGGAACCGAGAGAAATAGCATTGTCTAATGCTGTCTCGTCCATACCGATTCCATTATCTACGATTACAACCGCTTCTACGATGGTGCGCGGGCGTCCACGACCGAGTGGGGATGCTTGGGTCAACTTGAGCTCTATGGACACATCAGTAGCTTGTGCGGAAACTGAGTTATCGACGATGTCAAGGATCGCAGCAGAAGGTTCGTAACCTATTCGACCCAATGCTTCAAGAACTCGAGATGGATTCCATGTCCCGGTCTTGATTTTCTTAGTCATGCCAAATTTCCTCCTTGATGCGACTCTAGGGATCCCCAAAGCTGGACCTCAGATACGCCACCTGCCGCGGCTGATTCTGTGACACTCGTCATGCACCGCGCAGGTTTTCCACCTTTGTCGTTGCCCTTGCCCTGGCTAGAGCCCAATTTCATGCCACTAGGTTATCGATAGTGGTGACAGTATCCCCCAACTCATCCTGGTGCTCGTGTGGTTTGAACTCTGTCTTGCCAATGGAACCTGCCAACTTCAGCCGTTTTGCCTTGTTGGTCCAGCTGTGCTGTCCCGCATGTCATGGCTGTACGGCTAGCGCGATCAGGCCGCTGAGTGTCTTGGTGTCTTCGGTGCCGACGAGGTAGGTGATACCGCGGTGGAGGTGAAGGCGGAACTGTTTGGCGAGGTTGTCGGGTGTTTGGGGGATGCCGTCGGTATCGCATCGGGCTTGGATGATGGCGGTGTACAGGTCGGCGGATTGGCCGCCGAAGGTGGCCCAGGACATCTCGACATTGGACAGCGTGCCGATCGGTTGATCGGCGGGCATGGAGGGTTCGGCCAGGGATGCGCACAGCGCCCAGCGGCAGAGCACGTTCCAGTTCTTTATCCCGGTCCGCCGTTTGAGGGTCATGAGTTGGGTCTTGGCTCGTTCGTCTACTCGGACGGCATCGACGATTGAGTGCCTACTCATCGAGGTAGCCCATCATCACGGAGGTAGAGCCGTCGGCGTCGTCGAAGTCGAGACTTTGCTCCACGCCGATGTGGGGTCGAAGGAGTTGGAGGTGGTTGCCGATGATCTCCTCGTCGGTGGACAGCAGGACCACTTGGCGTGACGCGTTGGGAAAATAGCGTTGGATCAGGTTTGTTCTGTGCGACCGGTCCAGCCTGCCCACCGGGGTGTCGATAACCGTGGGCAGCGCCATGCCCGTGCTTTTTGACAGGCCCCACAACACGGCGGTTGCCATCAATTGGCGCTCACCGGCGCTCAGCCGTCGGGTGTCAACTGGTTCTTGCTGAGGGTTGAGGAGAGTGATGGTCAGGTCATCGGGGTTGATGGCCACCCCGGACATGAGTCTCTGCTTGCGGAGCAGCGTTGCCAGTGCGATATCGATTTCGTTGGTGATTCTGCCCAGGTTCTTGCGGATCATGTGGGTGGCGAACTCTGCGAGCACTTCGTCAGCAGCTGCGACTTCGCGGGCGACTCGTGCCGTGTTCTTCTCGTTGGCGCCAGCGTCGAGCATCTGGTGAGCGATGGCGTCGAGTTGCCGCTGGGCTTGGTCGGCGCGCCGTTCAGCACCGCTGAGATCTATTTTCGCTTTCTCCAACGATTTTTCGGCAGCACGGAGTTCGGCTTCGGCGTTGGCGACCTGTTGGATGCTCGGCTCGATACTGTCAGCGTCGGGCACTGCCGCCAGCAACTCTTCCAAGTGTTCGATTTCGGAGTTGAGGTCCTCTAGCTGCTTCGCTAGGCGCTTCGCGCTGTTTTGTAGCTCTACTGACCGATGAGTCAGCAGACTGCGTGCTGCGTCAGCGCACTCGAGCGACGTCGAGAAGGCGGGTTCGGCGGGCTGCTCTATCGAATCTAGGTCGGTTTGGAATACCTCGCGCGCCAGTTCTGTTTCTTGTTGGCCGAATCCGAGGGCTGCGGCAAGCAGCCCTGCGATCCGGTCGTCTCGCAGAGCCATCGCTGAGCGCATCTGCCGGGCCAGGTGGGACGCTTCGTGCTGTTCTCCGGCGGAAGCGATCTGTTTGAGCAGGTTCGGCACAAGGGCCAGGGGCAGGTCACCGGCTGCGAGTTGGATCAGCTCGCGTTCTGCGGCAATGGCACTCACGTTGGCCTCGGCGAGGCGGCGGTGGAGTTCTTCGCGTCGGGCCAGCAGGTCGCCTCCTGTTCGGGCGAGTTGGTCAGTTGCTATGTGAAGCTGAGATTGGAGGTCTGCTCGTGCGCTCTCCGCATCGGCCAGCGCCTGAACGGCTGAATCTGCGTCACCGCGTGTTCGGGCGAGCTGTTCCTCTGCTCGGGCCAGCTCCTCGGCCAGCCGGGGTGCTAGGTGGGCGTTATGGGCCTTGGCTGTTCGACGGCGAAATCCGTGCAAGTCAGACCTGAGGCGATCCACGAGGTCTAGCCCCAGCAGGCCGTAGAGGCTTGTGCGGAGAATCTCGGCCGATGATGCTGGGTCGGCGAGCGATTCGATCTTCTCGCCGTCGAAGATCGCGAGGTCCGACACCGCCATGGGCATCACTCTCTCGACGAACTCGGGCCACACTGCGACGAGGTCGGGCCTCGCATGGCCATCGGTCGACACATAGAGCCGGTCGGTGGACTTTCCCCGGGCAGTGCGGTTCCAGGCTCGCTGAACGATATAGCGGACCTTGCGGCCTGCTTCGGTCCGTTCGAATTCCAGAGAGACCGAAGCAGCGCTCTCTCCGTGATGGACCATGCTGCTCAGGTGCTCGG
>JAPOSH010000003.1 GCA_026709815.1 bacterium | reverse complement strand
AACCGACTACCCCAACCTCGTCACCGTGTGCAACGACTGCCACCACGACATCCACGAACACCACCACCAAATCGAAACAGACCCCAAAACCGGCCGACATAGCGTCGAACCTCCACCCGACCCATTCCCCGACACCGGAACCACCAACTGGCGGCCCGCCCACACCAACCCCGTACTCCTGAGCTGAAGCCCGCCAAGAACTAGACCGCCCCACCAGCTCAGCATCTAACGGCCCCCACGGACCAAGAAATCAGCAGTTGGGAGATCAGCGGTGGGCTTGCACGTCGGCGGCCAATCGGCTCACGAAGGTCTCCAGCGGCACACCCCGCTCGTCGCCGTCGCTGCCCCGGGCGTTCACTCCTACCGTGCCGTGTGCCACGTCGTCGTCGCCCACCACCAGCACATAGGGCAGTTTCTGGAGCTTGGTGGCTCTGATACGGCGGCCCAGCGGCTCTTGGGCTTCTACCACCTCGGTGCGAAAACCCTCGTTACGCATGTGCGTCGCCACCTCTTCGGCATAATCGCCATGTGCAGCAGCAACCGGCAGCACCGCAGCCTGCACGGGAGCCAACCACGCAGGGAAAGCGCCGCTGTAGTGCTCGATGAGCACCCCAAAGAAACGCTCTATGGAACCCATCAAAGCTCGGTGGATGATCACCGGGCGGTGGCGTTTGCCGTCGGCACCCACATACTCCAACCCAAACCGCTCTGGGAGCTGAAAATCTACCTGAATAGTAGAAAGCTGCCAGCTACGCCCGATGGCATCTTGCACATCAATGTCAATCTTGGGCCCGTAAAAGGCACCACCCCCATCATCTAGTTCATAATCCAACCCAGCGGCTTGCAGCGCATCCCGCAACGCCTCGGTGGCTAACTCCCATTCGGCATCTTCACCCACCGACTTACCCACCGGCCTTGTGGCTAACCGGGCATCAAAGGAATCAAAGCCGAAGGCCCGCAACACCGATAAAACAAAGGCCACCAGCGAGGCAATCTCTGCGGGTGCCTGCTCACGAGTGGTAAAAATATGACTATCGTCTTGCGTGAAGCCCCGAGAACGCATCAGCCCGTGTACCGCGCCCGACAGCTCATAGCGGTAAACCGTGCCTAGCTCAAACATCCGAATGGGCAGATCCCGATAGGAGCGCTGCCGGCTCTTGAAGATGAGCATGTGAAACGGGCAGTTCATCGGCTTGGGATAGTAGGTAGCCCCGTCTAGCTCCATGGCCGGATACATGGACTCCCGGTAGAAGTCCAGATGGCCGCTGGTCTCCCACAGCTCCGAGCGGGCTATGTGGGGAGTGACGACCGACTCATAGCCCCCCTCGTCGTGGCGGCGCCGGCTGTAGTCCTCGATGACGCGGCGCACCGCCGCCCCCTTGGGGTGCCACACCGCCAGCCCCGGCCCCAGATCGGCGGGCCATGACACCAAGTCCAGCTCTCGGGCCAGGCGGCGGTGGTCTCGCTTCTCCGCCTCGGCCAGCCGGTGCAGATGGGCGGCCAGATCCTGGCGCGACGCCCAAGCCGTGCCGTAGACCCGCTGCAACGACGGGCGGCCGGCGTCGCGGCGCCAATAGGCCCCGGCCGTGCTCATCAGCTTGAAGTGCCCCAGACGGCCGGTAGAGGGAACATGGGGGCCGCGGCACAGATCGATGAAGGAGTCGGAGTTGCGGTAGTAACTGATCCGGCCATCGCCGACCACCTCTTCGGCCAGCTCGTCGGCCGACTGCCCGCCCTTGCCGGCATCGGCGGCCAGGGCCACTGTTTCGATGATCTCCCGCTTGTAGGGATGGGCGGCGAACAGCTCCAGCCCTTCGGCGGCCGACGCCTCATGGCGCTCGAAGGGCTGGTCGGCGGCGATGATCTCCCGCATCCGGGCCTCGATAGCCGCGAGATCCTCATCGCTGATGGTGGCGCCGCCGGGCAGGTCGAAGTCGTAATAGAAGCCGTGCTCGATGGGCGGGCCGATGGCGTAAGTGGCCCCGGGATACATGTCCAGCACCGCCTGGGCCAGCACGTGGGCGGTGGAATGACGCAGCGTCTCCAGGCCGGCGTCGCTGTCGGCGGTGATGATAGACACCTGCTGGCCGTCGGCCAGCGGCGCGCTCAAGTCCACCGCCACACCGTCGATGTCGGCGATGAGCGCAGCTTTGGCCAGACCGGGGCCGATGTCGGCCGCGAGGTCGCAAGCGGTGGCCCCGGCGGGAAGCGTCCGCCGGCTGCCGTCGGGGAGGATGACGAAGATGTCAGCCATGGCCAATCAAGGTAACTGTTGGGCTTGTCTCGGCCAGCTCCATTATCGCCGCCGGAGATTCACGGGAGCCGGACGCCCAGCAGGGCGGCTGCCGGCCCGATTCCCCCCGCGGCGGCAGCCTCGTCGATGACCGCCACCGCCGAGGGGGTGTCCAAGTCGTCGTCGAGGCTGGCCCGCACTCGATCCAGCACCGCGGCCGGTCCGGCTGCTCGCCCGGGCGGGCTGGACTGCCAGGCTTCGAGTCGCTCGGCGGCGGCGGACATGGTCGAATCGTCCCACTCCCATGAGTCCCGGTAGTGGTGGGCCACGATGGCCAGGCGCACCGCTCGAGGGTCGTGCTCTTTCAAGAGGTCGGAGACGAACACCAGGTTTCCCAGCGACTTGGACATTTTGGCACCATCCATTCGCACCATGGCCTGGTGCATCCAGTGGCGCACGAACGGCTTGCCGGTGACCACTTCCGACTGGGCAGCCTCGCACTCGTGGTGGGGATACACCAGGTCGGATCCCCCCCCATGCAGATCCAGAGTCTCGCCCAGCTCCCGCAGGGCCAATGCCGAGCATTCGATGTGCCAGCCCGGGCGCCCCGGACCCCACTTGGAGTCCCAGGCGGGCTCGTCGGGGGCCGACTTCTGCCACAGCACGAAATCCAAGGGGTCGCGTTTGGCGGGGTCGTCGGGGTTACCCCCATGGTCGGCGGCCAAGACCAGCATGGCGTCTCGGTCCAAGTTGCTGACCTGCCCGAAGCGGTCGAAGGTGGAGATGTCGAAGTACACCGACCCGTGCGACTGATAGGCGTGGCCCCGGTCCAACACTGTGCCGATCATCTTGCGGATGTCGGCGATGGCCGAGGTGGCCCGGGGCTCCGACCAACAGGGCAGCATCTCGAGGGCTTTCATGTCGGAGTCGAACCGGGCGGTCTCCGCCGCGGCCAGATCCAGATAGTGGACGCCGATCTGCCGAGCCTTGCGGAGGATGTCGTCGTCCACGTCGGTGACGTTGCGCACGCACCGGGTTTGGTGGCCCCGATCGCGCAGCCGCCGCTGGAGGACGTCGTAGGCCACATAGGTGGCGGCGTGGCCCAAGTGGGTGGCGTCGTAGGGGGTGATGCCGCAGGTGTACATGGTCACCACCGGTCCCGGCTCGAACGGCACCACCTCCCGCCGGGAGGTGTCGTAGAGGTGCATCGGGCCTGACAGGGGCGCGTCCGGAGGCGAGAGATCAGCCATGGCCGGCGGGCTCAGCCCCCTTCGGGGCCCAACCCGGTGAGGCGGACCCCCACTCGGGTCTGATGCGCGACGTTGAGTTGCAGCAGCACCGCGGTGAAGGCCTCGATCGGGCCGGCGTACGACAGCGCACCGGCGTCGAGGGCTCGGACGCCGGGGAGCCGGCCGACGACGTCCATAGTGGTGGCCGTGGCCTCGGGGTGGTCGGAGCACACCAGCACGTCGCAGTCCACCGGGTTGTCCAGATCACCCAGGTCATGGGCCGGCACATGATGGAGGGCACCCGATACCAGGGCTTGAGGCGCCGCCGCCTGCACCGCGGCGGCGATCGAGCCCCGAGAGGACGCCAGCGGCTGGAACTCTCGGCCCATCTTGGCCAGGGCATTGACCATGCTGATGACGACTTTGCCGGCCAACTCTGCGGCCACCGCAGCCGCAGTGGTAGCCGCGGCGTCCCACGGGGTGGCCAACACCACCACATCGCAGGCCGCGGCGGCGGCGTTGGCCTCTCCCGACAGGGCGAGGCCGCGGTCGGGCCATTCCGCCCGCAGACCCCGGCAAATCTCCTCGGCCCGCTCGGGCGAGCGCGACCCCACCACGGTGTCGAACCCCACCGAGGCCAGACGAACGGCCAGGGCGCGGCCTGCCGGTCCCGTGCCCCCGATGATCCCGATCCGCATCAGCCCAACGGTATCGGAAGGCTCCCCCCCGATCCCACACAAGACAACGCCGTCGCGAGGCGAAAGCCTCTGGGCATCATGGGGCTTCCCGGCACTCGCATGGGACCCCCGGGGCCTGCCGGCGAGTAGCCTCTCGACATCATGGGACTTCTGGACGGGAAACGGATTTTGGTCACCGGGGTGCTGACCGAGGCCTCGATCGCTTTTAGGATCGCCTCGATAGCCGCTGAAGAAGGCGCGGAGTTGCTGCTGACCGGCGCAGGACGAGGCCTCAAACTCACCGAGCGAACCGCCCGCAAGCTGCCGGTCTCGCCGCCGGTGCTGGCTTTCGACGTGACCGACCCCGACCATCCGGCCGCCCTGCGCGATGAGCTGGCCACCCGGTGGGGATCGGTCGACGGGGCCGTGCACGCCATCGGGTTCGCCCCTGAGGCATGCCTGGGCGACGACTTCATGGCCGCCGGGTGGGACGACGTGAAGGTGGCCTTGGAGATCTCGGCGTATTCGCTCAAGACCTTGGCCGAAGTGGTGGTGCCGCTGATGGGCGGCGGCGGCTCGATCGTGGGATTGGACTTCGACGCCACCGTGGCCTGGCCCTTCTACAACTGGATGGGGGTGGCCAAGGCGGCCTTCGAGTCCACCGCCCGCTACCTGGCCCGCTCGCTCGGCGACCAGGGCATCCGGGTGAACCTGGTGGCGGCCGGCCCGGTGCGCACCATGGCCGCCCGCTCCATTCCCGGCTTCGAGGCGTTCGAGGACTCCTGGGCCGCCAGAGCACCGCTGGGCTGGGACGTCAAAGACAGCTCCTCGGTGGCCAAGGCCGCCGTCGCGCTCTTGTCGGACTGGTTCCCGATGACCACCGGCGAGATGGTCCATGTGGACGGCGGCCACCACGCAGTCGGCACCTGAGCGCGCCCACCAACCGCTCCGAAACCTCCAAACGGAATTACCCCATCTCCGGGAGCTAATGGCGTAAAGTCGGCACTGACAACACGGTGTATTGAGAGAAGGAGTAATCAATGCCCGAGCAATCCCCCACGTCTGGTTTGTCCTCTGTCGGAGGCCGACTCGCCAGCCTCGACAAGAAAGTCGCCCTCGCAGGGGTTCTGGCCCTGCACTGGTTGGTGTTCTGGCTGCTGAACGGCTTGGACAAGTTCCTCAACGCCGACAATTTCTTCGGCGTTGACTTCAAGAACAAGCTCAAGGGCCCCCCTGGCGCCGACGGATTGCTGGCCAATCTGGGGTTCGGCGACGGCTGGGCTGCGCCCATCGCCGTCATCGTGGGGATCTGCGAGCTGCTGCTGGCGCTGCTCTTCTTGATCGCTCTCATCAACTTCATCTTGCGCCGGGCCGACGCCGGCGAGGCGATCTCGGCCTGCCTGACCCTCAGCGTGCTGTTCTTCGCCCTCTTGTCGGCGGGTGCGGTTCTCTTCGGCGACCGCGCCGCCATGGAGCAGCATGCGATCTTCATCATCGCTTTGTTGGCGTCTCGAATCATCGTGGGCAAAGCCGCGGCCAAAGCCTGAACTGCTTCGCCCCCCTCTCGTCGTCGGCGGCGGTGACCGTCAAGGACGAGAGGGGGGCGGCCCAAGCCGCTGAAGCGGTTGCGGCTTGGGCGGTCGAAGGGCGGCTACGCCTCGGCGAGAGGATGGACGAACTCCTCGGCGAACCGATTGACGGCGTCGTGGTAAGACGAGGCGTTTTCCAACAGCCCCGCCCGGTTGTCGGTGCTCACGGCCTCGAGTCCGGCCCACGGAAGGGCATACAGCCCGGTGACGCCGAGTTCCTCTGATGCTCGTCGGTAGAGATCGAGCGAAGGGGGCTCGTAGAAGCCGGTGATGATCTCGAAGGGATCGTCTGCCCGGCCCTCTTCGGCCAGCAACCCCCGCAGACGGGCGACGATGCCAGCCAGGATGTCCCAGTCGTAGGCATTGCCGACCCACCCGTCGGCGTGGCGGGCTGCTCGGCGCAGCGCCGGTCCGGAATGGCCCCCGGTGTATATGGGTATGGGCTCATCGGGGGCCGGTTCCATCATGATCGGCGGGATGTCGTAGAACTCGCCGTGGAACTCCACCCAGCCCGGTTTCCACAGCTCCCGCAACGCCTCGATCATCTCGCTGGTCCGGGGGCCGCGGTCGGCGAAGTCCTGCCCCATCTGCTCGAACTCCTCGCGCATCCAGCCCGCGGCCATGCCCAGGGCCACCCGATTCCCGGAGATGACCGCGGCGGTCGAAACCTGCTTGGCCACTGACAGTATGGGGCGGCAGGGGGCGATGTAGACGTTGTTGGAGAAGTGCAAACGCTCAGTGGCGCCGATCATGGCGCCGATAGTGACCCAGGTATCGGGCCAGGAGGTCTCCGGATCCCAAATGGGCCGGCCGTCCTCATAGGGCGAGTAGGGGTAGGGGCTCTTGAGCTCTCGGGGATAGAAGATGTGATCGGACAGCATCATCCCGTGGTAACCGGCCTCATCTGCCATCTGAGCGATGGGCACCAGCTCGGTGCTCTTCATGAACGCACTCACGCACCAGAATCTCATGGCGCCATTATGGCCCCGGCGCGCGGTCGGTCTCATCAGTGAGATCGCCGACCAGCACCTCCAGCACGTCCTCCAGGGTGACCAGGCCGACGGTGCGCCGTCCACCCCGGCGAACGACGGCTAGATGGCGCCGGCTGCCCTGCATCAGCACCAGCGCCCCCTCCAGCGAGGTCTCCTCTTCAATGGCCGGCACCACCCTGATCAGGTCGTCCCCGAGAGGCCGCGCCGCCCGGGCGGCGGTCATGTCGAGGAGGTCTTTGGCGTGGACGAACCCGACCGCCCGATCAGGCGAGCCGTTCTGGACCAAAACCCGGGAGTGGCCGCTGGACTTCATCACCGCGAGCACATCTTCGACCGCGGCCTGCTGCTCCACGGCCACAATCTGATCCCGGGGCACCATCACGGTCCGCACCGGTCGCGCCGCCAGCTCCAGGGCGCTGGACAAAAGAGACCGGTCGAATTCGTCCAACAGCCCTTCCGCCGCCGAGTGCTCGACCAACGCGGCCAACTCCTGGGGAGTTCGGGCGGTGGGCAACTCGTCGACGGGCTCCACACCGCCCAGGCGGACCATTCCTCGGCTGATGTGGTTCAACGATCCGATGAGCGGGCCGAAAACGATGGCATAGAGACGGTTCACCGGGGCCAGCCACATGGCGGTGCGCTCGGCCCCGGCCAGGGCGATGTTCTTGGGGACCATCTCCCCCAGCACCATGTGCAGGTAAACCACCAGGCCGAGCGACACAGAGAACGAGATGATGTGCAGCACCCCTGCGGGCAGATGGACGAAGGATTCCACCGCCCGCTCGATGAGGCGGGCCACCGCCGGCTCGGCCACGAAGCCCAGTCCCAGCGATGCCATGGTGATTCCCAGCTGGGCGCCGGCCAACTGCCGGTTGAGATCGCTCATGGCCGCCAGCGCCATCCGAGCTCGGCGGTTGCCGGCTTCAGCCAGCGGTTCCAAGCGGGATCGCCGGGCGGCGATGAGGGCGAACTCCACGGCCACGAACCCGGCATTGGCTGCCAGCAGCACAACGGCAACGGCAATGTAAAGCGCAGTCATCAGACGCCTCGACGGCGCACAGAGCGGTGGCCGGAAGTCACGGGGCGGAGGCGGACAGCGTCGACCCGGTTGCGGTCGACCGACTCGATCTGGAACTCCCAACCCCGAAAGCGAAACACCTCGCCTGAAGAGGGGATGCGCTGAAGGTGGTCCAGAATGAAGCCGGCCAGGGTCTCGTAATCCCCGTCGGGCACCCGCAGACCAGTCATGTCCTCCAACTCGTCGGGATGAATCCCGGCCTGTACGACCAGCTCCCCGGCGTCGCGGGCCACCACCGGAGCTTCGGTTTCGTCGTGCTCGTCGGCGATCTCTCCCACGATCTCCTCTACCAAGTCCTCCTGGGTGACGATGCCCGCGGTGCCGCCGTGCTCATCCATGACCACAGCGAGAGGGCTGCGCTGCGCCCTCATGTCCAGCAGCAACGAGCGCAGATCGCGAGTCTCGGGGACGACCAGCGGCGGCCGCATGATGACGGACACCGGCGTGGAGGCCCGCTGCCCGATCGGCACCTCGTAGACGTTTTTGACCAGGGCCACGCCCACCACGTCGTCGATGTCGGCGCCGGTGACCGGGAAACGGGAGTAGCCCGTCCGGCTCGAAAGCGAGACTACGTCGGCCACCGGTTGATGGTGCTCGACGGCGATGACCGAAACTCGGGGAACCAGCACGTCGGCGGCGTCGCGCTCGGCGAAGCGGATTGCCCGGATCAGCAGGCGGGCCCGGGCCGGGCGCATCGATCCCTCCCGACCCGAGGATCGGATCAACCAGGCCAACTCTTGGCGCGAGCGGGCTTCGCTCAGCTCTTCTGCGACCTCGATCCCCAGCCGGGTCGCCACCCGGTTGGCCGACCTGTCCAACAGGCGGATGAACGGTCGGGCGACCGCGGTGAACCCTCTCATGGGGGCGGCCAGACGCGTGGCCGTGGACTGCGGACGGGAGATGGCCAGGGTTTTGGGCACCAGCTCCCCCAAAACCATCTGGACGACCACGGCGATCATCAGCGCAGCGGCGATGGACAGACCCTCGGCGGCGGCGCCGAAAACCAGCTCGGCTGGCGGCTCCAGCACCCTGGCGATAGACGGCCGAGCGATGAAACCCAAGGCCAGCGAGGTGACGGTGATGCCGAACTGTGCCCCGGACAACTGGAAGGACAACGACTTGAGCAGGGACAAGACGGCGCGGGCCGATCTTCGACCTTCGGCCGCCAGCTGCTCGATGCGAATCCGATCCACCGCCACCAGAGCGAACTCCACGGCCACGAATACCGCATTGGCCCCCACCAAAAGGGCGGCGACCACCAGCCCTGCCCAGGTGGTCCAACTCATCGTCTACCCAGTTCCCGGCACCGGGCGATTACCGGGCGCCAGGCTTGGCATCGGCCATATTCTTTAGGGAGACTAAACATGTGAGTCTCAAACCATCGCCGCCGCAATCGGCGTTCCAAGCAGCGCAGGCGGCGGCGCGCCTCGCCCGCCAAGTGGCGGTGGCGCTGGGGGACTTGGACTTGTCACCCTCCCAGTATCGCCTACTGCTGTTCCTTTCGGAAGGCAACGCGGCCGCGTCGGCGGTGGCCGGCCGGCTGGCGGTCAGCCGGCCCAGCGTGACCGCCCTGGCCGACGGGTTGGAGCGACGGGGTCTGCTCCAGCGCAAACCAGATCTGGCCGACCGCCGCAGGGTGGCTCATGAGCTGACCGATGCCGGGCGAGAGGCGCTGGCCGCGGCCAGCGCCGCAGTGGCTGAGCACATCACCAGGATCGCCGACCATCTCGACGACGAGCTGGCTGATCAGGCGATCGACGGGCTGGCCCTCTGGAATGAGGCCCTCAATCGCCACCGCGCCACGCTGGAGGACCGCCGGTGACCGTCGCCGATGCCGCATCCGTGGGCGCCCCCGATTTCGAACCGGTCGCGATAGCGGCCCATTACGATTCGCCTGCGGCGGGCATCGACCCGGACCAGGACAAAGGGTGGATGAAGCGGCTCTGGCCAATGGTCCGGGCCCACCGCGCCACACTGAAGATCGGCGTGGCCACCGGTGTGGTGGCACTGGCCATTCAGGCTGCGGTGCCGGCTCTGGGCCGCTCAGCGGTGGACGCGGCCCTGCAAGGCGATCGACAAGCCCTGTGGATCGTTTTCGGACTCACCGCCGCCCTTGGGGTCGGACGGCTGATCTTCGGCGGCATCTACCGCTATCAGCTCTTCAAGCTGGGCTGGAACGTGGAAACCGACCTGCGGGCCATCATGTACGAGCATCTGACCCGGCTGTCGTTCTCTTACTACGACCGCACCCAGTCGGGGGATGTCATCTCAAGGGCCAACAGCGACATCCGCTCGCTGCAGCTGCTGCTGGCCTTCGGCCCGCTCATCAGCATGAACGTGCTGATGTTCGCCATGGCTCTGGGGTTCATGGTGTACGTCCACCCTTGGCTGGCACTGGTGGCGCTGGCCCCCCTGCCGGGGGTCTATTGGTTCGGCCTGAAGTTCCGCAACCAGGTGTTTCCGCTGTCGTGGGTCACCCAGGCCAGGATGGCCGACTTGGCCACCATCGTGGACGAGAATGTGAACGGCACCCGAGTGGTGAAGTCGTTTGCCGCAGAGAAGCGTCAGATCGCCGTGCTGGGCCGGTCGGCGCAGCGCATTCAGTGGACCAACGTGGAGATCTCCAACAGCCGGGCCCGATGGAATCCGCTCATCGAGTCGCTGCCCCGGCTGGGCACCGCCATGGTGGTGCTCTACGGGGGCTGGCTGGCCATCGAGGGACAGGTGTCCATCGGGACGCTGCTGGCTTTCAGCGCTTATGTGATCATGCTCCAAGTTCCGTTCCGCATGGCGGGATTCGTGCTCATGCAGGGCCAGCGGGCCAGTGCCGCAGCCCAGCGGATCTTCGAGATCCTCGATGAGGCGCCCGAGATCGCCGACTCTGCGAGCGCGGTGGACATCGTCGAGCCCCGAGGACGGGTCGACTTTGAAAAGGTCTGCTTCGGCTACAACGCCGAGACCCCGGTTTTGAGCGAATTCACCCTGCATATCGAGCCTGGCGAGCGGGTGGCCATCGTGGGCAGCACGGGGTGCGGCAAGTCGACGGTGGCCCGACTGCTGGACCGCTTCTACGACGTTGACCGCGGTTCGGTCCGCCTCGACGGGGTTGACGTGCGGGATATCACTCTGCGCAGCCTGCGCCACACGGTCGGGCTGGTGCTGGACGAGCCGTTTCTCTTCTCGGCGTCGGTCCACGACAACATCGCCTACGGCCGCCCGAGCGCCTCTCGGGCCGAGGTGGCGGCGGCGGCTAGCGCGGCCCAGGCCCACGGGTTCATCAGCGAGTTGGCCCACGGCTACGACTCGGTGGTGAGCGAGCGGGGCTACACCCTGTCAGGAGGCCAGCGCCAGCGCATTGCCATTGCCCGGACGCTGCTGGCCAACCCCAAGGTGCTGGTGCTGGACGACGCCACCAGCGCCATCGACGTGACCGTGGAGGAGGCCATCCACCGGGCGCTGCAAGCGCTTATGGCCGACCGGACCACCATCATCATCGCCCACCGCCTGTCCACCATCAGCCTGGCCGAGCGGGTCGTGGTGCTGGACCGGGGCCGGGTGGCCAACACGGGCACCCACGCCGACCTGCTGGCCACCGACCCCCACTATGTGGAGATATTGGCCCGCCACCGCGACGAAAGTCCTGGCCCTCTGCGGCCCGACGAGAACGGGCGATAGCGGTGGGCTGGGGCGGATACTTCGGAGGGCCTCAGGCCCAGAGTGCAGCCCGCGACGCCGGGCTCCCCCATGCCGGCGTGCCCGGCCACCTGCGAGTCCAGGTGGCCGAGGTGCTGGGCCAAGAGCCCGAGTATCCCCCGGTGGAGGTCGACTTCAGCCATCGCCAGCCCACCGACCCGCCGCTCACCCTGCGCACCCTGCTATGGCCATTCCGCCGCCAAGTGGCCCTCGCGCTGCTGGCGGTGGTGATCGAGTCGGCCATGATGCAGTCGGGGCCGTTGCTGGCCCAGGTGGGCATCGACCAGGGCGTCAGCTCCGGCAACTTCGGAGTGCTGGCGGTGGTGGCGGCCGTGTTCTTGGGCACCGTGATCGCCCATGCGCTCAGCTCTTCGCTGCGCATCCGCTACACCGGCAAACTGGGCGAGCGGCTCATGTACGCCCTGCGAATGCGGGTGTTCTCCCATTACCAGCGGCTGTCGCTGGACTTCTTCACCAAGGAGAAGGCGGGCGTGCTGATGACCCGCATGACCAGCGACATCGAAGCTCTCACCGTGTTGTTCCAAGAAGGCCTGGTGAACTTTGCGGTGCAAGGGCTGGTGCTGGTGGTGATCACCGCGGTGCTGTTCTACCTGAACCCGCTGCTCGCGGCGCTGACCCTGGTGATCGTGGTGCCGGGAACATTCCTGCTCAGCATCTGGTTCCGCAGAGTCTCCAACCTCTACTACGGCCTGGTTCGAGATCGCATCGCCGAGGTGCTGGCCGACTTGCAGGAGAGCCTAGCCGGCATACGGGTCATCACCGCCCACAACCGCCGGCGCCACAACATCATCCACCACACTAACGTGGTGGGGCGGCACAAAGACGCCAACCTCTCCGGAGTCAGGGCGGCGTCCATCTACGCCCCGGCCACTGAGGCAATCGTGATAATCGGCCAGGCGCTGCTGGTGGTCATCGGGGGGACCATGGTTGTCAACGGACGCCTGACCGCCGGAGAGCTGACCGCCTTCGTGCTCTATCTGACGTTCTTCTTCGCCCCCATCCAGCAGCTCGTACAGCTCTACAACGGCTACCAGCAGGGCCAGGCCTCGGCCAAGAAGCTGCGCGAGGTGCTGAGCAACCAGCCCTCGGTGCATGAGGCCGCCGACGCCGAGGATCTGCCCCCCATCGATGGGGAAATCACCTTTGACGGTGTGACCTTCGGGTACGAGGACGACGTCCCCGTGCTGCACGATGTGAGCCTTCATCTGGCCCCGGGCGAGAGCCTGGCGGTGGTGGGCCCCACCGGGGCGGGCAAATCCACGGTGGCCAAGCTCATCGCGCGGTTCTACGACCCCCAACAGGGATCGGTTCGCATCGACGGACGCGACCTCCGCACCGTGACGCTCTCGTCACTGCGGCGGCAGCTGGGCGTGGTTCCCCAAGAGCCTTTTTTGTTCTACGGCACCGTTCGGGACAACGTGTCCTTCGCTCGGCCCGAGGCGACGATGGCCGAAGTGCTGGATGCCTGCGAGGCCGTTGGACTGACCGAGCTGCTGGAGAGGCTGCCCGACGGCGTCGACTCGCTGGTTCACGAGCGGGGGGCGTCCTTGTCGGCCGGCGAGCGGCAGCTGTTGGCGCTGGCCCGGGCGTTCCTGGCCCGGCCCCGGGTGCTGGTGCTGGACGAGGCCACCTCCAACCTGGATCTGCGGTCGGAGTCGAAGATCGAAGCGGCCCTTGACGTCGTGCTGGAAGGGCGAACCGCCGTCATCATCGCCCACCGTTTGGCCACCGCGATGCGAGCCGACCGGATTGCGGTGGTGGAGCACGGCCGAATCACCGAACTCGGGACCCACGGTGAGCTGGTGGCTCTCGGCGGCCAGTACGCCGACATGTACGCCACCTGGATGTCCCATACCAGCTGATGGCGATGACCGGGCCGGCTGTGGCGCTGCGAATGGCCGCAGTGGGCTTCACCCGAGATCGGCGGCCCATCCTCTCCGGGGTGAGCTGGGAGGTGGCGCCCGATCAGCGCTGGGCAGTGCTGGGCGCCAACGGCAGCGGCAAGACCTCGCTTTTGAGAATCGCCGCGCTTTACGAGCACCCCACCACGGGGACTGTGGAAGTGCTGGGACAGCAGTCGGGCGAGGTGGACGTGCGCCGACTGCGGCATCGGGTGGGGTTCTCATCGCCCGCCCTGGCGCAGATGCTCCGGCCCGATCTCAAGGCGGCAGACGTGGTGATGACCGCCCGCCACGGCGCTTTAGAGCCGTGGTGGCACGACTACACCGATGCCGACCGCGAGCGGGCGGAGTCGCTGCTGGAGCAAGTTGGGGCCAAGGGGCTGAGCCACCGCACGGTTGCCACCTTGTCATCGGGCGAGCGTCAGCGGGTGCAGATCGCCCGCAGTCTGATGACCGACCCCGGCCTCGTGCTGTTGGACGAGCCCGCATCCACCCTGGACTTGGGCGGCCGGGAGATGCTGGTGGCCGACCTGGCCAGCCTGGCCGCCGACCCTTCGGGCCCGGCGCTGGTCATGGTCACGCACCGCACCGAGGAGATTCCCGCAGGGTTCACCCACGGGCTGATCCTCCGCCGCGGCCGAGTGCTGACCCAGGGACCCTTGGAGAGTGTCTTGACCTCTGCGTGGCTGTCGGCCTGCTTCGGCCTGCCCCTGCGGATAGAGCACCGCGAGGGACGATGGCACGCCCAGGCCTGTTGACGCCGGTCTCTGCCATCCTGCTATGCTTTTCCAACTTCCCCCATGCAAAGAGCCCTCTGAGGAGGACTTGTGGAACAAGCCATAATCGTCTTGCTGGGGATCATCATCACCCTGATGCTCTACTTGGATCGCGGTCGCCGAGCCGACGACGCACAGCTCCGAAAGGACTTGAACGACGGCATGAAAGAGCTCCGCGCCGAAAACGCGCAACTCCGACAAGACATGAACGACGGCAACGCGCAACTCCGACAAGACATGAACAACGGCAACGCGCAACTCCGACAAGACATGAAC
>JAPOSH010000150.1 GCA_026709815.1 bacterium | reverse complement strand
CCAAGTGATGAAGGGCTACCTCAACAACCCCGAGGCCACGGCTGAGACCATCGACCAAGACGGATGGCTTCACACCGGCGACATCGCCCGGATCGACGACGACGGACACGTGTACGTCGTCGACCGGTTGAAGGAGCTCATCAAAGTCAAGGGGTTCCAAGTGCCGCCCGCCGAGTTGGAGGCCCTGCTGTTGGAGCACCCGGAGATCGCCGATGCCGCAGTGGTGGGACGGCCCGACCCCGAGAGCGGGGAAGTGCCGCTGGCCTTCGTTGTGGCCGGCCCGGATTCCTCCCTCGACGCCCAGGCGGTGAGGGCCTATGTGGCCGACCACTTGGCCACCTACAAACACCTCGGCGAGGTGCGGTTCACCGACGCCATCCCCAAATCGGCCTCGGGCAAGATCCTCCGCCGCGAGCTGAGAAAGCTGATCGCCAGCTGAGTGTCGGCCAGGGCCACCATCTGACTCACACCCACAGAGCCGCGATTGGGGGGAAGCTCTGACCTTGTCAAAAGACGACATAAACTTGTCGCCTTTTGACAGATATTTTAGTGGACTACCATTGAACTGCCCGTTACCATCGTTTGAAAATAAACAAAGTCATTTGTGCAGCATCACTCAGTAATGGGAGAGATGGTGTGATACCAGAGAAGAAAAGAATTTTTCTTGCTTTGGCCTCTGTGGCGGTCGTTTATTTAGTGATAATCTTGATAGGTCGCATTCAAGATAGAGGTTTTGAGGTTCGCGGGCAAGCTAGTGGAATTGTTGAATCATTCGATATTTTGGCTGATGAACAACTTCGTGCATATGATACGATGTTCGAGCACGATCAATTAGGATCGGCCCACTGTCAAATTGTTGTTTCCTCATGGATTGAACACTTGATTTTTGATCGTCAAGACGAGTGTCCATTAACTGTGGTCAATCGAGTATCGGGTTATGACCTGCTTCTCGCTTATTACGACAGCGTCTGCAAATATCCTCCGAGGCTCGTAGTCGATCTGGTCAACGGGCAATATCGATTTATAGTCGATGTAGAAAATGACCGAGGTGGCTGTGACAACATCGCAGTTCCCAAAGCCATCGGCATTCATTTGGAATATCAGCTGCTAGCTGATATCGATGAATAGTTCCGGCTACTCCCACTTGTACTCGGGATCGCGCTTTTCTAGAAAGGCGCGGCGGGCCTCGCGGGAGTCGTCGAAGCGCATCAGACGGGTGGTGTAGTCCTGTTCGGTGCGGTAGGCCTCCCGCAGCGGCAGATGCTCGATCCGGTTAAGCGACTCCTTGGCCATGCGCATGGCGATCGGGCTCTTGGCGGCCAGCTTTCGGGCCAGATCCTCGGCGACGTCCATGAGCTTGTCGGGTGCGGTCACCTCTCGGACTGCGCCGATGCGGTACATCTCCTCAGCTGACACCTGCTCGCCGGTGAGGAACATCTCCCGAACCTTGTGGCGGCCCATCATCAGCGACAGGTGGGCGCTGGCCCCGAGCATCCCGACGTTGATCTCGGGGGTGGCGAAGCGGGCGCTCTCCGACGCCACCAGCATATCGCAGCAGGCGGCATAGGCCAGACCGGCCCCCAACGCGTATCCGTTGACGGCGCCGATGACGGGCACGGCGCAGTCGATGATGGCCCACATGGACTCACGGGCCACCGAGCCGGGGTCGGTGAGCTCGGTGGGGTGACGCAGGTGGCGGGGCTCGTTCCCCGAGGTCTTGAGATCAACGCCGGCGACGAACGCCTTGTCGCCGGTGCCGGTGAAAATGGCGGCCCGCACATCCCGGTCGTCGCCCAGAGCGGCGAACACGTCTCGGATCTCGGCCATGGTCGCGGTGGTCACGGTATTGACCGGGGGACGGTCGATGGTGACGGTGACGATGTGGCCGCTCTTTTCCACCTGAAGATCGGGCACCGGCTGCTCCTAACGCGAGATCAAGCCCACAGTACAGGCGGGGGCGCAGGCATCGCGCTCAACTGAGGGTGGCAGATGCGGGGAAACCCCATAGGCTGCTTATGGGCTAAGGTGTCGGAGGCAAGCGGCGTCCTAGGGGGGAGGATCGGTGTTCCCATCACGGTTTGATCTGGTTGTGGCCCAGTCTGTCGGTGAGGCGGTGGAAGCCAAGGCGGATGTGGGGGAGGGGGGCCGGTTCCTGGCCGGCGGCCAGAGCCTGATCCCCATGATGAAGATGCGGGTTGCGTTTCCCGAAACGCTCATCGACATCAACCGCATCGCCGGCCTCGATGCCGTTGAGCGGTCGAACGGGCATCTCCACGTCGGGGCGCTGGTTCGCCACGCCGATGTGGCGGCCTCAGACGCCGCCTTCGGCGCCATCGCCGCCGCCGCCCCGTGGGTGGCTGACCCCCTGGTGCGCAACCGGGGGACCATGTGCGGCTCGGTGGCTCACTGCGACCCGGAGGGCGACTGGAACTCGGTGCTTTTGGCCACCGGCGCCGCGGTGATCGCCCAAAGCCCCGGCGGCCAGCGGGCGATCCCCATTGCCGAGTTCGTCCAAGGGGCGTTCACATCTGCTTTGGCCGAAGACGAGCTGGTGACCGGGCTCCGCATCCCGGTTCCATCGGGCCGCTTCGGCGGTTCCTATCTCAAGCTGGAGCGCAAGATCGGTGACTATGCCACCGTGGCGGTGGCCTCCCACCTGGAGTTGGACGACTCCGGGGCCATCGCCGCGGCCGGGCTGGCTCTGACCTCGGTCAACCCCGTCAACACCAAAGTGGTGGACGCCGAGGCCGTGCTCGTCGGCCAGCAGCCCTCACCGGAGGTGTTCGCCGAGGCCGCCGAGCTGGCCGCCGCCGCGGCCGAGCCTCGTGACGACGTTCGGGGCACCGCCGCCTGGAAGCGCCAGGTGGTCCGCACCTATGCCAAGCGGGGGCTGGCCGCCGCCGCCCAGCAGGCCGAAGGGAGCTGATATGGAAGTCACCATCACCATCAACGGTTCAGACCACGCCGGCGACGTGGAGCCCCGCACGCTGTTGGTGGACCACATCCGCCGCACCGTCGGACTCACCGGCACCCACATCGGCTGCGACACCACGAGTTGCGGGGCCTGCACCGTGCTCATGGACGGCAAGCCGGTCAAGTCCTGCACCGTGCTGGCCGCTCAGGCCGACGGCTCTGCGGTCACCACCGTGGAGGGTCTCAAAACCGCCGAGGGCCTGCATCCCATCCAGTCGGCGTTCACCGACGACCATGGCCTCCAGTGCGGCTTCTGCACGCCGGGGATGATGCTGGTGGGCGCCTCGCTCATCGCCGAGAACCCCGACCCGTCGGACGACGAGGTGCGCTGGGCCATCTCGGGGAACCTGTGCCGGTGCACCGGCTACATCAACATCGTCAAGGCCATACGGACGGCGGCCGCCAGGGCGGCCGAGTCGTCTGGCGGAAGCTGAGGAGAAATCATGGCTGCACCAACAACTCCGGCTGAGATCGGCGGCATCGGCCACAGCGTCCAGCGCAAAGAAGACGCCCGGCTGATCGAGGGCCAGGGCAACTTCCTCGACGACATCGACCTGCCGGGCACGCTGCACATGGCCATCCTGCGCTCGCCGCTGGCCCACGCCCGCATCAACGGCATCGACTCGGGGGCGGCCACCGCCCTCGAGGGCGTGGTGGCCGTGGTCACCGGCGATCTGATGGATCAGCACGGCCTGGCCTGGATGCCCACCCTGTCGGGCGACACCCAGGCGGTGCTGGCCACCGACAAGGTGCGCTATCAGGGCCAGGAGGTGGCGGCGGTGATCGCTGTCGACCCCTACATCGCCACCGACGCCCTCGAGCTGATCGAGGTGGACTATGAGGATCTGCCGCCCATCACCACGCCCCAGCAGTCTCTGGAAGAGGGTGCGGCGCTGATCCGAGACGAGAAGGAGGGCCAGGACGACAACCTGGTCTATACCTGGGAGACCGGCGACCCCGTCGCCACCGAACAGGCCTTCGCCCGGGCCGACCGGGTGGTCACCCTGGAGACCCACTATCCCCGCTCGCACCCCGCCCCGCTGGAAACCTGTGGCATCTTGGCCGATGTCAATTCGGTGACCGGCCAGGCCACCATCTACATGACTTCTCAGGCCCCCCACGCCCACCGGACGCTATTCGCCATGGTGGCCGGGCTGCCCGAGCAGAACATCCGCATCGTCAGCCCCGACATCGGCGGCGGTTTCGGCAACAAGGTGCCCATCTATCCCGGCTACGTGGTGGCCACCGCGGCGTCGCTGCTCATCGGCCGGCCGGTGAAGTGGGTGGAGAGCCGCACCGAGAATCTGATCTCCACCGGCTTCGCCCGCGACTACTACATGAAGGGCGAGCTAGCCGTGACCGACGAGGGCCGCATCCTGGGCCTGCGGGTGAACATGTTGTCGGACCAGGGGGCGTTCTACTCCGACGCCCAGCCCAGCCAGTTCAAAGCCGGGCTGTTCCATGTGGTCACCGGCAGCTACGACTTCGGTGCCGCCCACATCGACTGCAAGGGGGCGTTCACCAACAAGGCCCCCGGCGGCGTGGCCTACCGGTGCTCGTTCCGCATCACCGAGGCTTCCTACCTCATTGAGCGCTTGGTGCAGAACGCGGCCTACGAGGTGGGAATCGACCCGGCGGAGATGCGGCTGCGCAACTTCATCCAGCCCGAGCAGTTCCCCTATGAGACGGCCACCGGCTTCGTGTACGACTCCGGCGACTATCCCACCGCGCTGCGCACCGCGCTCGAAGAGGTGGGGTACGACGACCTCCGAAAGGAGCAGGCCGAGGCCCGGGCCGAAGGCCGGCTCATCGGCATCGGCATCGCCCACTTCACCGAGGCGGTGGGCGCGGGGCCGTCGCGCACCTACGACATCGCCGGGCTGAAGATGATCGACTCGGCTGAGTTGCGGGTCCACCCCACCGGCAAGGCCATCTTGAAGCTGGGGGTGAAGACCCAGGGCCAGGGCCACGAGACCACGTTCGCCCAGATCGTGGCCGAGGAGCTGGGCATTCCCGCCACCGACGTCAAAGTGGAGCACGGCGACACCGACCACACCCCCTATGGGCTGGGCACGTATGCGTCGCGCTCCACGCCGGTGGGCGGGGCGGCCACGGCGGTGGTGTCCCGCAAGCTGGCCGACAAGGCGAAGAAGATCGCCGCCCACTTGCTGGAGGCGGCCGACGAGGACATCGAGCTTGACTCGGGGGTGCTCTCGGTGGTCGGGAGCCCCGACCGCTCGGTCACCATCCAAGATGTGGCCCTGGCCGCCTACACCAATCTGCCCGAAGGCATGGAGTACGGCCTCGAGGACGTCACCTACTACGACCCGCCCAACCTCACCTACCCCTACGGCAGCTACATCGTGGTGGTGGAGGTGGACCCCGACACCGGGGTGTGGGAGGTGCAGCGCATGGTGGCGCTGGACGACTGCGGGGTGCGGATCAACCCGATGATCGTGGAGGGCCAGATCTGCGGCGGCCTCACCGAGGGGTTCGCCATGTCCGCCATGCAGTGGATCACCTTCGATGACGACGGCAACTGCATCGGCGCCAACTTCATGGACTACCTGGTGCCCACCGCCTGGGAAACCCCCCGGTTCGAGCTGCTGGCCACCGAGGTGCCCTCGCCCCACCACCCCATCGGGGCCAAGGGCGTGGGCGAGTCGGCCACCGTGGGATCGCCCGCCGCGTTCGTGAACGCGGTGATCGACGCGGTGGCCCACCTAGGCGTCCGCAACATCGACATGCCGGTGCTTCCCGACCGGGTGTGGGCCGCCATCGACGCGGCCGGCTAACGGCTCGGGGCCGCGGCGTTGAACGTCGAAGTCATGGCTCGGGCGTTGGAGCTTCGGGCCCGGCGACGGCCGTTTGTGCTGGCCTCGGTGATCTGGCGCAAAGAGCCGTCGTCGGGCCAGCAGGGGTCGCAGGCCGTGATCCTGCCCGACGGCACGATGCGGGGCTGGCTCAGTGGTGCCTGCGCCGAGCCCACCGTGATCTCAGAGGCGCTGGCCTGCTTGGACCACGGCGAACCCCGGCTGCTGTGCCTCGGCCCCTCGCCGGGCCGGGACCGCAATCGCATCCCCGCCACCGGTCAGGGCAGCGATGGATTGCGCTCGATTGCCATGGCGTGTGATTCGGAGGGGGCGATGGAGATCTACTTGGAGCCGAGCCTGCCCGCGCCGCAGGTGGTGGTGATCGGACGCTCCCCCGCGGTGGACGCCATCGCCGCGGTGGCATCCGCCATCGGCTGGGATGCGGTGATCATCGACGACGGCGGCCGCCCCGACGACCATGAACGTCCCGAGTTGGTCCGCACCAGCCTGGATCTGGGCATGATCGATCCGGCCACCGCGGTGGTGGTGGCCACACAAGGGCACTACGACGATGCGGCGCTGTCAGCCGCCTTGGGCACCGACGCGGGTTACATCGGCTTGGTGGCGTCGGCCAAGCGGGCCCAAGCGATGGGCGACTATCTCCGCACCCAGGGATTCGGCGACCGCGACCTCGCTCGCATCTGCGCTCCGGCCGGCTTGGATTTAGGCCGCATCCCCAACCGGGAGATCGCGGCCGCAGTGGTGGCCGATCTCGTGGCCCGCCGCGCCGGCGGACTGCTCTCAGTCGAGGGCGGGGCCGCATCTCCAGACCGGCCAGTCGAAGCCACCGACCCGGTGTGCGGCATGACCGTCCTGGTGGCCGAGGCCCGCTACCACACCGTCTACAACGGCGCTGACTACTACTTCTGCGCTCCGGGCTGCCGTCAGCGCTTCGAGGCCGACCCCGCAGGGTTTGAATCCTAGTTCGCCCCTGCGGGGTGGAGGATCACGTCGAGGGTGACGGGGGAGCGCAGCACGATGCCGGTGTCGGGGGGTACGCCGCCGGCGAACTCCAAGCGGTCGAATCGGTCGAGCAGGTATTCCAGCGTCCGCTCCATCTCCAGCTTGGCCAGCAGCGACCCCGTACACGTGTGGGGGCCGGCGCCGAACGCCCGAATGGGGCCGATGGGGGTGTAGTTGGGGCGCTCGGTGCCTTCGAATCGGCCCACGTCGAACACCTCGGGATCGTCGAAGCGGTCGGGATCGTGATTGGCGCTGGCGATGAAGCCCATGAGCTTGCTCTCGGCGGGGATCGCGGTTCCGCCGATCTCCATGTCCTGTGCGGCCATGCGCACAATGGCCTGGACCGGGGGCCGGAATCGCAGTATCTCGGTGGCCGCCGAGCTGGCCAGCGACGGGTCGGCTTTGAGGCGCCGCCACTGCTCGGGGGCCAAGATCAGGTGTTTGACCAGGTTGGCCAGCGCCCGGTCGGTGGTCTCGATTCCCGCGGATAACAAGAAGGCGGTGAAGCTGCGGACCTCGTCGTCGGACAGCCGCTCGCCCTCGTACTCCATGGAGCACAGGTCGGAGAGCAGCTCGTCGCCGGGACAGGTGCGGCGCTCCTCGATGGAGGGCGTGACGAAGTCGAAGAGCTCGTCGCGGGCTGCCTCGCCTTTTGCGTGCACCACCGGGTCTTGGCTCACATTGGAGGTGCCCGCGGCGACGATGTCGTTGTACCAGGTGCGGAAGCTGCTGGCCTCGCCCATGTCCATCAGCTCGGCGATGGCCCCCAGCGGCACCGGCTCGATGAGCCCGGCGCGCAAGTCGGCTGCCTCTGGGGCCACCGGCAGCTGTTCGCCGTATTCACGGACCAGCCCGGAGACGATCTCCTCGATGGTGGAGCCGAGATGGCGGGGGCTGCGCAGCCGCTTGGCCAAGATGGCGTCCTTGCGGCGGTGCTCATCGCCCGACATCTGCAAGATGGCCCGGCCGAAGATGCTGGAGGTGCCCGGCCGGTTCATCAGCGGCCCATAGTGCTCCCCGTCTTCGAGCATGGCGGTGATGTCGTCCCAACGGGTCAGCACCCAGGCGCCGAGCGGCTCAATCCAAACGACCGGCGCCTCTTGTCTCATCCGCCCGAAGACGGGGTAGGGGTCGGCCCCCACGTTGTCGGCCAGATAGGCCGAGAATTCCTCCGCGGCCGATCTGGTGTCCGACAACATGGGGGCGCCCTGTTCGATTAGCTGATCTCGAGCCCGTATTCGCCGTCGAACGTGTCGGCGTAGAAGCTGAACGGGTTGGCCGGCACCATGCCGCCGGTACCGGGGTCGAGTGAGAACGCCGCGCCGCACTGGCTGTGGGGCCCTGAACTCCAGTCGATCGGGCAGGTGATGCCCATGGTGTCGAAGGTGCCCTTGAGGGCTTCGGTCAGGCTCTCACGGCTCAACTCGCCGGTCTCAGCGGCCCGCTCAACCGCCTGGTGGAACACGTAGCCGTTCAAGAAGCCGTGCGCGAAGTTCAAGTTGAGATGCTCGCCGCCGTAGCCGGCCAGCGAGGCGCAGCGCTCCATCTCCGCCGAGGCCTCGATATTGTTGTTGGCGGTCAAGAACGAGTGCATGCCGAAGGTCTGATCGCTGATCTCTTCGGGGCCCTCGGTCCAGATGGAGTTCGCGGCGATGCCGTGGATGCCGATGATGGGTATGTCGGTGATGCCGGCGTCAGCCATGCCCTGCATGACCACCAGCCCGGCGCCGGGAGATCCGTGCAGGGTCACGTAGTTGACGCCGTCATTGTCGATGCCCTCTTGCAGCGCTGCCATCTGCGCGATCACCTCGGTGGCGCCCGGGGCGACGTACTGGGTGCCCAGGTAGGTGCCGCCGGCTCTGTTTACCGACTGCTCCACATAGGCGGCGAACTCGGTGCCGGAGGGCACCTCGAGGCTGATCCCCATGACCACCGCGTTCTGGATGCCGCCGACATCGGCCGCGATCTGGCCGGTGGCGAGGTCGGCCTGGTCGCCGTAATGGGCCAGGTTGTTGAAGTACTGGTCGCCCTCGAGCTGGACGTCGATGGTCTGGGGCGGTCCGATCACCGGGAGGTTCAAAGCCTCCACGTCAGGCTGGAGCTGGGTGCTGATGTGCGAGCCGCCCAAGCCGAGCAGGGCGATGACCTTGTCGTCCTCAGTGAGCTTGGTGAAGTTGATGGCCGCGGTCTCGGCGCTGAACTGGTCGTCCTCGGGCAGATATTCGATCATCCGCCCCAGGATGCCGCCGGCCTCGTTGGCGCATTCAAAGTAAGCCTCGATGCCATGGCTGTTGAACGACTGGGACGACGCCGTCGGTCCGGTGAGGTCGCCCATCCAGCCCACCTTGATGGAGTCGGAGGTCACGCCATTGTCCGGGTTGTCGGGCACCATCATGTCCATGGCATCGCCTTCCGTGTCCCCGTCTTGCATCTCCATCGCGTCTTCAGCGTCTTCTTCCTCGGCGGGAGCGGGCGCAGGCGCTTCCTGCTCAGCCGCAGGCGTTTGCTCTTCAGCCGGCGCCGGAGCAGCACCACCGTCGTCGTCATCGTTGCCGCAAGCCGCTGCGATCAGCGCAAACGCAAACAAGGCCGCCAGAGCCTTCAGCCAGCGTCCAGTCATAGGTAATCCCCCTCTTGTCTCAGTCGCCGTCGAAAGGCGAACTGATTGATTACAGGCCGATAGTTGAATGTCCAACAATCGACAATACAACTGACAAGCCTAACGCAAACCGCTGCTCGGCGCGAAATCTGCAGGTGATCTCAGGTCTCGGACATCTCGGTGCCCAGGTAGGCGGCGATAACTCGCTCGTCGCGCTGCATTTCAGCGGGGGTTCCCTCGGCGATCTTCTGTCCGAAGTCGAGCACCATCACATGGTCGGCGATCGACATGACGACGCCCATGTCGTGCTCGATGAGGAACACCGTCATGTCGAGCTCGTCTTGGGCGGCGTAGATGTAGCGGATCATGTCCTGCTTCTCGTCCACGCTCATGCCCGCCATGGGCTCGTCGAGCATCAACAGCTCTGGCTCCATGGCCAGAACCCGGCCGAACTCGATGCGTTTTTGCACTCCGTAGGGAAGATCCCCCACTGGGTCGCGCTTGAACTCGCCCAGATCCAGCAGTTCCACGACCCGCTCGATGGCCTGGCGCGCCGCCAACTCCCGTTTGATGGCCCCTTGGGTGAACAGCCCGCCCTGAATCAGGCGGGTGTGCTCGTGGATGTAGCGGCCCAACAACAGGTTGGTGAGCACGTTCTCGCCCATGAACAGCCCCAAGTTCTGGAACGTCCGGGCCACGCCCAAACGCGCGATCTGAAAGGGGCGGTAGGCCAGCAGATCCTCGGCGGGCCGGCCTGAGGGGTGGAAATCAACTCGGGCGCCGGGCCGCGGCTTGTACACGCCCGAGATGGCATTGACCAGTGTGGTCTTGCCCGCGCCGTTGGGGCCGATGAGCGCGAACAGCGATCCCCGGTCCACCCGGCCGCTGATCGAGTCGCAGGCCCGCACCCCCCCGAACTGCACCGTCACGTCGTCGAAGCTCAAGATGGGGTCGCTCATCGGGCGCCGCCTGCCGCCGGCCGCCGGCGCCGCCCGCCGCCTCGGGGGCGCTCGATGGCGGCGTAGGAGGTGTGGGCCTCCCCGCCCCCGCCCAAGTACAGCTCCTGGACCATGGGATTGCCCCGCAGCTCGGCCGCGGTGCCCTCCATGAGCACCCGGCCCAATTCCAGCACGTAGGCGTCGGCCGCGTGCTCAAGGGCGAGGCTGGCGTTCTGCTCGATGACCAGGATGGATGTGCCCCGCGCCTGGTTGATCTCGGTGAGCAGCTCGAAGAGGCGGTGGACGATCTTGGGGGCCAAGCCCAGCGACAGCTCGTCGCAGATCAACAGCGCCGGCTGCGACATGAGCGCCCGACCCACCGCCACCATCTGCTGCTCGCCGCCCGAAAGCAGCCCGGCCGTCTGGTTCAGCAGGGGGCGAAGCTGGGGGAACAGCTCTAAGTTCTGCTCCAGCGACTCGTCGATGCCGCCGAGGTCGCGGCGGCTGGCCGCACCGCACAGCAGGTTCTCCTTCACGGTCAGGTTGGGGAAGAGCTTGCGGCCCTCGGGCACCTGCGCCACGCCGGCGGCCACGATCTCGGGGCTCTTTTTGCCCAGTATCGACTTGCCGCCGAGCTCGATGCTGCCTCGGCGCACTCGCCCTTTGTGGAGGTGCAGCAGGCTGGTGATCGACCGCACCAGGGTGGTCTTGCCCGCTCCGTTGGCCCCCAGAACAGACACGAAGCCGCCCGGCGGCACAGTCACGTTCACGTTGCTCAGCGCGGTGACGCCCCCGTAGACCACCGTCAGATCCGCGATCTTGAGGTCGAGCCCGGAAGCGCTCATGCTTGGCTTCCCGCCAGTTTTCGTCCCAGCCAAGCCTTGAGATCCCTCCACATGCCGGCGAGGCCGTCGGGTTTGAACATCAAGATGATCACCACCAAGAAACCCTTTATGGCCAGGTCTATCTCGCTGGGATAGTCGCTGAGGAAGTCGATGTCGCGCACCAGCCAGAGCTCTTCTCGGGCCCACTTGAACCACTCGGGCAGGAACCAGAAGAACGCTGAGCCGAAGATGGCGCCCTGGATGCTGGAGAAGCCGCCCACCACGATGATGATGGCGTAGTTGAGCACCGTCTGGACGTTGAAGCTGTCCTCGCCCCGAGAGCCGATGTAGAAGGAGGCCAGCGTGCCCGACATGGCCACCACCGCAGAGGAGACCGCGAAGGCCAGGAGCTTTGAGCGGGCCACGTTGATGCCCAGCAGCGAGGCGGAGACGTCCCGGTCGCGCACCGCGGCGAAGGCCCGCCCCTCCCTGGTCCTCACCACATTGACCATGAACAGGATCGACAGCACGGTGATGGGCATGATCACCCAGTACCACCGGAACTGCCCGGTGATGACGAACTCGCCGTTCTGGTCGGGGTCGATGCCGGGAAGCCAGTGCAGCCACGACGCGATCCGCGGCGAGTTCTCGCCCTTGAAGCGGATTCCCACGAAGCCGAAGTACTCCTGGAGGTACTCCCGCCACACCAGCATCATCACGAAGTGGAACCCGAAGGTGGCCAGCAGCAGATACAGATGCTTGAGCCGCAGGGCGGGCAGGCCGGAGATGGCGCCCACCACCGCTCCGGCCACGGCCGAGGCGGGCAAGGCCAGCCACATGTTGCCGCTGCTCCACTGCACGCCGACTATGCCGCCGACGATGCTGCCGAGGGCCAGAAACGCCACATGGGCCAGGCTGATCTGCCCCGAGTACCCCACCAAGAGGTTGAACGCCGCCGCCCCCATGGCGAAGATGAGCACCAGGTTGACCACTGCGAACCAGGTGGCCCAGGGGAAGTCCATGGGAGGGGTGAAGTCGGAGGCCAGGATGAAGGGCAGCACCAGCAGCCCGAAGGTGGTCGCCGCGGCCCAAGAGCGGTCGCTGGGAGTGCGCCACAGCCGCATGTCCTCCCGATGGGTGAGCTCGCCTCTCGGCGTCCACTTCCAGGCCAGCCGGGCCACCGCAACCAAGACGATCACCGTGATCAGCGCCTTCCACCAGAAGCTCACATCGCTGGTCGTGGCCCCCAAGATGAAGGGAACGACCGCGGCGATGGCAAAGGGGAGGATCCGCTGGAAGGCGGAGGGGCGGTAGGTGTGGGCTTCTGGTCGGGCGGCGGAGCTCTCGACGGCCGTCATACCCGCTCCAAGTCCTTGCGGCCCCACAAGCCGGTCGGTCTCACCAAAAGCACCAGGAACATCACCGAGAAGGCCACCGGCTCCCGCCACTTGGTGCCCAAGTGCCCGTTGGCGAACTGCTCGATCACTCCCACGACCAGTCCGCCGACGATGGAGCCGCCCAGCGAGGTGAGGCCGCCCACCACTGCGGCGGGGAAGGCCCGGAGCCCGATGGCCTCGATGCTGCGGTCGATGGCCCCGGTGACATGGCCGAACAGCAGCCCCCCCAGCCCGGCCATGACCATGGCCGCGGCCCAGGTCATGGCGTATACCTTGTCGGGGTCGATGCCCATGGCGGCGGCGGCCTCGATGTCGTCGGCCACCGCCCGCATGTGCAGCCCCAGCCGGGTGTACTTGAAGAAGGCGAAGAACAGCAGCACGCAGCCCGCGACCACCGCGAAGATGATGAGGTCCACATGCCTCACCGTGGCACCCCCGATTTCGAAGCTGCCCTGGGGAAGCAAATCCAGGCGGGCGCGCTCGGTGGGACCGTAGAAGATGAGCAAAAGGGCGCGGATGATGGTAGCGATGCCCAGGGTTATCAGCACGATGGCGAAGAAGCCCTGGCCCACCATTCGCCGCATGATCCCGTAGTGGACCAAGAGCCCGAACACCAGCATCACCAGCAGCAGCACGAACACGCCTAAAAAGAAGTTGAGGTTCTCCGACACCAGGAACGTCAACGCGAAATAGGCCCCGAGCATCAGGAACTCGCCGTGGGCCAGATTCAGCACATCGGTGCTCTTGTAGACCAATACGAAGCCCAGGGCCACCACGGCATAGATGGCTCCGAGGGCTAGCCCTCCGATCAAGAGCTGCAAGTTGACGCTCGGATCTGCCGTGAAGTTGCCGAAAGCCAGAAGCATGGCCACCCCCCCTCAGTCAACCGGGCATTGCGGCCGACGAGGGGCGACGGTAGTTTTCGTCTGCCGGAGCCGACAAATCCCGTTGGCACTGTGCCCGGATATCAGCCGATCAGAGCGGATCCCGGCAAGACCACAGGAGAGAGGCAATGGGAGCGACTGGCGCTGATGATGACCTGTCGGAGCGGATTGCGCGCCTCGAGGCCAAAGAGGAGATCCGCGACCTCGTGACCCGCTACGGGATGGCGGTGGACGACCGGGACCTGGACGCAGTGGCGGACATGTTCACCGCCGATGCCGTGTTCCGCCACGGCGACGGCGCGGTGGTGAACGAGGGCCGGCAGGCCATCGTCGAGTTCTACGCCGATCGGCTGTCGGCTTTCGGCGCCACCTATCACTATCCCCACAGCCATCTGGTGGAGTTGGATCCCGACCGCGCCGGCGAGGCCACCGGCATGGTCAACGCCCACGCCGAGATGGGCATCGGCGGGCGAACCATGATCACCGGCCTGCGCTATGGCGACCAGTACCGCCGAGAGGGCGGGAAGTGGCGCTTCGCGGCCCGCAGCATCGCCATGGTGTACTACATGGACATGGCCGAGCTGGCCGACGGCGGTCTGTGCGAGCAAGACCGCAAGCGCTACTTCGGGGAAATCAGTCGGGCCGAGCTGCCGGAGAGCCAGGCCACCTGGAAGCGGTTCTTCGCCGCACACCACTAGGCCACGGACATGCCGCCGTCGATGACGATGGCGGCGCCGGTGGTCCACGACGACTCGTCAGAGGCCAGATGCAGGGCGAGCTGGGCGATGTCGGCGGTGGTGCCGAGGCGGCCGAGGGGGTGGCGCACGACGGCGGCTTCGATCATCTCATCCACGGTGGCGTCGGCTGACACGCCGGCGGTAGCCGAAAACCCGCCCCGCTTCTCGTAGGTGGCCCGCACCAGGGGAGTGGGCACCGTGCCCGGGCAGATGGCGTTGACCCGGATCCTGTCGGGGCCGTAGGCCACCGCCATCTGCCGGGCGAGGCCGATCACCCCGGCCTTGGCCGCGGC
>JAPOSH010000043.1 GCA_026709815.1 bacterium | reverse complement strand
CCGGCAACCAGGCTCCTCGCGAATCGGCCCATTCCCCGGTCGGTCTCGCCGGGAATCACATCCGGCTCGGTGGATTCCCCGACCTGCCAGAGCCATGCCTGCCAAAACGACACCTGTCGGGACAGCCCGACAAGCGGCGACTCGCCCGGGCTGCGTCCGGCCAGGTAGGGCCCGACATCGGCTGCGGCCAATTGTGCCTCGGCGCCGAACAGGATCTCCCCGTCGGCGCCGAGCAGGGGAACGGGGCTGCTGACGGCGACCGGCGCCGCCGCGGCCGCCAGTGCCGCCCACCCCTCGTCGCCCACCACCTGCGTCTCGCCGGGGCGAACGCCCAAAAGCTCGGCCACCGAATCGACCATTCCAGCGGTGGCGGAGGAAGCCCAGCGGTCGCTGATGCGCCCGGTGGAGGTCATGGTCTCGGTGGACAAGAGCAGAACCGCCCCCTCGACTCCAGGATCGGTCAGCACCAGCAGCGCGACCCCGTGGAGTCGGTCGCCGTTGGCGTGGATCAACAGCAATGACGGCGTCGGCTCCACAAAGGCCTCGTATCCAGACGCGGCCGGATCGGCCGGCGCGCCGACTTCGGTGCCGTCGCTGCTGTTGGAAATGGCCGACCACCCCAGCCAGGCCAACAACGGCACCGCAGCGGCCAAGCCCAGCAGCAGCAGCGGCCATCCCCATCGCCACCAGCTCGGCCACTGGCGCGCCGCCGCGGCGCGTCCCGTGCCCGGCGCCGACTCACCCATACAGCCTCTTTCGGCGGCAGTAAGCCAGGGCGGCCGGGGGAACGAGGCCGTCGAGCGGCCGACCGGCTTCAGCCCACTCCCGCACCCGGGTGCTGGACAAATCGACCAGCGGGCACTCGACCACCCGATGCGCCATCGGGGGGCGATGCCCCAACGCGCCGGCGCGGTCCACCACCACCACCTCGGCCATCTCGGCGATCTCCTCATAGCGATGCCAGGTTTCGAGGCCCGCGGCGGCATCGCTGCCCAGAATCAAAAAGAGCGAGCCCCCGGGGTCGGCGGCCCGGTACCCCTCCAGCGTGTCCACGGTGTAGGTGAGACCCCCCCGGTCGATCTCGGCCGAGGAGGCCACCACCCCCTCGATCCCGTCGACCGCCGCCTCGACCATGGACAGTCGATCTTGCGCCGCGCTGAGCACTGGCCGCTCCAGCTTCTGCCAGGGCTGGTTGGCCACCACCAGCTCAACCCGATCCAGGTCGAGCGCGGCCCGCACCCAAGCCGCGACGGCCACATGGCCGACGTGGACCGGATCGAACGTGCCCCCGAAGATCCCGACGCGACTCACTCTCGGCAGTGTACGAAACGAAATGGCGGCCTCTGTGCCGCGCGTATCTCCGCGACGCGCCACGAGATCATTCGTTCGGGAGATAATTCGTTCGGGAGATAATTCGTTCGGGCGACACCGCAGGGCAACGGTAGTTTCGGACCACAGCAGTGAACTGCGGACGGGAACAAACCAGGATGCCGATTGGTTGCAGTCCACGCTGACGAAAAGACAGTACGACACAAGACAGGGCGCAATGGACGACTCGACAGGCCAGTACCTCAACGCAATCGGCTTGGTGCCGCTCCTCACCAAAGAAAACGAGGCAACGCTGGCCAAAGCCATTGAACGGGGCCGTGAGGCCCAAGCCCGGCTGGACGCCGGAGAGCGCAGCCCCCGGCTGCGGGCCCAGGTCAGGGAAGCGGCCAAGGCCAAGGACCGATTCATACGGGCCAACCTCCGCTTGGTCGTGAGCGTGGCCAAGAAATACCCCTTGCCCACCGGCATGGAGCTGCTGGACTTGGTGCAGGAGGGCAACCTGGGCTTGAACCGGGCCGTGGAGAAGTTCGACTGGCGCAAGGGATTCAAGTTCTCCACCTACGCCACCTTCTGGATCCGCCAGTCCATCGGACGGGCACTGGACCAGAAGGCGAACCTGATTCGGCTGCCGGGGGAGCGGGCGGCCAGCCTGCGGGCGGCGGTGCGTCAAGCCACCGGAGGCTTCGAGGACTTGGATTCCGAGCACGCCCTGCTCCACCGGCTCACTTCGCTGACCTCGCTGAACGCCACGGTGGGCGAAGACAGCGGCAGCGAGTTGGTCGACCTGCAAGCCGACTCCGGCCCCGGCCCCGAGGACCTGGTGCTGACCGCTGACGACATGGGCACGCTGGCTGATCTGTTGGGCATGCTGGACGACCGGTCCCGCCGTGCGCTGGAGATGCGCTACGGGCTGTTCGACGGCCGAAAGCACAGCTACCGGGAGATCGGCGAAACCCTCGGGCTCACCTCAGAGGCCATCCGCCGCCTCATCGGACGGTCACTCGACTCGGTGCGAGCCCAAGCCGAGATGCGAGACATCGACGCCGCCTAGAACAGTATTTGTCTCATAACCGACGGCAGGCAACCATTTGGCCATGAACTCGGCCCCCGTCGAAACGGCCCACGCCCTCCGGCAGACTTGGCGCCCGGATTCCTGGCGCGACCGGCCGGCGGCCCAGCAGCCGCACTGGCCCGACCAGGACTCGCTGGACCGAGTGATCGAGACCCTGGGCGGACTGCCTCCGCTGGTGTTCGCCGGCGAGGCCCGCCAGCTTCAGAACAAGCTTGCGGAGGCCGCCGCGGGCCAGGCCTTCGTTCTCCAGGCGGGAGACTGCGCCGAGTCCTTCGACCAGATGACCGCCGACAGCATCAGGGACAAGCTCAAGGTCATCCTGCAAATGGCCGTGGTCCTGGCCTTCTCGGCCGGAGTGCCTACCGTCAAGATCGGCCGGATCGCCGGCCAGTTCGCCAAGCCCCGTTCGTCGTCCACCGAGGTGGTCGACAACGTGGAGCTCCCCTCCTTTCGGGGTCACATGGTCAACGACATCAGCTTCTCCGAGCGCTCCCGCACCGCGGATGCCGAGCGCCTCGTGCGGGCTTACCACCAGTCGGCGTCCACGCTCAACCTGCTGCGGGCGTTCACCAAGGGGGGCTATGCCGACCTCCGCCAGGTGCATCTGTGGAATCAGGAGTTCATCGCCGCCAGCCCCGAGGGCCGGCGCTACGAGCGGGTGGCCGACGGCATCGAAGCCGCCTTGCGCTTCATGGCTGCTTGCGGCATCTCCACCGACGCGCCCGAGATGCACCAAGTCGACTTCTACACCAGCCACGAAGCGCTGGTTCTCGACTACGAGCAGGCCCTCACCCGCCAGGATTCGATCACCGGCCAGTGGTACGACTGCTCGGCCCACATGCTGTGGATCGGCGAGCGCACCCGCCAGCTCGACGGCGCCCATGTGGAGTTCATGCGGGGCGTGCAGAACCCGCTGGGCTGCAAACTGGGGCCGACCGCGACCCCGGCCGAAGCCCTAGAGCTCTGCGAGGTCCTCAACCCCGACCGCATTCCCGGCCGGCTCACCCTGATCAGCCGCATGGGCGCCGACAAGGTATCGGAAGCCCTGCCCCCCTTGCTGGCCGCCGTGCGCGATGCGGGCCACCCGGTGGTGTGGGAGTGCGACCCCATGCACGGTAACACCTACACCACCGCAGGCGGGCGCAAGACCCGCCACTTCGAGGACGTGATGGCCGAGATCGACCGATACTTCACCGCCCACGCCGAAGCCGGCACCTGGCCGGGGGGCATCCACGCGGAGATCACCGGAGACGACGTCACCGAATGCGTGGGCGGCGCTGAGGCCATCAGCGACGACGACCTGGAACGCCGCTACGAGACCATGTGCGATCCCCGCCTCAATGGCCCTCAGAGCCTCGAGCTGGCCTTTCGGCTGGCCGAGCGGCTCAGCAGCTGACCCTTTCGATCCCCTCGGACAGATTATTCGGACCAAACCGCTCGGGATTTGATTTCAGGACGCGGCCTTGATAGACAGGTAATCGGATCAAAGTAGTCCGAATTAGCGAACCCCGCCCCAGTTCCCATCTCCGAAGAAGGTGTGATGGTCACGGTCCAAATTGACAACACCGCGGTGATCGACCCCGCACAGCAGGCCGACATCGACAAGTTCGAGCAGATGCTGGCCCGCTACAAGGCCGGCGAGATCCCCGAAGACGTGATGCGGGTATTCCGCCTCAACAACGGAATCTACGGCCAGCGCCAAGGCGGCACCCGCCAGATGGTGCGGATCAAGATCCCCGCCGGCGTCGTCTTCCCCGCGCACTTCGAAGCCCTGGCCCACATCGCCCGGACCCACTCCCGGGGCTGGGGCCACATCACCACCCGCCAGAACATCCAATTCCACTTCGTGGACCTCGACGACGTTCCCGACGTCATGCGGATCCTGGCCTCGGTGGGCCTCACCACCCGGGAGGCCTGCGGCGACACCGTCCGCAATGTGCAGGGCTGCCACTTGGCCGGCGCCTGCCCCCACGAGGTGCTGGACATCACCGCTTGGGCGCAGGCCACGGCCCAGTACTTTCTCCGCCATCCCTACGCCCAGCGCCTGCCCCGCAAGTTCAAGATCAACTTCTCGGGGTGCGCCACCGACTGCGGCCAGGCCATGTTCAACGATGTGGGCATCGTGGCCGTGACCCGGCAGACGCAGGGCGGGACCGAGGCCGGGTTCCGGGTATTCGTGGCCGGCGGACTCGGCGCCAACCCCCACCCTGCGCTGGCCCTTGAGGAGTTCACCCCTCGAGAAGACCTGCTGCCCACCATCGAGGCCTGCCTGCGGGTGTTCGACCACGACGGCTACCGGGACAACAAGCTCCGGGCCCGCATGAAGTGGCTGGTGGAGAAGCTGGGCTTCGAAGAGCTCCAGCGCCGCATCTTCCGGGAGCGCAAGTTTCTCTTGGCGTCGTCAAGCTGGCCCGGCGGCATTCCCGATCTGGTGAGGGCCGGCGGCGACGCCCCGGCCGGACGACGGGCCGGGGTCGAGACCACTCCGGTCGGCCAGGGCATCGCCGTCTCCATCGGCGGCCGGGCGCCCTATGAGCGGTGGGAGCAGGCCAACGTGGTGCGGGGCGCAGCCAAGGGCACGGTGTCGGCCTACGCCTGGGCCCGACTGGGCGACATAACCGCGGCACAGTTCGAGGCCCTCGCCGACATCCAGCGGGAACTGGGAGCGGAGTGCCGGGTGACCAACCGCCAGAACATCGTCTTTAGGGATCTGGCCGACCACCAGCTCCCCCGGCTGTTCGAGGCGCTGTCGGCCATCAACATGGCCGAGCCCGGCGCGGAGCTGTTGCGCGATGTGGTGGCCTGTCCCGGCGCCGATACCTGCAACCTGGCGGTGACCCAGTCCCGGGGGCTGGCCGACGCCATCGGCGACCGCTTGGAGCAAGAGGGCTTGGCCGAGATAGGCGGACTGCGCATCAACATCTCGGGATGTACCAACTCGTGCGGTCAGCACCACGCATCGGACATCGGCTTTTTCGGCGCGGAGCGCAGAGCCCACGGCAGGTCGGCGCCGGGCTACCAAATGCTCTTGGGGGGCTACGTGGGCGACGCGCAGATCCACTTCGGCGCCAAGGCCCTGCGCCTGCCCGCCCGCAACGCTCCCGAAGCGGTGGTGCAGGTGGTGCGCCGGTTCGCCGCCGAGCGATCAGCCGGTGAGGAGTTCCGCCACTGGCTAGACCGCCAGGGGGGCGCCCGGGCCGTGGGCAAAACGCTGGCCCACCTCGATGAGTTCCCCACTCCCGCCGCCGGCCCCGAGTTCTTCGTCGACTTCGACGAGACCGGGCCCTACGAGGTCGTGATCGGCGATTCCGAATGCGCAACCTGACCGCTCCCGCCTTCTCCGACGCCGAGCTGGCCGCGCTCAATGAGGAGTTCGAGCACCTGCCCCCGGAGAAGATCATCCAATGGGGAGTGGACAACTTCTCCCCTCACCTGTCGCTGGCCGCGTCGATGACCGATGCGGTGCTGGTCGACTTGGCCGTGAAGGTGGACGCCGCTATCGAGGTGGTGTTCATCGACACCGGATTCCACTTCCCAGAGACGCTGGAGACGGTGGAGCGGGTGCGCCGCCACTATGGCTTGAACCTGAGGTTGATGACGGTGGCCCGCCACAATCCCGATCTGTGGAACATGGACCCGGAGAACTGCTGCTCGGCGGTCAAGGCCGGCCAGCTCGACCGGGCGCTGGCCGGCAAGGAGGCCTGGATGAGCGGGCTGCGCCGGGTTGAGGCCGCCACCCGGGTGGCGGCGCCCATCGTGGTGCGCGACTTGCGGGGCCTGGTCAAGCTCAACCCCATCGCCACCTGGACCGACGAGCAGGTGGACGCCTACATGGCCGAGCACCGGGTGCCCTTCAACCCTCTGCTGGAGCGAGGCTATCCCTCCATCGGCTGCATGCCCTGCACCAAGCCGGTGGCCCCCGGCGACGATCCCCGCTCGGGCCGATGGGCCGGCACCGACAAGACCGAGTGCGGTCTGCACGACTAGCCCCCGAACAGCACGCCGCTCGCCCTTGAACAGCCCCCGAACAGCACGCCGCTAGCTTCCGAACAGCGGGGATCGGCTCGGTCATGTCGGTAGGCTGGGCGGCAGTGGCTGAGAACGCCGTCGGGCGGCTAGATGCGGACGGCGGCAGAATCGTCGGCGGACCGTGGATCGAAACCGAGCCCAAAGCACGCGGCCTCGGGGCGGCCCGGGCGCTTCTGGTGGGAATGCTGTTCATCCAGGTGGGCGGCGGACTCCAAGGGGTGCTGCTCGGCATCCGAACCGAGTCGGAGGGATTCGGCCTGGCGGTCAGCGGCATCGTCATGGCCAGCTTTTTCCTGGGGTTCATGATCGGAACGCGCCTCGCTGAGCACTTTCTCGCTGCGGTCGGCCACATCCGGGTGTTCGCGGCGCTGGCCTCGATGGCCTCAGGCGTGTCGATCCTTCATCTGCTGTGGATCAACCCCGCCGCATGGGCGCTGCTGCGGATGCTGTTCGGGCTGTGCATCGCCGGTGTCTTGGTGGTGGTGGAGTCGTGGCTCAACGACATGGCCACCAACGCCACCCGGGGGCGACTGCTGTCGGCGTACATGGTTTCGTCGATGGGCGGGCTCACGCTGGGCCAGCTGCTGCTCAAAGGAGGCGACCCCGAGAGCTTCGAGCTGTTCGTGATCTCCTCGGTGCTCATTTCCGCCGCGCTGGTGCCCATCACGCTGTCGGCCACCAGCGCTCCCCCGCTGTCCATACCCGAGCCGCTGTCACTGCGCCGGCTCATGTCCCTGGCCCCCGCCGGGATGGTGACCGCCTTCTGCGCCGGAGTCAGCCACGGCACGCTGCTGGGGGTGGGCGCGGTGTACGCCGCCTACGAAGGCCTGCCCGCCTCCCGGATCGCGCTGTTCCTGGTATCGGCCACCGGCGGGGCCATTGTCTTCCAATGGCCGGTGGGAGCGCTCTCCGACCGGGTTTCACGTCGAGCGGTGATCTTCGCGGCGGCAGCTGCCGCCGGCGCCGTCGCCGGGATCCTGCCCTTGGTCGAGCCAGGGTCGGCGCTGTCGCTGGTGCTCGTCTTCTGCTTCGGCAGCGCCACCTTCCCGCTCTATTCGCTGGCCATCGCCCTGACCGGCGACCGAGTGCCATCATCGCAGCTCAACGGGGCCAGCGCCGCGCTGGTGCGAACAGCCGGGGTGGGATCGATCATCGGGCCGGTGGCCGGCGGCGTCACGATGTCTTTGACCGCCCCCTGGACCTTCTTTTTGGTGCTGGTCAGCGCCCATGCAGTGGTGGTGGTGTACACCGGGTGGCGGATTTTCGCCCGAGAGGGCGTCCCGGTGGACGAACAGGGCGAATTCGTCCCCTGGTCCATGCGGGCATCGACAATGGCCGTGAATTTGCTGCGCCGTCCGCCGAGGCCCTTCTCGCGACACGGCGGACCGCGCTCCGGCAAGCCAGCCTGATTATAAAATTATAGATATTTTTCAATAATTTCTATATATTACATATATGTCCACATTAGCGATGGACGCCGATGCCGCCTTCGATCTAGCCGTCGACTACTTGGTGGCAGCCGACGAGATCGACCGGCGGCGCCAGCGATGGGCCGCAGTGATGCCCGAGGTGGAGTATTGGCTCAGGGGGGAGCAGCATCCGGTGGAGCTGTCGCTGGGCGGGATCGCCCAGCAGCTTCGGGTCGACGCCGAGGACATCTCCCAGCGGGCCCAGATGATCTTGCTGGGACCAGAGGGGCTGAACCTCGCCCTGTGGGCCATCGAGATACTGCGCGACACCCCTGAGGCATGGGGCGGCGACCACATCGTGTCGCGGCGTGACTTGGAGGGCTTCGTCACCCGCACTGACCGCTTGGGCGACGCCGCTCGGATCCTGCTCACCAACTCCAGCCTGTTCACCATGGTGGACACGGCCCGCGACAACCGCGATTACCTGGCCGAACCCGCCGAGGGGTTTGCGGCCCGCGGCGGCGACGGGCGCATCAGCCTCGAGGACCTCGACGCCTTCGAGGCCAAGATGTCGGCCTACACCACCCTTTTGCCCTATCTGGCCGCCATCGACACTGCGGCCCAGGGCGATCCTGCAATGGCCGACCGGTTTCTGTCGCAGGCCGACTTCGAGGCCATCGCCGCCGACGAGAGCCTGCCTGCCAACGTGCGGGAGGCGGCCGCCGCGGTCATCGCCCACCAGGCCTACCACCGCAAAGACGGATTCGGCTGGGACGACGCGGGGTTCTGGGCCATGGAGGCCGCAGGCGTGCTGCCGGTGGTGGGCGAGATCGTGGACGCCACCCGGGCGCTGCATGCGCTGAGCCAGGGCGACTGGCGCTCGGCGCTGATGCTCGGGGCGCGGGTGGCCATGCCCCTGGGGTCGGGCAAGACGCTGACGGCCGCCCGGGCCCTGGTGGAGATGGCCCGCCGCAAGGCCCACAGGGAGATGCTGGAATACACCTTGCGCCGCTCGGCTCAGAAGGCCCGCAAGAAACTGAGCAAGGCGGTGCGCAACCAGACCACCGCCAAGGCCAGGGAGGCCTACGACGACTGGCGGGACGACTCGCCGGCGGGATTCGAGTATCCCCACCCGCCCGCTCGCCCGTAGTCTTGTCCCGTGGTCTCGGAGCTGTTCGACCCTGAGCTGTGGGCGCCGGTGGAGGGGTTCGACCTGACCGACGTGACCTATCACCGGGCCGTGAACCAGGCCACAGTACGGATCGCCTTCAACCGCCCCGAAGTGCGCAACGCCTTTCGGCCCCACACCGTGGACGAGCTGTACCGAGCGCTGGACCACGCCCGCATGACCCCCGACGTGGGCACGGTGCTGCTCACCGGCAACGGGCCATCGCCCGTTGACGGCGGGTGGGCGTTCAGCTCGGGGGGCGACCAGCGAATCCGGGGCGCCGACGGCTACCAGTACGCCCGCGGGGAGACCGCCGACACGGTGGACGCCGCCCGCACCGGGCGCCTGCACATCCTTGAGGTGCAGCGCCTCATCCGGTTCATGCCCAAAGTGGTGATCGCCGTGGTCCCGGGGTGGGCGGCCGGGGGAGGCCACAGCCTGCACGTGGTGAGCGACATGACCCTGGCGTCGGCCGAGCACGCCCGGTTCAAGCAGACAGACGCCGACGTGGCCAGCTTCGACGGCGGCTTCGGATCGGCCTACCTGGCCCGCCAGGTCGGCCAGAAGCGGGCCCGGGAGGTCTTCTTCGTGGGCCGGGCCTACACCGCGGCCGAGGCCTGTGAGATGGGCATGGTGAACGCGGCGGTGCCTCACGCCGAGCTGGAGCGGGTGGCATTGGAGTGGGCCGCGGCGGTGAACGCCAAGAGCCCCACCGCTCAGCGCATGCTGAAGTTCGCCTTCAACCTCATCGACGACGGGCTCGTGGGCCAGCAGGTGTTCGCCGGAGAGGCCACCCGGCTGGCCTACGGCACCGACGAGGCGGCCGAAGGCCGGGACTCGTTTCTGGAAAAGCGCGACGCCGATTTCTCGAAGTTCCCGTACCGCTTCTAAAGCTGACCCTGGTTAGGGTGCGGCCATGGCCGACTCCGCTGCTCCCGATCCCGCCACCCATCCCCAGTTCGCCCCGAGGCCCGACTCGGCATCGCTGGATGCGGCCAAGATGTTCGACCTGTCGGGGCGGGTGGCCATCGTCACCGGGGGCAGCCGGGGCATCGGGCTGTCCATCGCCCACGGCTTCGCCGCTCAGGGGGCCAAGGTGGTGGTGGCCAGCCGCAAGGCCGACGCCTGCGACACCGCGGCGGCCGAGATCACGGCCGCAGGGGGCCAAGCGCAGGCCGCGCCCGTCCACATGGGCGACCTCGACAGCGTGAACCGGCTGGTGGACGCCACCTTGGAGCACTACGGACAGATCGACATCCTGGTGAACAACGCCGCCAACCCGCTGGGCGTGCCCATGGAGGACATCACCCCCCAAATCTGGGACAAGTCCTTCACCGTCAACCTGCGGGGGCCGTTCTTCTTGTTCCAGCGCTGCCTGCCGTCGCTGCTGGAATCCGATCACGCCTCGGTCATCAACGTGATCTCGGTGGGGGCCTACATCCCGGCGGGCATCACCTCCATGTACTCGGCGGCCAAGGCGGGCCTGCTGTCGTTCACCCGGTCGATGGCCGGGGAGTACTCACCCCATGGCGTGCGGGTGAACGCCATCGCACCGGGCACCGTGGACACCGCCATGACCCGCAACACCGGCCCCGAGGCCATGGACCGCATGGCCGACCTCAGCCACATCGGGCGCATCGGCCACCCCGACGAGCTCGTCGGCGCCGCCCTGCTGCTGGCCTCCGACGCCGGCAGCTACATCACCGGCCAATGCATCATCGTAGACGGCGGGTTCGTGCCCCCGCGGTGACCATGCCCGGCCGACAAGGCCCATGGGCACCACCGATGGGCTGCGGAGTTCAGCTCAGAGCCAAGACCAGTATGTCGATCGTGAGGGCCACGGCGAAGTGAAGGGCAGCGCCGAGGTAGACGGAGCCGGTCCTCAAGCTGAGGAAGCCCAAGACGGTGCCGGCCACGACGGAGCCGAGGGCCTCGGCGAGGGGCTTGGTGAGGTGGATCATCACATAGGGGATGAGGGCGATGAACACGGCCATGGTCCCGAAGCGACGAGCCAAGCCGTGGACCAGCACGCCGCGGAAGAAGAACTCCAGGGCCAGGAACTGCCCGGCGTACACCGCCTGCCAGATGTAGAAGCGGGGCCAGTAGCCGACTCCGGGGGGCGGCTCGTAGAACGGGTAGGTGTCCTGGAATTCGCCGTTGAAGCTAGCCGCCACCACAAACGGCAGCATCAGAAGATAGAGGCCCAGGTAGACGAAGGCGTGGCGGCGGAGGTCGGGGCCGGCTTTGAGGCCGAGGTCCCGCAGACCGATGCGCAACATGTACCGGACCGCCAGCACCGCGGGCACTGTGTACACCACCCAGCGGAACAGCCCCCAGTACATGCGGCGGTTGAAAACGGCGTGTTCGGATTGGCCCAAGGCCCGGTCGAACCGGTTGGACAGCCCGTCGAGGGCCACGCCGTCGAGGATGGCAGTGAGCCAGTCGGTGGTGCTCGACAGCCCGCCGTAGCGGATGGCGATGACAGTGCCGATGGCGAGCAGAATAAGCACCACCGCGTCGCGGTCGAGCTCACCCGGCGGCACCGCCGCCCGAATCCGGTCGCCGATCCCGCTCACCGGCCGAGCATCAAGATCGCGGGGCGAGACGGGAGAACACCCGGCGGGCGGTGCCGCCGAGCAGGTTGGCCCGGGCCTCATCGCCCAGGCCCAACTCGTGGAGCTGGTCCAGACAGTGGCGGTGGCCGGTGACGGGGAATCCGGTGCCCCAGAGGCACTTGCGCCGCCCGGCGCCGTTGATGAACGCCACCAGCTCGTCCGACCAGTGCCGAGGCGGGTACACCGAGGTGCCCAGGTACACGTTGGGGAACTTCAGGGCCATGGCGATGCACTCGGCCACCCACGGCCAGCCGGTGTGCGAAAGAACGAACCGCACACCAGGAAAGTACAGAGCGGGCCGGTCAATGCCCGCCGGCGCCCCGCACTCGCTGGGCATCAAGCCGCCGGAGGCGCCGGCCTGCATCACGAAGGGCACGTCATCGGCGGCGCACAAGGCGTAGTAGGGGTAGTAGTCGGCGTGGTCGAAGCGGCGGTCGAAGCTGTGGGTGTGGGTGTGCAGACCCACGCACCAGGGCCGGCCCAGCATGGCAGCGGCCTCGTCCACCCCCGTCATGCCCGTGCGGGGGTCGATGGACCACTGGCCGAAGAACCGGCCGGGGTGGTCGGCCGCCAAATGTTCCATGTCGTCGGGCCGGGCGGCCACCAGCTCGAAGTCGGTGACCTCGGGATGGGCGGGCCGACGGGCCACGGGCAGAACCAGCGCGGCGATGCCCAGCTCGTCCATGCGGGCCACCAAGGTATCGGCATCGCAGAAGGAGTCGTCGCCATCGCTGCGGAACTTCACCGCGACGCCGGTGGCCCCCACTGCGGCGTTCCAGATGTCGGCCTGCTCGGAGAAGAAGCGATTGCACCAGTAGTCGATGGCCCCTTCGGCCGGAGCCAGGGCGCTCATGGCCGCTCATCCTTGAAGCGCACCAGCTTGGCCGCGCCGGAGGCCATGCCGGTGAGCTGGTCCAAGGCGCCGGGGCGCACCACCTCGGCGGTCATCCGCACGCTCATCATCTCCTTGATCCGGGCCTCCACCCGCCCCGCCACCGCGCCCAGCTCGTCGGCGGGGGCGTCGCTGGCCACCATCACGATCATCTCGTCGCGGTCGCCGGCCCGAACCGCCCGGCAGAAGAAGTCCTCGGTCACCCCGGCCACGTCGCTGATCACATCGCCGATGGCCTCGGGCCACACGTTCACCCCCCGCAGCTTCACCATGTTGTCGCCCCGCCCAGCGAACGGCCCCATGCGCCGCAACCACGAGCCGCACTCGCACTGGCCCGGCGGATACAAGAACGACAGGTCCATGATGTTGTAGCGGAACTGGGGCGATCCGGTCTTGTAGAGCTCGGTGATCACCAGCGCCCCCTGGGTGCCGTCGGGCACCTGATCGCCGGTCTCGGGGTCTACTGCCTGCACCACGAAGCAGTCTTCGAAGATGTGGAGCTGGCCGTTGCGCAGTGGGCATTCGATGGCCACGTTCTGCACCTCGTGAAACCCGTAGGGATGGGCCGGGGTCACCCCCCACACCTCTTCGACCCTCTCGGCGTCGCCGATGTGGCCTCCGGGCAGGGCTCGGAGGTTGAAGTCGGCCTTGGGGTCGAGGCCCATCTCCACCGCGGTCTCGGCCATCTTCAGCAGGTAGTCGCCGGTGGTCAAGATGGCCGCCGCCCCGTACTCGTAGGCCAGCTCCACCTGCTTGCGGGTGGAGGTCACGTTGCCGGTGCCGGTGGTGAGAACCACGCAGTTGAGCCAGCGATACAGTGCCTCGTCGAAGGCGTGGGCGCCGTTGTGGGTGGAGTAGGCCCAGGCGTTGACCACCACGTCGCCGGGGCGAACCCCCTCGGCGTACAGGGCCCGGGCCATGGTGATGGCCCCGACCTCCCGGTCCCAGGCAGTGTAGAGCGTGGGTCGGGACCGCCCCGTGGTCCCGCCCGACACGTACAGGCGCATGGGCTCGTTGCGGGCGTCCTGCAGCCCGACGCCCTGGTAGTCGCCCAGCGGGGGGTTCTCTTCGATGGAGGCCCGAATGTCGTCCACCGTGTAGGCCGGGGCCTTCCACAAGTCGTCGAGAGTGTGGAGCTGGTCGGGGCGGAAGCCGGCCGACTCCCACCGCTTGCGGAAAAACGGCACCCGCCAGGCCCGCTGGGCCCGGTCTTGGAGGCGCAGCAGCTGCTTGCGGGCGATGGTGTCGGGATCCTCGAAGAAGGCGGTCTCGAAGTACTCCGGCGGCGGCGGGAACAAACGCTGGATGGCGTCGTAGTCCAACTGGTGCGGGCGGCGCATCCCCGTGCTCACAGACGAACTCCCTCACCGAGAGCGGGCATGATTCACCCCACCGGCGCCAGCGATTTGGGCATGTAGCTGGAGGGGTCGTATTCGTAGGTGGTGGCCTCGATGAACTCGTCGGGCAGATAGCCCTCGGGGAACCGGTACAAGTCGAGGGAGTTGTCCCACAGGATCTTGCGCTTGGACTCGTCCGACACCTTGGGCAGGTCCAAAAACGACTGCACCGCCAGCGGGTATTTGGAATCGGGGTGGGGATAGTCGCTCTCCCACACGATCTTTTCGTCGCCGAGCTCCTCGATCACGTGGTACACGAGGTGCTCGTCGGGCTCCACCGAGATGAAGCAGTTGTCCCGGAAATACTCCTGGGGCGACTTGGTGAGCCCTGGCTTCTCGTAGCGGCCCGACAGCTCGATGTGCTCCTCCATGCGCCACAGCCACCACGGCAGCCACGCGCAATTGGCCTCCATGTAGGCCACCCGCAGCCGGGGGAATCGCTCGAAGACCCCGTTGGCGATCATCGAGAGCATGGCCATCTGGGCCTCGTGGGGGTGGCAGACGGTGTGCCACTCGGTGAAGGTCTCGAACCGGTCGGCCCCGGCCGACGCCCCGTTGTGGCCCATGAAATCATGGGTGGCGAAGGCGCAGATGGCCA
>JAPOSH010000116.1 GCA_026709815.1 bacterium | reverse complement strand
GCGGCGGCTACGAGTTCCGATGCCCACCGGAGCAAGAAGCCCAGCTCTACGAGTGGTACTTCGGTTTTTCCATGAGGATTCTCTACCAGATTGACAGCTTTGACATCCCCCTGAAGGTAGTCGGCGCCGATCCCCTTTCTGGTTACGCTTTCATGCCCAGCTTCGACCTGAGCGCCTTGGCCAAGTTCAACTACGATTTCTTGCCAGGCAAGACGCACTTCCTCCAGCTTGAGGCCCCCGAGGAGTGCGCCGAACTGACGGTTGAATTCCTTGAGAGCCACGTTCTAGCCTAAGGTCGTGTAGGGTGATGGCCAGACATGACTAGCACGACCAATCCTGACGGCGGTGCCTCCAGCCCCTCGAAGACTCGCCAGCGCCAGGAACCGCGGATTGCCAAACCGCTACTCAGGTTTGGAAAAGGTTCCCCCAAGGACGGGTATCTCGGCCAGCTGTTCGGGGCCCACTTTGCCGAGCTTTGGCTGCTTTTTCGTGTGGGCTTCGCCATCATGACCCTGATGCACGGCATCCAGAAGACCTTCTTGCTCTGGGACTTCCCCGCCGATCAGGAACTGGATCCTTTCGTGGACATCGCCGGTTACGTTGAGTTGCTGGCCGGACTCATGATCGGGGTGGGCCTGCTTACCCGCCTGGCGGCTGGTGCCATGCTGGTCGTGACCGCATTGTCTTATTTCATCGTTCACCTGGATCGGGGGCTCTGGCCTCACTACTGGGTTGAAGGCCAAGGCTTCGACACTCTCCATCACGGTGGAGAGACTGCGATCATGCATTTCTTGGGGGCGTGGGCCATCGGGATACTCGGCAGCGGCAAATGGGGGCTAGAGCGCCGTTTGACCGGCAAGGAGCTTTTTTAGGCCGTTCTCGCCATCCGCCTCGCAGATGGAGGGCAGCGGACCGCTACTCCCAGAGGCGTCGGGCTCGCCGGGCGAGGTCGGCGTGGGCGGCGGCGAGGTCGCAGCCCAGAAGCTCGCCGTTTTGGACGACGGCTCTGCCGCCGACGTAGAGGTGGCGGACTCGGCGGTCGGGGCCGAGCACCAACCCGGCCAGCGGGTCGACCACGTCGGCGATGTCGTGGCCGGGCCACACCGCCAGGTCAGCGGTCATTCCCGGTTCCAGGCTTCCCAGCCGGTCGGCCACCCCCAGACATCTCGCCCCGCCGACAGTGCCCAGCCGCAGAGCGTCGACGGGCATGAAGGCGCCGGGGTTCATGGCCCGCAGCCGGGCGGCGTAGAGCGATTGGCGCAGCTCGGGGAACAGGCCGCCCACCTCGTTGGAGGCCACCCCGTCCACCCCGAGCCCCACCAGCACGCCGGCTGCTTCCAGATCGGTCACCCGGCAGGTGCCCGCGGCCAGACGGGCGTTGGACGACGGGCAGTGGGCCACCCCCACGCCCGCGGCCCCCAGCCGCGCGATCTCCTCGTCGTTGATCCAGATGCCGTGGGCTAGCCACACGTCGTCGCCCACCCACCCCCAACAGTCCAGCTGCGCCACTGGCCGGCGGCCGAACCGCTCCAAGCAGTGCTCCTGCTCGTCGACGGTCTCGCACAAATGGGTGTGGAGCCGAAGGCCGTGCCGGCGGGCCAAAGCGGCCGACGCCTCCATCAGCTCGGAGCTGACCGAGAACGGGCTGCACGGCGCCACCACCACATGCACCATGTCGCCGTCGTGATACCGGGCGATGACCCGTTCGGTGGAGGCCATGATGGAATCCAGGTCTTCCACCACATGATCGGGGGGCAGACCGCCCTGCGACTCGCCTAGGTCCATCGAACCCCGGCTGAGGTGCAGGCGGATGCCCACCGCGGCGGCCGCCTCGACGATGGCGTCGAACACCGCGTCGTCGCCGTGGGGCACCAGGTAGTGGTGGTCAGACGCCGATGTGCACCCGGTGGCGGCCAACTCGCCCAGCCCGACCAGCGCGGCGGCGGCCACGTCGTCCACCGAAAGCCGCCCCCACACCGGGTACAGCTCCACCAGCCAGCCGAACAGGTCGCAGCCCACCGCCCGGCCCCGGGTCATCCACTGGTAGAGGTGGTGGTGGGTGTTGGCCAGACCGGCGGTGATGATGTCGCCGTCCACGTTGACCACCGCGTCGCCGGGCCGGGGCTCGACGATGCCCGTCTCGGCGATCAACCCGTCGGCGATGGCGATGTCGCCGGGCCAGCGAGCCCCTCGCAGCACCGTGCGGCTGTTCATATTCATCGCCGCGCTCCGGTGAACAACACTGCGGCGTTGGCCTCGGCCGGTGGGTCGTCGTACAGCAGACCGGCTAGCCCGGCTGAGCCGGTGGGGCTGACGTTGATGCCGGTGGCGGCGCGGCCTGCCTCGCAAGCCTCGGCCATCATCGGTTCGGGCACCACCACCGGGTGGCCGCCGGTGGCCGCCATGGCCTCGGTGACCGCGGCCCAGTCGTAGGTCTCGTCATCGAGGATGCCGGTGGCCGACGAGAACGGCGTCGGGGTCCACGGCCACATGACGGCGCCCCGCTGCCGGCGGGCCTCGCGCAGCCCGCCCAGCTCAGCGGTTCTCTCCCAGGCCCGGGCCAGCGGTGCGCACCCCTCGGCCTGCACCGCCATCAGAGCGGCGCACGATCCGCCGATGGCCAAGCCCTGGGCCACCGACGCAGCCAGCGCCCCCCCGCCCACCTGGACATAGACCCGGTCGATGTCCAGGGCCTGCTCGGCCAGCTCGTAGCCCAGGGTGCGGCCCCCGTCGATGGTGTAGCCGTTGTCGGGCCCCTGGCAGCCGAAGGGAACGGCACCGGCCCGCACCGCTTCCCGGAAACGGTGGTAGGACGGGTCGCCCTGTTCGCCGTCCACCCGAGGGCAGAACTCCAACGTGGCGTTGAGTTCCCGCAGCCGGGCCACGGCGGCGGGCTCGGCGTCGACGGGCACGTAGACGGTGATGGGCCAGCATTCGGCTGCAGCCACCACCGCCGCGGCCACCGCGGCGTTGCCGCAAGAGGCGATGGCCAGCGGCGGCCGCTCAGCGCCGGCGTCAAAGCGACGCTCCCGCACCAGCAGGTGCAGCATCAGCCCGAAGGTGTGGCGGGCCTTGTGCGACCCCGACACGTTGTCGGTCTCGTCCTTGACGGTCACGCTCCTGTTATCGACGAGAGCGCGTGAGCAGGGGGTGACCTCGAACCCGCGGCCGTCTACCGCGGCCACGGCTTTGTCGAGCTGTCCCACACGGTCCGTGAACCACTCGTCGTCGTCGGCCTCGGTCCACGACCGCAGCATCCGGCGGTAGCGGATGAACGGTTGCCGGCTGCTTGTGTCCACCGACCAATCCGGCATCGGCAGCTGCAGCACGTGATCGGCCCCGTCGGCATCTCTATTGGCGCACGCCCACGCGTCGGCGGCCGCGACGGCGCCGCAAGAGCAGGTGAGGCCCTGGACCATTATCGGGCAATGCGAGCGTTGAAGTCGGCGATCAACTCGTCCCAAACCGGCACCAGATCCCGCAACGCCAGCCAGAAGGACTGATCGCGGCGGGCGTCGAAGTGGGCTAGGTCGACGCCTTGCTGCTCCACCCAGGTGAAGTAGCCCAGGTTGAACACCCGGTCGCGGTCGCGGTCGCTGAGCTTCAGCACATGCTCGGTGTCCACGTCGCTGAGCCATCGTTCGGCCACCTCGGCCGCTTCGGTCGAGCCGAATTCGCCCCCGAAGGCCGTCGAGAGGGTTTTGGCCTGCTCCGAGCGGTATAGGGCCGCCCCGTCGGTGGCCACGGTCACAATCACGTCGTCGGGACTACAGCCCAAAGCGGCGGCGGTCTTGGCCGAGGCCAGCAGGTTGCAGACGGACGACAGCCCGAGGTCGTCGAGATGTTCGATCACCTCGGCGCCCACCCCCTTGCGGGCCAGCAGCGCCCGACCCTCTGAAGACGAGAACAGCAGCCCCAGCTCATCGGTGGCCCGATCCGACACCGCCACCACTACATCGGTGTTGGTCACGTTGTGGATCAGCGGGACGTGCTTGTCGCCGATGCCCTGGATGTTGTGCTCGCCGTAGCCGTTGTACAGCAGCGTGGGGCACTCCAGCGCCTCCACCACCGCGGGGGCCGACCCGTGGCGCTCCTTGAGCGGGTCGCCCGCGCCCAGCGTCCCGGCTGAGCCCGACGCGGCCACGAACCCGGCCAGCCGGGCCGACGGGTGCCCCGCGGTGTAGTGCTCGAACACCCGCTCCACTGCGGCGGCGGTGGCGGTCACATGGCCGAGGTGGTTGCCGTATTCGCAGAATTGGTTGAGGATCACATTGGCCTCGTCGGCGGCCAGCGCCGCGCAGGCGTCGTAGATCTCCTTCACGTTGCTCTCCGAGCCGGGAGTGCGGATCACGTCGGAAGGGTCGGAGGTCCACCGGTCCAGCCACTCGAACCGCTCGGCCGACATGCCCTCGGGCAGCACGGCCACCCCCCGACAGCCCATGATCTTGGAGATGGCGATGCCCCCCCGGGCGTAGTTGCCGGTGGACGGCCACACCGCTCGGTTCCGCGTCGGGTCGAACTGGCCGGTGACCAGCCGGGGGGCTAGGCAGCAGTAGGCGGCCAGCACCTTGTGGGCTCCGATCATGGGGAACCGGTTGCCCAGCAGCATGATGATGGGGCTGTCCACTCCCGACAGGGCCGGCGGGATCACCACATGCTCGGGCACCTCGGCCCGGCCCGCCCGGGAGGCGTCGTTGAACCAGTTGACCCGCCACAGATTGGCCGCGTCGGCATCGTCGGGACCGACGGCGGCCGAAGCCCGGTCGGGTGCCGGGGGGTTGGCCAGCTCGGCGAAGGCGGGCAATCGGATGCCGGCCTGGCGGCACTGCTGCACCGCCCGATCGCGGGCGACGGCGTCAACCACCTCGGTTTCGAGGCCGAAGCCCTCGGGGATGCTGGGAAGAGCAGTCACTGGATAACCTGTCGTATCGAAGTTGTAACGGAGCGGTAACCGATCCTATGAGATTCGCGTCGCTGCTGAAGGCTACAGTTTTGACGCTGGCTCATTGAGCCGATCCAAGGAGGGAACATGGCCAAGAAGTTTTTGCTGAGGTCGCTGGTCGTTTTGACCGCGCTGACGTTGGTCGCAGCAGGCTGCGGCAATGACGATGATGATGCCGCACCCGCGCCTGCGCCGGCCACCGAGGCGCCGGCACCAGCGGCTACCGAGGCGCCAGAGCCGATGGATGACCCAGAGCCGATGGACGACGAGGTGGTTGCCGCGTTCGTCTTCGTCGGCCCGGTGGGCGACGCAGGCTGGACGTGGGCCCATGACCAGGGCCGTCGTTACGCCGAGACTGAGACCGGCGCCACCGCGCTGTTCGTGGAGAGCGTCCCAGAAACCGCTGAGGACTTCCGGGCCGTGGCGCTGGACTTCATCGAGAACGAGGGCGCCGATGTGATCTTCGGCACCTCCTTCGGCTACATGGACACCATGGAGGAGCTGGCGGGCGAATACCCGGACGTGGTGTTCGAGCACGCCAGCGGGTTCAAGATGAACGACACCAATTTCGGCAACTACTTCGGGCGCATGTACCAGCCCCGCTACCTGTCGGGCATGGCCGCCGGGGCGATGACCGAGGCCGACCAGATCGGCTATGTGGCCGCCTTCCCGATTCCCGAGGTGCTGCGGGGCATCAATGCCTTCACGCTGGGGGCACAGCGCACCAATCCCGATGTGGAAGTTCATGTGAACTGGACCTTCACATGGTTCGACCCCGCACTTGAGGGCGATGCCGCCACCGCGCTGCTGGAAGCCGGTGCCGATGTGATCGCCATGCACCAGGACTCCACTGCTCCTGGGCTGGCGGCCCAAGAGGCCGGTGCTCGCTGGGTGTCCTACAACTCCGACATGAGCGCGTTCGCCCCTGACGCGTTCATCACCGCCCCGGTGTGGAACTGGGGTCCGTACTACGCTCGGATCATCGACGCGGTAGCCGAAGGCACCTACACGCCGGGGGCCTACTGGGGAGGCATGGCCGACGGCATCGTCGCTTTGGCCCCCCTCGCCGACGACGTGCCCGACGAGGTGGCCGCGGAGATCGACGAGGTGGCCGCTCAGCTCACCGACGGGTCTTGGGACGTGTTCACCGGCGAGATCCGGGATCAGGACGGCAACGTCGTGGTGGCCGCGGGTGAGACCATGGAAGACGGGGCCATGCTGGGCATGACCTTCTTCGTCGAAGGCGTCGTCGGCGACGCCGACCCGTCTTGATCTGAGCCGGGAACTTCCCGGAACCGGAAGTGGCATCGAGCGATGCCGATTATGCGGTCTGGCTCCGGGGAATTGAGAAACAATTCCCCGGAGTGATCGCCTGTGCTGGGGCTGACCTTCGGGTCCGCCCCGGCACCATTCACGCGCTTTTAGGTGAGAACGGCGCTGGCAAGACCACCATGGCCAATGTGCTGGCCGGGGTGTACCGGCCCGACGGCGGCGAGGTATGGGTGAACGGCCGGCGGCGCTTCTTCCAATCTCCGGCCGATGCCATCCAAGCCGGGGTGGGCATGGTCTACCAGGAGTTCCGGCTGGTCCCCACCCTCACTGTGGCCGAGAACATCGTGTTGGGCGCCGCACCCCGGTTGTTGCGGGGCGCCGAGATCGAGCAGCGGGTGGCTGAGTTGTCGGCGGCATACGGGTTGGCCGCAGATCCCGCCCGCCCGGTGTGGCAGCTCTCGATGGGGGAACGCCAGCGGGTCGAGATCCTCAAAGCCCTGTGGCGCAATGCCTCGGTGCTGGTCATGGACGAGCCCACTGCGGTGCTGACGCCCGGCGAGGCCGCCGAGTTGGGGGTCACGCTGCGAGCCATGGCCGCCGAGGGCCGCTCGGTGGTCTACATCAGCCATAAGCTGGATCAGGTGGTGGCTTTCTGCGATGAGGCCACCGTGCTGCGACGCGGCAAGACCGTGGCCACGGTGGACGACTTGGACGACGTCGACTTGCAGGAATTGGCCGAGATGATGGTGGGGTCGTCGCAGGGCGTTGCCATGGACCGCCCGCCTCCGGTGGACACGGGTTCCGAGGTTCTGCGCCTGCAAGGAATACACGCCGTCGGCGACCGCGGGCTGCCGGCGCTCACCGGCATCGATCTGACCGTTCGCTCCGGCGAGATCGTGGGCATCGTCGGGGTTTCGGGCAATGGACAGAAGGAGCTGGCCGAGGTCATCTCCGGCTTGCGCGAGCCCACAGAGGGACAGGTGTCGGTCAAAGGGCAGGACGTCACTGCGGCGTCGTCCTCCGACCGCTACCGATTGGGTCTGGCCTACGTTCCCGAAGACCGCCTGGGGATGGGCCTGGCCCCCAAGATGTCGGTGGTTGACAATTCCGTGGTGCGGTCGTACCGCTCCCAGCGACGGGGATTGTTCCTCTCGACAGCCAAGTGCACCGAGTTTTGCCGGGGCTTGGTGGAGCGGTTCGGGGTGAGGGTGGGCCGGCTCAATGATCCGATTGCCGGACTCTCGGGGGGCAACCTTCAGCGGCTGCTCCTCGGACGGGAGCTGGCGGGGCGGCCCTCGGTGCTCGTGGCGGCCCAGCCCTCCCGAGGGCTGGACGTGCAGGGGGTGGCCGCCATCCATGGCCACCTCATAGATCAGCGGGCCGACGGGGTGGGGGTGCTTTTGATCTCCGAGGACTTGGACGAATTGCTGGCCCTCTCCGATCGGCTCTTGGTCATGTTCGAGGGCCGGATCATGGGGGAGTACGGTCCCGACGTCACGCCGCGGACGATTTTGGGCGCGGCCATGGCCGGGAATCCACCTCGATGAGGAAGCCGGCTTTGGTACGACGCGACCGGGTGCTCCCGGCGACGCAGGCGTTGGGCTTTTTCGTCGGCATCGTGGTGGCGCTGTTGTTGGGGGCGGTCCTTTTGATCGTGTCGGACCACAGCCCGGCCGAAGTGTATGAGCGCATGTTCGACTCGGCGTTGCGGGGCACGGATTCGCTGTCTCGCACCCTCGGGAGGGCCACGCCGCTGGCGCTCACCGGCCTTTCGGTGGCGGTGGCCGGATCGATGGGGTTGTGGAACATCGGCGCCGAGGGCCAGATGATGGCCGGTGCCATCGTCGCCACCGGCGTGGCCATGATGGCCGACGGGCTCTCCGGCCCGCTGCTGATCGCCCTCATGATGGCGGCCGGGGTGGCGGGGGGCATGTTGCTCATGCTCGGCCCCGCACTGGCCCGGTCGCATCTGAGGGTGAGCGAGATCATCACCACCCTGATGCTGGTGTACGTGGCCATCCGGGTGGTGGAGTGGCTGGAGACCGGCCCGTGGAAGGATCCCGACTCTTTCGGGTTCGCGGTCATCGAGCCGGTGCCGGAGCAGGCTGCGTTGCCGAGCCTGTTCGGCCGGGCCAACATCGGGATGCTGATTGCGCTGGGGCTGCTCATCGTCTTCTCCGTCGCCGTGTCCCGCACGGCATGGGGCTATGAGCTGCGGCTCGCTGGGTCGTCGCCCGACACCGCCCGCTACGCCGGCGTCTCGCTGCGGCGCAAAGTGCTGGTGGCGCTGATCCTGTCGGGCGGCATTGCCGGGTTGGCCGGGGCGGTGCAGCTCACCGGGTCGGCCACCCGGCTGGAGTCGGGCCTGTCCAACGGCTACGGCTTCGCCGGCATCATCGTGGCCGCCTTGGCGCTCATGCGCCCCTCCGGGGTGGCGGTGGCGGCCTTCGTGTTCGGGGCGGTGCAAGTTGGCGGCCAGAGCATCCAAACGCTGGGAGTCAGCTCAGCCATTGCCGACATCTTGCAGGCCATGATCCTCTTCGGCGCCTTGGTGGCCGTGGTGCTCTTCAACTACCGGATCCGCTGGACTGGGCCGGCCCGCGAGCAACAGGCCGACGAGCGGCTTGGATCTGCGATCACACAGGAAGCGGCGGATGTCTGACGAGCGGCTTGGATCTTTCCTCACGCAGGAAGCGGCCGATGTCTGAAGAGGCCCTGATCGGGTTGTTCGTGGCCACGGTGCAGTTCGGCACCCTGGTGTTCTTGGCTGCGCTGGGAGAGCTCATCGCCGAGCGGGCCGGAGTCCTCAATCTCGGCGTCGAGGGCATGATGGCCATGGGCGCGGTCAGCGGGTTCATGGTCGGGTTGGAAACCGGCAGTCCTTGGGCCGCGTTCTTCGCCGCGGCGGCCGTGGGGGCTCTGGTGGGCGGGTTCCACGCCCTGGTGAGCGTGGTGCTGGGGGCCGATCAAGTGGTGTCGGGCCTCGCCCTCACCATCGGCGGTCTGGGTTTGGCCGCCTATGTGGGCCGCAATGTGGTGGGCGAGCGCCCCGAGACGCTGTTCACTGATCTGGGAATCGCCGGATTGGCCGACATCCCCTGGATCGGCGAGATCTTCTTCGATCAGCCGCCGGTGGTGTACTTGGCGGTGCTGCTGGGGTTCTCGGTGTGGTTCGTGCTGGCCCGAACCCGGCTGGGCCTGGCCATACGGGCTGCGGGGGAGTCGGCGCCCACCGCCGATACCGCCGGCCATTCGGTCATGGCCCTGCGGTCGGGCGCGGTCATGGTCGGGGGGGCGTTCGCCGGGGCGGCGGGATCCTTCCTGTCGCTGTACATGGCGCCGGGCTGGGTGGAGGGCATGGTGGCCGGCCGGGGCTGGATCGCAGTGGCGCTGGTGATCTTCGGGGCGTGGCGACCGGGGCGCCTGGCCTTAGGGGCGCTGTTGTTCGGCTTCACGCTGGCCCTGCAACCCCGATTGCAGTCCTTCGATATCGAGCTGTTGGGCGTGGAGGTCAACCGCATCTCCCCCGCGCTGCTGGGCATCCTCCCCTTCGTGCTCACCGTGGTGGTGCTGGTGATCATCAGCTGGCGCTACCGCCACCGCCCGTCGGTGGCCCCTGCCGCGCTGGGATTGCCCTATCGGCGCGAAGAGCGCTGAGCCGATCGCCAGCTGAGCCGGTCGCTCTCAGGGGACAGTAGAGTTCCCCGATGGCTGCGAGCACCTCGTTGGGCACGGCGCGCCAGTTCATTCCTTATTTCGTGGTCACCGGCTCGCTGTCTCTGGGCTACGGCTCGGTGTTCACCCTGTTGGCCGAGATCGAAGAGGAGTACGGGGTCAGCGGATTCGAAATCGGGCTCATCGCGGGCGCAGGCCTCTATGCCGGGGTCGTCGCCCAAGTGGGACTGGCTCGCTTTGCCGACAAAGGCCACAGCCGATTGCTCGTTCACACGGGGATCATCGTGGCCATGATCTCCATGTTGGGGATGGCCACGGCGGCGCAGGCTTGGCAGTTCATCGTGGCCCGCTTCTTCCTCGGCGCCGGCGTGGGCATGGTCGCCCCGGCTGTTCGCCGCATTCTCATCACCCGGGATCCTTCCAATATGGGCAGAAATCTGGGGGCGATGGGGGCATTCGACATCAGCGGTTTCGTGCTCGGGCCGCTGGTGGCCGCAGTATTCGCCCATTTCATCGACCTGCATGCTCCGTTCTGGTTCTTAGCCGCGCTCTATGCCCTGGTCTATGGCTGGGTGTTCAAACTGGACATCTCGGCGGGCGGCGAGGCCCACGCCAAAGTTCCTGTTCGCCGACTGCTGGGGATCAGGCCCATGCTGGCCGGGATCCTGGCCGGCGTCGCCTTCTTCACGACCATCGGCGTGTTCGAGGCATCGTGGGCGTTGCTGCTCGATGATTTGGGGGCCAGCACGCTGGTCATCGGTCTGTCCATCAGCATCTTTGCCTTGCCGATGATCCCGCTGGCCCCCTTCGGCGGCAAGTATGCCCAGCGCAGAGGGCCGATGCGGGTCATGGGGGTGACCATCATGGGCGCGGTGGCCTGCATGGTGGTGTACGGCTATGTGGAGTTCCTGTGGGTGCTGATCGTCGTTTCAGCCGTTCACGCCATGTTCGATGCGTTCACCATGCCCGCCGGACAGCTGGCGGTGGCCCTGTCGGCGCCCGCCGATCAAGCTGCTGCGGCCCAAGGACTCTACGGCGCAATGGGTTTGGCGGTTGCCGGGAGCGCCGCATTGGCCACCGGGCCGGTCTATGAGGCTTGGGGCGCCGAGGTTCTCTTCACCGGCTCGGCGTTGATCATGGTGGTGGCCTTGGTCGGCGCCGTTGCCCTGGGAGGCGAACTCATGGGCCCGCCGAAGCTGAATCCCCGGATCTCAGGGACAGCTGGGCGATAGCAGGCTACTGCACCGGCAGGGCTCAGGCCACGGTGCCGTTGGCCCGCAGCTCGGCAATCTGCTCGGGAGTGCGGCCCAGCCCGGCTAACACCTCGTCGGTGTGCTGGCCGAGTTCGGGGGCCAGGTGCCGGGGGGCCCACGGCGTGCCGTGGAAGTCCACCGGGGTGGCCAGCATGGTGGTGCCGGTGGCCCCGTCGGGCACCTCCACCAACGCCCCCGACGGGCCGGTCTGGGGGTCGGCCAGCACGTCGTCGAGGCTGTTCACCGGCGCCCAGAACATATCCGGCTCAGCGGCGAATATCTCGGCCCACTCCTCCAGCGTTCGCTCGGCGAACGCCTCGTCGAGGGCCGCGATCAGCTCCACCGCATTGACGGCCCGGTCGCGGGCGGTGGCGAAACGCTTGTCGTCGATCCACTCGGGATGGCCTGCGGCCCGGGCCAGCGGGGGCCAATGGCGGTCGCCCTCGAGGCCCACCACCCAGAAGCGCCGCCCGTCGCCCGCGGTGTAGTTGTTGATGGCCGGGTTGCCCATGGCCTCCCGGGTGCCCACCGCCATGTTCAGCCCCCACATCAGCAGGATGTTGAGGTCGAAGCCGATGGTGTACATGCCCTCCCGGAACAGCGAGGTGGACACCATCTGGCCCTCGCCGGTGCGCTCCCGGTGGAACAGGGCCGCGCTGATGGCCGCGGCTGCGGCCAAGCCCACGTTGTGGTCGCCCATGCCGCCCCGCTGGAACGGCAGGGCGCCGTCGGGCGGGGTGAGCTGGGCGGCGATGCCCGAGCGGGCCCAGAAGGCGGCGATGTCGTAGGCCGGGCGGTCGGCGTCGGGCCCTTCGAGGCCGTAGCCGGTGATGGCGCAGTACACCAGTGCGGGATTGCGGGCGGCCAGGGACTGATAGCCGAGCCCCAGCCGGTCGAGGGCGCTCAATCGCAAGTTGGTGAGGAACACGTCGGCCTCATCGATGATCTCGGCCGCGATGGCTCGCCCTTCGTCGCCGGTCAGATCGACCACCACCGACCGCTTGGAGCGGTTGTCCAACTCGAACACCGGATTGGTGGGCATGTCCCCGCCCAGCATCCGCTGGAACGTTCGGGACGGATCTCCGGCAGGGGGCTCGATCTTGATCACATCGGCCCCCCAGTCGCTCAATATCCCGCCTGCCGCCGGGCCGGCCACCCACACCCCTAGCTCAACTGCCTTGACGCCATCCATCGGACCTGCCATGGCCTGAGCATAGGAAGCCGCCACCGCTCGCGCCTCACCGCTCGTTTCATCTGCATTGGCGGGAAACCGCCGGCCGTCGGCGGAATCAGGTGGCGAGAGCTATGGGGATCATGGTGGCCCAGATGGTGATCATGAAGCCGATGAGCATGAAGGTGAAGTAGCGGGTTTGCTTGGCCATCTCGGTTCTGATTTCGCTCTTGAACTCGGCGAACTCGATCCTGAGCTGGGCGAACTCGTCTCTGAACTCGCCCCTCAGGGTGATTTCGAGGGCTTTGAGGTCGTCTTTGGTGGCGAATTCAAGACGTTTGAGGTCGTCTTTGGTGGCGAGCTCAAGACGTTTGAGGTCGTCTTTGGTGGCGAGCTGGTCGCGGCCTTCGGGGAGGATGCACTGCATGAGTGTTTCGGTACGCTCCTCTCCGAGAACCTCAACGAGGCTGTTGATCAAATCTGTGCGCTGGATCTCGGAGACCGGCATCGGGCTTTCCTTTGCTCTGGTCGTGTGGGGAACCCTGTGTCCGGAGACGATGCCGGTTCCGATGGCACTCAAAAACAGTAGCGGGCGCTGGGGTGGGCCGCAACCACCGATTGTCGCTGCGGCCCACTACTAAACTGCATCGATCAAGGTTCTGTTCGTCTGCACCGGCAACATCTGCCGCTCGCCGATGGCCGAGGTATTGTTCGCCCAGATGGCTCCCGGCGTTGAGGTTGGTTCAGCCGCCACGATGGACTGGAGCGGGCGACCCGCCCACCAGCACGCCATCGCGGTGATGGCTGAGCGGGGGCTGGACCTCTCGGCCCATCGCAGCCGCCGGCTCTCCCACCATCTGGTGGATGAGTCCGACCTGATCGTGGCCATGACCCGCAACCACGGTTGGGCGGTGGCCGCCCGCAGCGAGGCCAAGGCAGCGGCCACCTTTCTGCCCGCCGAGCTGGGTCGGCTCGCCGTCCAGGCGGGCAACCGCCGCAGTGCCGACGCCGGCGCCTGGGTGGCCCGCCTGCACGCTTTGCGCCGCACCTGGGCCGATACCAGGCCCTTCGGCCGGGCTGCTGATGAGATCCCCGACCCCATCGGCGAGCCGTTGGCCTGCTTTCGAGACACCGCCGACCGCTTACACCGAGAGCTTTCCCCGGCGGCTGAATGCTTGCGGTTGTAGACAGGGCGATACTTTGCGCGGATACTCGGCAGTTCCCTAGAGTCTGTCAACTCGAAGTCGGCTTGGGTCCGGCTGACCGAAGCGAAACCCGAGGGGGGAAATGCTCATGAAATCGCGTTGGTTGAGGCTGCTTGCCATCTCGTTGGCGCTGGCCGCCTTTGCCGCGGCCTGCGGCAATGATGACGACGATGGGGGGGTGACGGCGGGAACCGCGGTGCCTGCGCCTGCTGAATCCCAAGACGATGACAGTGCCGCCGAGCCCGCTCCACAGGGCGAGGAAGCATCTGAAGAACCGGCACCCGCTGAACCGGCGCCTGAGCCCACCGAGCAGATCCAGGTGACCATTGAAGGTTCTGAGGAGGAGGCGACGGGCGTCGTCCCCACAGGCAACACCGGTCACACCAGCGGTGCAATACTCTCGACAGAGTGCGCTGACGGGCGCCCTAGCGGCGGCACGCTGACCATGGGCATGTTCGGCGAGATCACCGGGTGGGATCCGACCCTGATTCAGGGCGGGGCCTCTTTGGGCGGCGTCCAGATGACTGCTTTGTACGATGCCTTGTTCTACCTGGATCTCACCACCGGGGAGATTGTGCCCGGCTTGGCCGAGAGCATTACCACCGAAGACAGCCAGGTCTTCACGTTGAAGTTGCGCGAGGGCATCAACTTCACCGACGGCACCCCGCTGGATGCTGATGCATTCATCTGGAACGTGGAGCACCACCAGAGGCCCGAAGTCGGGTCGCAGTCAACCGCGCAGGCCAACCTCATCGCGGAGATCAACAAGGTGAACGACCACACGCTGGAACTCACCGCCACCAGCGTGAATGCGACATTCCCCCAGATCTTCACCAACCGCATGGCCTGGATGATGTCGCCCACCGCCTATCAGGCCAACCAGGATGCCGAGACCGGCCTGAACACCTCCCTCAACGTGAACCCGGTGGGCGCAGGAGCGGGCCCGTTCATCTTCGAGTCTTGGGTCCAAGACGACGAGGCGGTCTTGGTGCGCAACCCCGACTATTTCGTGGACGGGCGCTTGTTCCTAGCCCGCGTGG
>JAPOSH010000131.1 GCA_026709815.1 bacterium | reverse complement strand
CTCTCGCGGGCCGCGGCCCAGAAATCCCGGTCCTCCGGGGTCACCGTCGGCAACGGCTTGGTGTAGCCGCTCCTGATCCCCGGCCCGACTGGGTTGCTTCGGTCAATCGGGCCGCCGCCGGACCAGCTGTCGCTCACAACAGCCCGTCCCGGCAGAGCAGCGACGCTCCCGGCAACGCCGACAGGCACCAGTAGAGCGACCACTCGCAGGCGGGAACCTGGCGCTCGCCTGCCTCGCCCCGCAGCTGGCGCACCGCCTCGGCGTGCTGGTTCCACCCCTGGAGGTACGACTCGCTCAGCATGCCCCCGCTGGTGTTCACCGGCAGCTCCCCGCCCAACGCGATGCGGCCCCCCTGCACCCACTCCAAGCCCTGGCCCCGGGGGGCGAAGCCGAACCCCTCCAGCCCCCACAGCACCGACACGCTGAAGTTGTCGTACACCTGGAGGCAGTCGATGTCGTCGACGCTCACCCCCAGGGGGTCGAACAGGTCGGTCTTCATCGACTGGCAGGCCTCGTCCCAGAACCCCAGGTCTACGTACCACTCCCGGAAGTTGGCCCGCCCCGCGGTGCCGGCGATCAGCACCGGGGGACGGGCCAGATCCCGGGCCCGCTCGGCGCTGGTCACCACATAGGCCACCGCCCCGTCGTTCACCAGGCAGTAGTCGAACAGCCGCAGCGGCTGGGCGATGTAGCGGGCCGCCAGGTAGTCGTGGATGGACATCTCCGCCTGTATGATGGCCCCCGGAGTCATCCGGGCATGGGAGCGGATGGCCACCGGGATGGCCCCGAGCTGCTCTTCGGTGCCCCCGTACTCCGCCTGATAGCGGGTGAAGCCCAGCGAATACTGCGCCCCCGGCGAGGCCATCCCGTAGATCGTGTCGTAGAGCAGCCCCTGGGTCTGGGCGCCGAATTCGACGCCCTGGGAGCGGAACACCACCGAGTTGAACAGCACCACATAGTCCGCCAGCCCGTGGTGTACCGCGGTAGCCGCATGCATCAATGCCATGGCGCACATCCGCCCGGCCTGCGGATAGTCCACCACAAACCGCACGTTGGTGAGCCCGGTTCGGTAGGCCACCGGCTCATAGTGGGCCAGCCCCCCGGTGATGAGCCCGTCAATCTGCGACTTCTCCAACCCGGCGTCGGCGATGGCCGCCGCGATGGCCTCGGTGGCCAGGGCCTCCCCGGTCCGCTCCGGGTCTTTCGAGCGGTACAGCCGGGCGAAATCGCTGCTCCCGATGCCGACGATGGCCGTCTTGCCGGCGAACTCCCGATCGCTCATCGCTCAGCGAGGCTACTGGCCGCTCACACCCGGACGACTTCGAGTTCGTCAAGCAGAGGGAAGTCGTCGTCTTGAGTGACGACGGGGATGTTGAGAGCGATGGCGGTTGCTGCGATCCACGAGTCGTTGACCGGCATCTTGAGCTTGCTGTCCCGGAGGGCCAAGCGAAGTCTCGCCCAGGCGGATGCGACTGGCTCGTCAACCGGAACGGGGTTGAGCGCCAGCGCAGCGGTGAGCGTGGAAAGGCGCTGGTCAAGCGTGGAGCTGTCGGCGGCTGCCAGTACGCCAGCCCGCAACTCGCCGATGGTGATGGCTGAGACCGCTAGCTCATCGGGCAGGAGGTCTATCTGAAGTGAGCGCCCGCTTTCTTTGGCGATGAACAGGGATGTGTCAGCCAGCCCTCTGCTCATGGCCATTGCAGGTCATCAGTGGTCTCGTCGTTGAGTTGGGCGAGTTCGCCGACCAGACCGGGATCAGCTTGGTTGGCTAGGACTTGGCGGACGAACCGGTCGCGTCCCATCCAGCGCGGCCGGTCAGAAACGGGTGACAGCTCCGCTACCGGCCGACCCTGGACGGTGATCGTGATGCGCTCGCCATGGGCGACAAGGTCCAATACGGCTCGCGTCTGATTCCGTAGCTCCCGGGACGCAACCTCAGTCATGCGACAACTGTAGCAATTATGCTACATAACCAGCAACCTCGATAATCAGCAACCTCGGGCGTCAGCCCCTATCGTCGGGGCCGAGGGAAAGGCGAAGCCGATGAGGATGGATCCCAACAAAACATGGCGATTGGTGCAGGAGCGGCTGGCGGCTGAGACCAACCCGCGCCGCCGTCATGTGCTGGAGCTGGTGCTGGCCCACATGAAGTGCGAGGCCCGAGCCGACATCGAGGGGGTGGTGTCCACCTTGAGCGAAAAGCCCCAGTACATCATCTGGTCGAACCCCGACGATCCGGTGGTCAGCCCCGGTGGCGACCGTGATGCCATCCGGGGTTTCTATGACCGCAGCATCGTGCAGACTGGGGCTCACCGGCTGGAGTTCGACTGCGACCGGGTCATCGTTGACGATGACGCCGTGTTCACCGAGGGTGTCATGCGCATGGCCTATCCCGGCCGCACCCTTCAGGCCATGGGCATCGATGTGGCCGACGCGGACTCCTATTACCTGGCCCAATCCCGCATGGGCATCGTTTGGCCGGTTGACCTCGACGACCCCGAGGCCCGGCTGCGAGGCGAAGAGGTCTACTCCGCCGGCGATGCCTTCGAAGGCATCGCCGACCGCCCGATCAGCCTCGCCGAGATCGCCCCTCTCGAACTCGCCGCCGTCTGATCGCGGCGGTGTTGCAGGCGAAGACCGATCCATAAGAGGAGGCCCATGAAGTTCGCAGTGACGTATCCGATGGTCTTCCACCCGTGGGACCAGAAGCTGGTCACCAAGCAGGGTTTGACAGCGTTCGCCCGCACCGCCGAGGAGTCCGGGTTCGATGGGCTGGGTTTCACCGATCATCCTGCGCCCACCGACCGCTGGCTCAACGCCGGCGGCCACGACGCCTTGGATCCGTTCGCCGCCCTGGCCTTCTGCGCCGCCGTCACCGACCGCCTGAAGCTGATCCCCAACATCGTGGTGGCGCCCTATCGGAACCCCTTCATCATGGCCAAGGCCATTGCCACCATCGACAGGCTGTCGGGCGGTCGGTTCATCTTCGCCACCGGCGCCGGCTATCTCAAGGGGGAGTTCAAGGCCTTGGGGGTGGATTTCAACAACCGCATCCAGATCTTGGACGAAGCCCTCGAGGCCATGATCGGCATCTGGACCACCGACGATTTCGCCTACGAAGCCAGCACCTTCACCGCGCTGGGCCAAACCGCCAATCCCAAGCCGGTCCAGAAACCCCATCCGCCCATTTGGCTCGGCGGCAACTCCCGCCGGGCCCGCCGCCGGGTGGCCGCTGTCGCCAACGGCTGGACGCCGTTCCCCGCCCCCCGGGTGCTGGCCAACACGGCCCGGACCCCTCAGCTCGAGACCACCGAGGACTTGGCCGCTTTGCTCGATGAGCTGTGGATCTACGTTCACGAGGCCGGCCGCAAACCGGCCGACATCGACATCAGCTATCTGAACCCCGCCGGAGGTCCGCCCGGCGCCGCCGACTTCAATGCCGAAGCTCACATCGCCGGCCTGGCCGACTTGGAAGCCTTGGGAGTCACCTGGATCACCGTGGTTATGCCCGGCGACGACATCGAGGCCACCCTCGACACCATGCGCCGCTACGGCGAAACGGTCATCGCCCCTTCCCGGGCTGCATAGCGCCCCGCTGATGCCCCAAAGACTTCGGCCTGCCACCCGCTAGACTTCTCGTCGTGGCCCAGTACCAGACACCCGAGTGGCATCCGGCCTTCGAGGAATACTGCGAGACCATTTTCGAGCTGGCCGAAGACGACGTGGATGTGATCCAGGCCCGAGTGGCCGAGCGCTTGGAGGTGTCCCGCCCGGCGGTTTCGGAGATGATCCACCGGCTGGAGGCCGAGGGGCTGGTCACCTTGAAGGGCCGGTCCATCGAACTGTCGCCCGATGGCATGGATCTGGCCGAGCGGGTCGTGCGCCGCCACCGCCTGGCCGAGGTGTTTCTCACCCGGGTGCTGGGCCTCTCTTGGGCCGACGCCCACGCCGAGGCCGGCAAGTGGGAGCACGTCATCTCCCCGCTGGTGGAGCAGGCCATGGTGCGGCTGCTCGACGATCCCACCACCTGTCCCCATGGCAACCCCATCCCCGGCTCCGACTACCAAGCCCCCCCCACTCGGGCGCTGGCCAGCGTCGAGGTGGGTCAGCGCTTCGTGGTGGCTCGCATCACCGAGGAGCTGGAATTCGCCGAGGGGCTGCTCGATTTCCTGGAGGGCTCTGCGGTGGTTCCCGGCGCCCAGGGGGTCATCACCGCCTCTTCGCCCGACGGCACCACCACCGTGGAGATCGACGGCAACCACATCGGCATCGGCGGCTTCGTCAGTCAGCGCATCCTGGTCACCGCCGCCTAGTGATTGTGTATTGGAGGGAGCAGTGAGCGAACAAGCCGAATCGGCAACTGATACAAGCGTCTTCTCGCGCTCGGTCACCGACGAGCGCACCGAGGCCGAGCGCACCGAGGGCCTGATCGAGCCGGTTGCGCTAGGGGCGTGGATGGATGCCCAGGGCCTGCCCGGCCAAGGCGAGCCCGTCGCCAGCCGGTTCATCTCCGGCGGCGCCTCCAATGAGATCTTTGAGATCTGCCGGGGCGAGCACCGCTGGGCCCTGCGCCGCCCGCCCCGCAAAGTCCCCGAAGGCCGCAACGAGACCATGATGCGGGAGTTCCGCATCCTCCGCGCCCTGGCCGACACCGACGTCCCCCATGCTCGGGCGGCCGCTGGCACCGACGACGCCAGTGTTATCGGCGCGGCCTTCTACCTCATGGACTTCGTCGACGGCTGGTCGCCCATCAGCGAGCCCAACTGGCCCGAGCCGTTCGCTTCCGACCTCGGCGCCCGGCCCGGCTTGGCCTATGAGCTCATCGACGCCATCGCCCGGCTCTCCAAGGTTGATTGGCGGGCCAACGGCCTTGAGGGGCTCGGTCGTCCCGAAGGCTTCCACGAGCGCCAGGTCGACCGCTGGTACGCCCACCTCAGCCGGTTCAAGTTCCGCGACATCCCCGGCCTCGACGATGCGGGCCACTGGCTCCGGGGCCGCGCCCCCCGCAGCTATGCGCCGGGCATCATGCACGGCGATTACCAGTTCGCCAACGTGATGTTCCACCACGGTGCCCCCGCCCGCATGGCCGCAATCGTGGATTGGGAGATGGGCACCGTGGGCGACCCGCTGCTCGATTTGGCCTGGGTGGTGATGAACTGGCCTGAAGACGAAGCCAGCCGCCCCTCGGTGGACTATGTGGACTACGAGGGGTTGCCGTTTCGCGACGACTTGCTGGAGCGCTACGCCACCATGTCGGGGCGCGATGTGGAGGAGATCGACTACTACGTCATCCTGGCCCGTTTCAAGCTGGCCATCGTGCTGGAAGGCGGCTATGCCCGCTTCGTTGCCGGCGGCGCCGACAACCCCCGCATGGAGGCCTTCGGCCGCGTCGTCCTAGACCTAGCCCGCGACGCCGCCACCCTCACCCAAACCACCAATCTCTAGCCCCAATAAGTGCCTGTAGGGGTAGCGCGCAGCAAGCAACCGCTGAAACGCTGTAAATGCGCTTCAGGGTGACATATTTTAGCCGCTGAAAAGGGCGGCGGTGATGGCGGCGGCTATTCGCGGGGGGTCTTGGAGGGGGCCGAAGTGGGTCAGGTCGTCGAAGCGGTCCAAGGTGGCGTGGGGCATCTGCTTGGCCACGAGCGGCGCCACCAGGGCCGGGGGATCGGTGTCGGCGCTGACCGCCACGGTGACGGCCGCGCCCACCTCGCCTAGCCGGTCGAATGCTGTTCTGTCGGCGTTATCGAAGATGGCGGCCTCTGCCTCCCGAGCGCACTTCATGGTCACCGTGCCGTCGGGCAGATCCCGAAATCCGCAGTCCACGTAGGCTCGCAGCACCTCGGGGTCCAACAGGCTGAACGGGGGCCGGGCGGCATAGCGGTCGTAGGCCGCCTGGCGCGACTCGAATAACTCCTTGCGAGACCGGGCGATATCGCCCAGCGCCTTCACCCCGTCGGGCGGCAGAAACGACTCCGGGATGGTCACCGGCTCGTACACCCAGGCCCGGTCGAAGGTGCCCGGTCGGGCCTGCTCAGCCTTCAAGATCGCGGCGCCGCCCAGAGAGTGCCCTGCGGCCAGCCGGGGCGCCGGCTGGATCGCGCCCACCGCGGCCAGCACGTCGTCGGCCATTCCGGCCCAGTCGTAGTCTTCCTCGGGGCCTGACACGCTGTCGCCGTGGCCGCGGAAATCCAGCGCCCAGCAGTGGGCCGCCGCGGCGAGCTCCCGGGCCACCGGCTGCCACATCAGCCCGCAGAATCCGTTGGCGTGGGCCAGCAGCACCGTCGGCCCTGTGCCCCCCAAGTCGTGCAGCGCCACTCGGGCCCCCTTGGAGGAGTCAACCATCGCCGGTCCGCTCATGCCGGGGCCGCTGCGGTGAGAGCAGACATGAGCTCGCAGGTTACGGTTATCGGCCATGAACGACAACATCGTCTTGATCGACAACCCCCGTCCTCATGTGCGGCGCATCACCATGAACCGCCCCGAGAAGCGCAACAGCCTCATCCACCCGTTGCGGGGGGCGGTGCTCGAGGCGCTGCGCGAGGCCGACCAGGATGACGACGTCAAGGTCAGCATCGTGTGCGGCGCCGGCCCGTCGTTCTCCGCCGGCTACGACCTCAGCGGGGGCAACGAGGGCTATGAGCTGCCCTTCTACACCCCCGGCGGCGAGGGCCAGTGGCCCCGTCACGTCACCGAGGGCTGGATGAGCATCTGGGATCTGGCCAAGCCGGTCATCGCCCAGGTTCACGGCTACTGCCTGGCCGGGGGCAGCGAGCTGGCCACCGGCTGCGACCTGGTCTACATGGCCACCGACGCCAAGATGGGGTATCCCGCGGTCCGCTTCGGCGTGCCCGACATGCACTTCCACCCCTGGTTCCTGGGCATGCGCAAAGCCATGGAGATGATGCTCACCGGCGACTATGTGACCGGCGTCGAGGCCGTGGAGCGGGGCTGGGCCAACGCCGCCTATCCCGAAGACGAGCTAGAAGGCACCGTGCTGGAGATCGCCGAGCGCATCGCCCAGGTTCCCGCCGAGCTGCTCCAGATGAACAAGCGGGTGGTCCATCGTCAGATGGAGCACATGGGGATGCGGGCTGGCATCCGGGCCGGCACCGAGCTGTGCGCGCTGGGCACCCACACCCAGGCCATGGCCGACTTCGTGGGCTCCATCAAAAAGAAGGGCCTCACCACAACTTTGTCGGAGCGCGATTCCAAGTTCGGCGACTACCGCACCAGCCACTGACCGGCGCCGGCTCAGCCCGTGGTCAATACTGGGGGCATGAACGCCAAAGCCGTTGAGTTCGATCCGTTCAGCCGGGACTTCTTCGACGATCCCTACGACACTTACGCCGATCTGAGGGATCGCGCCCCGTGCTTTTATAGCGAGCGGTACGACTTCTATGCCTTGAGCCGGTTCGACGATGTGGTGGCCGCCCATCGCGATGTCAACACCTTCACCTCTACCCATGGCCAGACCTATGAGGACCTGAGCACGGGCCAGCCCATCGAAACGCGGTCCATCATCTCCATGGACCCCCCCGAGCACACCCGCTATCGCAAGCTGGTGTCCCGGTCGTTCACCCCCCGCTCCATCGACGACTACGAGGCCCTGGTGCGCGACATCATCAGCGGCTATCTCGACCCCCTGATGGGCCGCCGCCAGTTCGACATCCTCGAGGAGTTCGCCGCTCCGTTCCCTGTTGAGATCATCTCCACCATCTTGGGCGTGCCCGCCGAAGACCGCCAGCAGATCAGGCACTGGACCAACGCGCTGCTCCATCGCGAGGAGGGCTCGGCCACCGGCGGCCAGGCCGCCGCCGACGCGGGCATGGCCCAGGGCCTGTACCTGTTCGACCTCGCCCAGAAGAAGCGGGCCGAACCGGACGACGACATGTTGACGGCTCTGATCGAGGCCGAAGTAGAGGCCGCAGACGGCAGCACCACCCGTCTCGACGATGCCGAGATCGCCGGGTTCGGCACGCTGTTGGCCGCCGCCGGATCGGAGACGGTCACCAAGCTGGTGGGCAACGCCGTAGTGCTGTTCCACCGCAATCCCGACCAGTGGGCCAAAGTGCTGGCCGACCCCGCCGCCATTCCCAACGCGGTGGAGGAGGTGCTCCGCTTTTGGGCCCCCTCGCAGTACCAGGGCCGCTACTCCATGGCCGACTCCACCTGGCACGGGGTGACCATCCCCAAGCACAAGCCCGTTTTACTTATCACCGGGGCGGCCAACCGGGACCCTCGCCGCTACGACGATTCCGACCGCTTCGACATCACCCGCGAGCCCGGCCTCGCCGTGAGCCTCGGCCACGGCCTGCATGTGTGCCTGGGTGCCGCCTTGGCCCGGTTGGAGAGCCGGGTGGCCATCGAGGAGATCGCCCGCCGCTGGCCCGCCTTCGAGGTCGACGAGCAAGGCCTGCGCCGAGTGCAGATGTCCAACGTCGCCGGCTACTCCTCAGTCCCCATCACGGTCTCCTAGCCCCGGAAAAGTTAAAGTTAGCGTCGCTGCGCCTCTTATTTAACTTTTTCCCTTCAAAAAACATAAGTGCAGTTTGATATTCTCAGGCCCGAGTTCTCGCGGGATAGAGGTAGTGGAACCCGCGTCCTCTGCCGCTGGGAGAGCTGGCCCGCAGCCCTTCGACAAAGGCGAACTCCTTGAGGTGCTTCACTGCGGTTGGGCCAGACACTCCAGTGAGGGCCTGATACTCGCTACTAGAGATGCGGCCGCGCTCCTGCGCCCAGGCGAGAGCTGGCACCCAAGGGTCTTCTGCCCAGCGCAGTCTCAGCATCATTCGTGTGTCTTGACTCAGCTGCCATGCCGGTGCCGTGTTCGCAGGGGTTTTCATGGCCTTGAATACCCGGGTGCGTTCGTCCAGCATGTAAGTGGTGGCCACCTGACGCAAGACGTTAACTGTCTCTTCTTGGGTGCTGCGTTGAAGCGTTTCCATAGACGAACTGGCGGTTACATAAGGCCGGTCGGAATTCGCGGCCAGCCAAACGGCAAGCGAAAGGTTGGCATCGTCAGCCCCCTCAGCGGGTCTAACTCGGTCAAAGAACCGCAACCAAGAAAGGTTTGGCGGCCGACCTGAAAGCACAACTCGCACTGCTGGCCGGGGCAGCTCCTCGATGATGGGGAGGCTAGCGCCGATGCGAATGAGATCGGTGAACATCCGGTCGATGCCCACTCCCTCCTGTTCCACCAGGCCGAGACCGCGGACAGCATTCATCAGTGTTCGATAGCGGGGCTCATAGCGGATCATGATGTTCTCCGGTGTGATGTCCCTGATGAACCCGCCAGGGGAGGTGACTCGGAGTTCGCTGCCGATGTGCTCCACTGTGGTCGGTTCGGAGTCGTTCCAATCGCGGTGGCAGACGCCGTTGAGAATGGCCTCCCTCAGGGTGCGTTCAGGGATGTGCCGCACCTCGCGTATCACGAATCCCGTTTGAATTTCTTCGGCTGGGTTATGCCGCGCTGCTTCGGCTTCGACCGCATCGATCTCCTCTAGCAGCGATCTCCCCGGCTGATCGATCCTGACGCGCGAAGGTCCGCCTTGAACATCTCGGTAGGTGTAGTCGATGGCGGGCTGCGTCCGTGTTGCCAAGAGGATTTCGCCTGCCTTGTTCAGGTACTCGGTATCCCCATATCGGAGGCCGAGCCGCGACACCACATCAATTGGGCTCAGGTTGGATTTGGAATGGTCGGCCCCCGCGGCGAGTTCGCAAAGACGGGCTAGGGCTCGGCCCGAGACTGCATCTATGCGGGTCGTCGAATTTAAAAAAGAGGGGTCGGCTGCGGCGGCGGCGAACCGGCCCTGCAGCAGCGTCGAACTGTCCACTTCGACACACTTGTCTCCCTGGCGGTGCCGGTACTTCCCCTTGACGGCCACAGGTTCGACCGCTTGCGGGGTGACGACCACGAGAACCCGAGTGTTGTTAACCTCAGCCTCCCGGACCGTGGCACCCATCTTCCCGCCGGTCAGCTCGTGGAGTCGCGACCGCAGCCAGTCGATATCGATACCAGTGCCGATGATCTCTCCGGTCTTGTCGCTCACTCCGACAATCAACGCTCCGCCCCCCGGAGTGTTGGCGAAGCAGGCCGCATCTTGGGCGATCTTCTCGGCGATGTGCTCTGGCCTGGGGGAGCCTTCTCGGGCGGCGCCGGTCTTTTGATCTCGCTTGCTCGCGTCTTCCTTCAGGTCGATCGCGGTGCTTTCAAGGGTCTCGGGGGTGTAGGTGCCGTCGGCTAACACCTCGAGCAAATGGACAACCTCCTCCTCTGGGGTGGGGGGATCAAGAAATCGGAAGCCGCCGCTGGCCACGGCCCCAGCTTAACTTTTTTTGTGCGAAAAAGTTAAGCGGAGGGTCCAGAAGGGGTTTTCCTTAACTTTTTTGCTATTGGCCGAAGGTGCCGGTCTCGCCCTCGAAGGAGATCACGTCGCTGATGGGCACATAGCGGGCGCCGTCGGCGTCCACCACCAGCTCCTCTATGCGGCCCGCCTCCACCATGTAGGAATCGTTGGCGCCGTCCATGCGCCGCAGGGCGTTGCCCAAAGCGCCGCGGGATTCGAAGTCCATCTGCCACATGGCCCGCATCAGGTTGGTGCGGTTGATCCCGCCTTCCATGCCCGCCGCGTCCATGAGCACCGAGTGCAGGATCTCGCCGAACACATAGCCCAGCGCGTGGGAGGCGGCTTCGGGGTCAACGCCCTGGTCTTCCAGCGTGCTGCGGACGAACTGCACCCACTCGTCATCGGCCAGCGTGGAGTCGGACACGTCCTTTTGGGTGTTCACCATCCGGATGCCATTGGCCAGCGGGCCGATGGGCACCCAGAACAGGGCGATGCTCTGGCACCCGTTGGCCACCAGCACCATCGGCGTCCACGCCTCGATGCTGGCCACGGTGGCCACTGCCTGCGGGCAGAAGGCGCCCGAGGAGGCCACCAGCAGCACATCGGCGCCGCTGGCCGCCAGAGTCGTCACTTCGGCGCCCACCGAGTCGGCCTGCGGATCGTGCTGGACTTCTTCCACCACGTCGATCCCCAGATCGTCGGCGCACTCGTTGAAGGCCACCCGCCAGGCTTCTCCGGCGTCGTTGTCCAGCGACAAGATGGCCACCGTGGCCCCGTCGCCCATCTCCTCGGCCACATGGGAGCACCAGATCAAAGACTCGGTCTCATAAGACATCAGCGCGCCGGTGGTCCACGGGTAGTTCTCGGGGTCGCCCCATTGGGGCAGACCGGTCAGGTTGAGCAGTTGCGGGATGCAGTTCTCGTTCAGAACGTCTCGCACCGCCAGATTGTTGGGACTGCCCAGGATCCCGGCGAATCCCAGCAGGTTGTCGGCGTCGATCATCTCCTCCACGTTGGTCACGGTGCGGGCCGGCACGTAGCCGTCGTCTCGGGCCACCATCACCACGTTGCGGCCGTCGATGAGCCCGGCCGCGTCGAAGTAGAGGCCGATGCCGTCGGCGATGGTGCCGAAACCGGCCAGCGCCCCCGACCGGGGCAAGCTGCTGCCGAAGCGGATCTCGGTGTCGGTGACCCCGGCGTTGTTGTCCCACTCCTCGGGGCACTCGCCGATGTCGATCACCGCGCCGCCTCCCACCTCCACGATGTTGGGATCAGAGGGGGCTTCCGTGGCCATCGGCGCCTCCTCCGGGACGGGAGCGGGCGTGCCCTCCTCTATCTGTACCGGTTCGCCGGCCGGCGGCGTGGCGGCGGGCTCTTCGGGCTCTGCGGCGGTCGCCTCCGCAGTCGGGCTCGGGTCGGCGGCGGGAGAGTCGTCATCGTCGTTGCCGCAGGCGCTGACCACCAATGCGAACACCGCAACGAGCGTGAGCAAGATTCGCCAAGACTTGGACATGGGGCAATCCCTCCTAGGGCTGTTCGCTGCTTGGAGCAGCCCTGCAACTCTACGGGGTTCGAGCGACAATTACACCCCAACCCGCTCAGCTGCCCGGCGGCTGAGGCGCCACCGGCATGAGCCGGGCCTTGATCCGCCGGAACCAGTGGGCCGCCCCGCCGGGCAGCGCGGAGCTGATCGCGCTCCAAAGCCCGCCCAAGATGGCGGTGCCATACGGTCCCTCCAAGGCCACGTCGGTGCCCGGCAGGGTCTGGGTTTGGCTCGACCAGTGAGGCACGAACTGGATGGCCAGCCCGCCCGCCACCGCCCCGTGCAGCGTGCCCGCGCCCCCCACGATGAGCCCCACGATCAACAAGATGGCCATCGAGAAGCCGAACTCGTCCGGCCCCACGAACCCCGAGTGCATGGTCAGCATGGTGCCCGCCACCCCGCCCACCGCAGCGCTGATGCCGAAGCTCAGCGTCTTGTAGGCGGCCAGGTTCACCCCGTTGGCCGCCGCGCCCAACTCGTTGTCCCGAATGGCCACCAAAGCCCGCCCCACCCGGCCGGCCACGATGTTGCGCACCAGCCAGAAGCACACCATCGCCACCATCACCAACAGGAAGTACTTGTACACCGCCTCTTCCTGGCGGCCGGTCAGCCCGTCGGGCACCCGCGACCCCACCCCCGGTATCGCATGCAGCCATCCGGCTGTCGCATCCAGCGGCGCCCACGTGGGCGGCGTCAGGTCGCTGTCGATCAGAAGGCCGTTGCTGCCCCCGGTGCGGTCGGCCACCTCGTCGAGCCGGATGAGCGACGGGAACACCGCGGCAACGGCAAACGTCAACAACCCCAGATAAAGCCCTTGGATGCGCAGGGCCGGCAAGCCGAACAGCACCCCGAACCCGAACAGCCCCGGCACCACCACCCCGAGGGTGGCCAGGTACGACCAGTGGAACTCGTTCACCAACACCGCGGTGAGATAAGCGCCCGAGCCCACGAAGAAGCTGTGGCCCAAAGAGAGCTGCCCGCTGTAGCCGGTGGCGATGTTCAGCCCCAGAATGGCCACCATCAGCGCGATCGACTGGCTCAGGTTGCCCAGCCCCACCGTGTAGCGGTTGCCCAAGATGGTGGGGCTGTAAGTGTCGGCGATCAGAAACGGGATCAGCACTGCCACCGCCGCGAACAGCGCCCACCCGATGATCTGGCGCCGCCGGTGCCGGCGGCTGCCCGCGGCCACCACGCCCATAGCCCTCATGGGCGGCCCGCCCGCCCGCTGCGCCCCGAGCCCGCCATCACACCCGCTCCACCCGGGCCGATCCGAACAGCCCCGTGGGCCGCACCAAGAGCACCACCAAGATCACCGCCACTGCGGTGGCCAGGGCCAGCTCGCTCAAATCCAAGAACGTCACCAGCAGGTTGCGGGCCAGCCCCACCGCCAAACCGCCGATCACCGCCCCCACCAGGCTGTCCAACCCGCCCAAAGCCGCCGCCGCCAGCGAGAAGATCAGCACCCGCAGCATGATGGAGGGCTCCAACAGCAGATCAGGCACCACCAGCGCCCCGCCCAGGGTGCCGATGGCCGCGGCCAGCGCCCATCCGAACCCCAGCGTGGGCCCCACCCTGATGCCCACCAGCCGGGCCGACTCCAGATTCGACGACACAGCCCGGAACGCCAATCCCGCCTTGGTGCGCGACAGCAGCAGGTACAGCAGCCCCACCACCGCGAACACCGTGCCCAGGTTGCCGATGGTGCGCCAGGTGAGCTGGGCGATGCCCCACTCGATGGGCGCCCCGCTGGGGAACATGGAGGGCAGGCTGCGGGTGCGGAACCCCCACACGATCCCCACTGCCGAGTCGATGATCAAAAGCAGACCCAGGGTGACGATCACCAGCGGCAGCGCATGGTCGGGGGGGAACGGGCGGATGAGCACCCGTTCCACGAGCATCGCCACCGCCGAGCTGGCCGCCATGGCGCACACCACCGCCACCGCCACCGGCAGGCCCTGCTCCACGCTGAGCACATAGGCCAGATACACCCCCAGCAGCGCCAGCGAGCCCTGGGCGAAGTTGATGAACCCGGTGGACTTGTAGATCATCACCAGCGCCAGCGCCACCGAAGCGTAGGTGGCCCCGTCGCTCAACCCCCGGAAGAACTGGGCCAGCCACAGCTCCCCGTCCGACAGCTTGTCCAGCGTGATGTCGAACACGCCGAGCACCGAGGCCAGCACCGGCACCGCTAATACCCCAGGTACGCCCGGCGGACGCTGTCGTCGTCGGCCAGCTCGCCGGCGGGGCCCGACAGGGCCACCTCCCCGGCTTCCAGCACATAGGCCACGTCGGCCACTCCCAGCGCCAGGCCGGCGTTCTGCTCCACCACCAGCATCGTGGTCCCGGCGGCGGCGTTCACCGCGGTGAGCTGCTCGAACAGCGCCCGGGTGATCATCGGCGCCAGCCCCAGCGAGGGCTCGTCCAACAGCAAAAGCGACGGCCGCAGCATCAGCGCCCGGGCGATGGCTAGCATCTGCTGCTCGCCCCCGCTCAGGCTGCCGGCGGCCTGGGCGCGCCGCTCGCCCAGCACGCCGAAGGTCTCGTACCAGCGCTCCATGTCGGCTCGCACCTCGCTGTCGGCGCGCGTGAACGCCCCGGCCAGCAGGTTCTCCTCCACCGACAGCTCGGGGAACGTCCCCCGGCCCTGGGGCACATGGGCCACCCCCCGGCGCACGATGTCGGCGGTGCTGCGCCCGGCCAGCTCCTCGCCGCCCAACTTGACGGACCCCTCGGTGGACACCATGGCGCACAGTGCCCGCAGCGTGGTGGTCTTTCCCGCCCCGTTGGCCCCCAGGATCACCGCAATCTGCCCCTCGGCCACCGAGAAGTCG
>JAPOSH010000128.1 GCA_026709815.1 bacterium | reverse complement strand
TTGTTGAACACGTCCTGGGCGGTGAGACTCCAGCCCGAGGTCTGGCTGTGGGTGCGAAGCGACAGCGACCGGGGGTTGGACGGGTTGAAGGGGCGCATCAGCTTGGCCCACAGCAGCCGGGCGGCCCGCAGCTTGGCCACCTCCATGAAGAAGTTCATGCCGATGCACCAGAAGAAGCTGAGCCGGGGGGCGAAGGCGTCGATGTCCAGCCCCGAGTCCAACCCGGCCCGCACATACTCCACCCCGTCGGCCAAGGTATAGGCCAGCTCCAGGTCGAGGGTGGCTCCGGCCTCTTGCATGTGGTAGCCGGAGATGGAGATGGAGTTGAACTTCGGCATGTTGGCCGAGGTGTAAGCGAAGATGTCGGAGATGATCCGCATCGACGGCGCCGGCGGGTAGATGAAGGTGTTGCGGACCATGAACTCCTTCAAGATGTCGTTCTGAATGGTCCCGGCCAGCTTCTCGGGCGCGACGCCCTGCTCCTCGCCAGCCACGACGTACATGGCCAGAATCGGCAGCACCGCGCCGTTCATGGTCATCGACACGCTCATCTGGTCCAGCGGGATGCCGTCGAACAAGATCTGCATGTCCAGAATCGAGTCGATGGCCACCCCGGCCATGCCCACGTCGCCGCTCACCCGGCTGTTGTCGGAGTCGTAGCCCCGATGGGTGGCCAGGTCGAAGGCCACCGACAGACCCTTCTGCCCGGCGGCCAGGTTGCGGCGGTAGAAGGCGTTGGAATCCTCGGCAGTGGAGAACCCGGCGTACTGGCGAATGGTCCATGGCTGGGTGGCGTACATGGTGGCGTAGGGCCCCCGCAGGTAAGGCGCCACACCGGGGTAGGTGTCGCAGAAGTCCAGCGGCGCCCGGTCCTCGGCGGTGTAGAGACGGCGCACGCCGAAGCCCTCGGGGGTGGCCCAGGTGAGGCGCTCGGGGCTCTCCCCGGTCTGAGCCGCGGCCTGATCGGCCCAGTCCACGCCCGCTTCTGCGGCGCCGGCGCCGGAAACCGGCGGGGTGTGGAGGTCCACGCAGGAGAAATCGGGGACGGTCACAGACCCAGCCTCTCGTGTATGGCGCCGAGCGCCTCCAGCGCATCACAGCCCAAATAGAGGTAGCCGTCGGCCCCCCACTGCTCGTCGGGGCGTCCGGCCAGCAGCACATAGCCGCATCCGGCTTCTTTGAGCGCGGCCACAGTGGCGGCGGCGTGGCTTTGGTACATCTCGTCGGAGGAGCACATCACGGCCACCGAAGAGCCCGACGACGCCCAAGCCTCGGCGGCCTCGGCCGGAGTGGCGAAGCCCTCGCCAAAAAGAGCGTCAACGCCGCCCGCGGCCAGCAGGTTGGCGGCGAACGTCGCCCGCGCCGTGTACACGGCCCCGGGGCCGAGGTTGGCCAAGAAAGCGGTCGGGCGCGACGGGGCGGCGTCGGCCGCGTCCCGCAACGCCTCGAACGGCTCGGCCAGTCGGCGCAGCTCGGGGTCGATGGGCGCCGGCAGCCGCTCGACCACCGGTTCGTCCAGATCGGGGAACTCGCTCACCCCCGTGATGGGCAGGCGGCGGGTGGCCACATCCTGGCCTCGAGCAAGACGGGTCGCTTCGATTCGCGGGGCCAGGCTCGCCCCCGCCTCCAGCTCTTGGAACAGGCCCCAGGCCGCGCCGGCCAGCGCATCGGTGAGCGATTCGATGTAGTAAGCGCCGCCCGAGGGGTCGATCACCTGATCTATGTGGGACTCCTCCCGAAGCAGCAGTTGCGTATTGCGGGCGATCCGCAGCCCCAGCGGGTCGGGCACTCCTAGGGCCGAGTCATAGGGGCTGACGGTGATGGCGTCGGCCCCGCCCGCCGCGGCGGCGAAGCAGGCCACGGTGGTGCGGATCATGTTCACCCACGGGTCGCGGCGGGTCATCATGGCCCCGGCGGTCACCGCGTGCTGGCGCTGGGCGGCGGCCTCGATGCCGCACGCCTCGGTCACCCGAGCCCACAGGCGGCGACCGGCCCGCAGCTTGGCGATGGTCAAGAACTGGTCCACGCCGGCGGCGTAGCGGAACTCCAGCTTGTCCGCGGCTGCGGCGAGGTCGATGCCCGCCTGCTCGCAGGCCCGCAGGTAGGCCACTGCGTCGGCCAGCGATCCGGCCAGCTCCTGGGCCTCGGTGGCGCCCTGATCAGCCAGCCCAGCGCCGTTGACAGTCGAGACCAGCACTTCGGGGTAGCCCAGCCTCAAGATGTAGGTCAATGCCTCGGTGACCGCAGGGTCTCGGGGATCCAGACCGAAGCCGCCGAGAGTCTCGTGTCTCAACAGTCCCCAGCTGTCCCACAGATCGACCAGAGGCCATACCGCGGCACCGCTCCCCGGTGCCAGCATGATCGGAACCGCCGGAGGAACGCCGTCGAGCAGATCGGCGAGCTCCTCCCAGATGGTTTCGCCGTCGATGTGGAGCTCTATGGCATCAGCGCCACCGGCCACATCGTCCAACACGGCCTGGTTGCCGGTTTGGAGGCTGTGGGCCTGGCGGACCTGCCACGCTCCGCCCGCGAGCCTGCTGCCGCGGGTGAACGGGGCCATGCCGGGCAGGCCCGCGTCGCCGGAATGATCAGCGCCGGTGTAGAGCGGTTGGACCGCGATGCCGTCATAGGTGGTGCGGACGAGCTTCTTGTCGAACGGCACCCCCCGCAGCACCTGCTCCACCAGCTCCATCCACTGGTCTCGCCCCGCGAGGTCGAAATCGGCGGCCAAGCTCATTACCGCATTGCTCACGACTCTGCATGGTAAGGCCTGCCGGTGCCTCTTATCGCCTTGAGAGAAAAAGATCGGCCGCCGCTTTTCGCAACGCAACTTGTGGCCGATTCCCGACAAAGAGGAAGATCAAAGAGAAAGATCCCTTTCCCGCTGAGAGGTGCGACATGGCAGACCTGCCGTTCAAGGTGTTCGACGCCGACAACCACTACTACGAGGCCACCGACGCCTTCATCCGCCACATCCACCCGTCGATGAAGAAGCGATGCATGCAATGGGCCGACATCGACGGCAAGCAGCGCCTGTTGGTGGCGGGCAAGGTCAACCGGTTCATCCCCAATCCCACGTTCGACCCGGTGTCCAAGCCCGGAGCGCTTCAGGACTTCTTCCGGGGCCGCAACAAAGACGGCGTGGACGTCAAGACCATGTTCGGCGAGCTCGACCCCATCTCCGAGCGGCCTGAGTACCGCGACCGCGACAGGCGCCTCGAGCTCATGGACGCCCAGAACATCGAAGCAGCCTTGTTCTTCCCCACCCTGGGAGTGGGCATGGAGCAGTCGCTGCGCCACGATCCCCCGGCGGTGGAAGCGGCCTTCACCGCGTTCAACCGCTGGCTGGCCGAGGACTGGGGCTTCGCCTACCAAGAGCGTATCTTCGCCGCTCCCATGATCTCGATGATCGACGTGGATTGGGCAGTATCCGAGGTGGAGTGGGCCTTGGACAACGATGCCCGCATGGTGGTGATGGTGCCCGGGCCGGTGCCCACCGCCGACGGCGGGAGCCAATCGCCGGGCATGGCCGAGTACGATCCGGTGTGGGCCCGTCTGGCCGAGGCCGGCGTCACCGTGGGCATGCACGGCGGCGACGGCGGCCTGCACGAGTACAACGAGATGTGGGAGCCGACCGAGGACTTCCAGTCGTTCCGCACGTCCACCTTCAAACAGGTCACCGGCCACGAGCGCCAGATCTTCGACACCATGGCGGCCATGGTGTGCCATGGTCTGTACGACCGGCACCCCAACCTGCGAATCGCCTGCATCGAGAACGGGGGCATGTTCGCCCCCCGGCTGGTGGAGGAGCTGAAAATCGCCTACGGCAAGATGCCCAACGAGTTCCAGGCCGACCCGGTTGAGCAGTTCTTGGCCCATGTCTGGGTGTCGCCCTACTACGAGGACGACATCGACCTGATCAAGGAGACGATGGGCGCCGACCACATGCTGTTCGGCTCCGATTACCCCCACGCCGAGGGGCTGGAGGTGCCCACCGACTTCATCTACGACATCCCCAACTTCACCGACGCCGAGGCCAAGGCCATGATGCGCGACAACGCCTGGGACGTGATCACCCCCCGCTCCGCGCTGGCGGCCTGAGCAGGCCCGAGTCGCCGACCCACAGGACCGCCAGCATGGCCATGCCCTCCGACATCTCGATCATCGACACCATGATCGGATTCCCCAAGCCCGACTTCTCCGCCTACGACTTCATCCGGTCCCAGACCAAAGACGCCCAGTCGTCCGACGAGTTCGACTTCCCGGTGGAGTACATGTTCAAGGGCGTGCCCAAGGAGCTGTACGGCACCGACGACGACCCGGTTCAGGTGACGCTCACAGAAATGGACCGGTTCAACATCGAGCTGGCCATGGTCTCCTGCGAGGACGATTCCGGCCAGCGGGCGCTGAAGGGCTACCCGGAGCGGTTCGTCGCCACCATGAGCGTCGACCCCAATGATGTGATGGGAGAGGTGCGCCGCATCGAGCAGCTCCATCGGGAATGGGGCGTCAAAGCGGTGGGGGCTTTCCCCGCCGGGTGCTTCCCCCAGGTGCCGATTGACGACGCCAAGTTCTATCCGATCTATGCCAAATGCGTGGAGCTCGGCCTGCCCGTCTTCGTGTGCGCCGGCGTGCCCGGCCCCCGATTCCCGTTCTCCCCCCAGCACGTGGAGCGCATCGACCGGGTGATGTACGACTTCCCCGAGCTCACCTTCGTCACCCGCCACGGCTGCGAGCCGTGGGAGGACTTGGCCGTGAAGCTCATGTTGAAATGGCCCGGGCTCCACTATTCCACCTCGGCGTTCGCCCCCAAGCACTATCCCGAGGCCATCGTCCGCTACGCCAACACCCGGGGCGCCGACAAGGTCATCTACGCCGGCTACTTCCCCATGGGCCTGTCGCTGGAGCGCATCATGACCGACATGAAAGACGTTCCCTTCCGAGACAGGGTATGGCCCGGCTTCCTGCGGGAGAACGCCCGCCGGGTATTGAAACTGGATTGACATTGAAACTGGATTGACGGAGCAAAGGAGCCGGACAATGAGCGACCAGCGAGTCGAGCAGACGTGGGAGACCCCCTCTTTGGAGGAGATCCCGGTCATCACGAAGATGCACGTGGAGGCCATGGAGTCCAGCGACGACCCCCTGGTGTGGGAGCAGGCGGGCATGCGCCATGTTCTGATCCGCACCGTCGGCCGCCGCTCGGGCAAAGAGCACAAGGTGGCCCTGCCCTACTGGCGCGACCGCGACGGCCACCGCGTCGTGGCGGCGTCCTACGCCGGGGCCAAGGCCCACCCCTCGTGGTATTTCAACCTGGCCGACAAGGCGGCCAACCCCGAGCTGCTGATCACCGAGAAGGGCGAGCAGTTCTGGGCCGTGGCCGACCTCTGCGACGGCGACGACTACCAGGCCACCTGGGACGGCCTGGTGGCCGACCGGGCCTGGTACGCCGACTACCAGGCCAAGGCCCCCCACCGCCGAATCCCGCTGGTGCGGCTGGTGGAGCAGCGCTCGGCCTAGATTTCAACACCATGGCGAATCAAACGGTCCGCACCCTGCCGCCGGCCGGGGCCGTCCAAGACGAGCGCGAGATCGAGGCCGTGCTCGAGGTGCTGCGCTCGGGCGACCTCAGCATCGGCGAGAACGTGGCCCGATTCGAGCACGAGGTCGCCGCGGTTTTGGGCAAGGAGCTGGGGGTGATGGTCAACTCCGGCTCCTCGGCGCTGCTGCTGGGCATCGGGCTGCTCGACTTGGCGCCCGGCGACGAGGTCATCACCTCGGTGCTCACTTTCTCCACCGACGTGTCGGCCATCGTGCAGTTGGGCCTGGTGCCGGTGTTCGTCGATGTGGCGCCCGACACCTTCCAGATCGATGTGAACCGCATCGCCGAGATGATCGGCCCCCGCACCAAAGCCATCATGGCCCCCAATCTGATGGGCAACTGCCCCGACTGGGACGTGATCCGGGCCGTGGCCGACGAGCACGGGCTGAAGGTGATCGAGGATTCCTGCGACGTGCTGGACACCCGGCTGCGGGGCACCCGGATCGGGGCCCGCAGCGACATCAGCCTCACCAGCTTCGCCATCTCCCACTCGCTCACCTGCGCGGGCAACGGGGGCATGGTGGCCATGGACGATCCCGAGCTGCACGACAAGTGCCTGACCCGGCGCCGTTGGGGACGGCGCTCGGAGTCGTACCTCTACGGCTCCCGCAAGGGCCAGGACACCCGCTGGGGCCCGTTGGAAGACGGCACCATGTACGATCAGATCTTCATCTTCGACGACTTGGGCTACAACTTCGAGCCCTCCGAGCTGGGGGCGGCCTACGGGCTGGTGCAGCTCAGCAGGCTCGGAGAGTTCAACGCCCGCCGCCGGCACGCCTTCGACCGCTACAACGACCTTCTCGCCAACCACGCCGACAAGGTGATCCTGCCCCGCACCACGCCCGAGCTGGAGACCACCTGGATGCGCTACGGGTTCATCCTGCGGCCCGAGTCGGGATATGACCGCACCGAGGTGCAGAACTTTCTCGAAGACCGCAACGTGCAGTCCCGCATGGTCTGGACCGGGAACATCCTCCGTCAGCCCGGCTTCTCGGGCATCGAGCACCGGGCGCCGGGCGCCGGCTTCCCCAACGCCGACTTGGTGATGGACCACGCCCTGTGCATCCCCACCCACCATGGTCTGGGATCAGACGACATTGGCTATGTGGTAGAGACGCTCTCGGTGTTGTGCGGCGGCTGCAGCCGCGGGCCCGCGTCTTCGCTCCAGGCCGCGGTGGCGGCCGATTGCTTGGCGCCGTCGAAGGAGATGCGCTGGGTGGGCGACACTTCCAGGATCACCCGCCGCGGGGAGTCCAAGAACCGGGTGAAATGACCCCGCATCTCCTCGTCGCGATGGAGGGCGGCTGCGAGCTCGGGGTAGAACCACGCCTTGGTGTCATCGTCGTCGCGCAGGCGGCATATGCCCTTGTACGTCACCGTCTGGCGCCGGGGCACCCCGGCCGCGCCGGTGCTGGTCACCACGATGCACACCCGGGGGTCGCGGCGCACCGCGGCGATGCGGGCCCGCTGGCCGCTCGCGGTGAGCCAGAACCGGCCCTGCCGCCAGATGAAGCTCATGATGACCCCCACCGGCCATCCCTGCTTGTTGGCCCAGATGAACGTGCATTCGGTCTGAGCCGCCAGCATGGCCTCCTCCGCGTCGGCGTCCAGCCCCCACTCCGTCACATCCTCGTAGTCGGCCACCGGCCCATGTTAATTCAGCCACCGGCCCATGTTGACAGTGCTTCGTCAATAGTGCTTCGCCGGCACCCCGAAAGCGCTTCTTGTCGGGAGACTATTTATTAGTTATATTTATAAACTAATGAGGAGGGCTTCCGATTCGCGCCTGCTTCGGTTGTTGAACGGCCAGCGCATTGTCGATGCCATGTTCGATGCCGCGCCCCAGGGCATCTCCCGGGCCGATATCGCCCGGGTGACCGGATTGTCCAAGCCGACAGTGTCCAGCTTGGTGGCCGACTTGGAGTCGTCGGGTTTGATCCGCCTGGCCGAGACGCCGGCCGCTTCTGGGAACGTGGGCCGGCCGGCCATGCTCTACGAATTCGTGCCGGAGGCGGGGTTCGTTGTGGCGGGCGATGTCGGCGCCACCAAGACCGTCGTCGGCGTGGCCGACCTCTTGGGAAGAGTGGTCGCCGAACAGGAGCTGGAGACCGGCCCGAACGCCGAGGCCGCCCTCGAACTCGTGGCGGGCGCGGCCCGGCAGATGCTGGCAGAGGTCAAGGGGCGAGCCCGATCGGCTTGCATCGGCGTCCCGGGCATCTACCGCCCGGGTTCCGACGGCGTCGAGCAGGCGCTGAACTTGCCGGGATTCGAGGGCCTGCGAGTACGGGCAAAACTCGAAGAGCTCCTCGACATGGACGTCTGTGTGGACAACGACGTGAACCTCGCCGCGCTGGCCGAAGCCGACCTGGACATCGACCAAACCAATTTTGCCGCCATCTCGGTCGGCACCGGCATCGGAATGGGCATCATCGTGGGCGGTGAGCTGTACCACGGCGGAACCGGCGCCGCCGGGGAGGTGGGGTCGCTGGTGCTCCAGGGCGCCCCTGCCGATTCCAGCGCACCTCTCATCTTGGAGGACGTGTCCTCGGCGCCCGCCATTCGCAAGCAGTTCGCACAGGCCGCGGAGTTCGGCTACCCGACCGAGCTGCACGGCAGTGCTGATGTCCCCGAGATCTTCGACGCCGCTGCCCGTGACGATCCGGCCGCCGTCCATGTCTTGCAAAGCGCGGCGGAAGCCATGGCGACCGCCGTCATGCACGTGTGCCGCGTGATCGACCCGGAGCGGATTGTGTTCGGCGGCGGCGTGGGTGCCAACCCGGTGTTCGTGGAAGCCGTCAATGCCGAATTGCGCCGACGGCTCCCCCAGCCGGTGGAAGTCTCCGCCTCGACGCTCGGGCGGCGGGCCACGCTCCTCGGGGCGGTGTCACGAGCGCTGGACGAGTTGCACGAGTCACTGGTGACCGACACGCTGGGACGCCCGCGGTGACTCCCCAAGCCGTCGCCGAGTCAGTGGATGCCGACGCGCTGGTGGACCTCCTCCAGCAAGCCGTCGCCATACCCAGCGTGACCCCCCACGAAGGGGATTTCGCCCGCTGGGTCCACGATCAGCTCGATGACGAAGCATGGGACCAAAGGGTCTTGGCCCCCTTTGAGGACACCCGGGCGAATGTATACGCCAGCGTCGGCCATGGACACCCATCGCTGCTCTTGGCCGGGCACCTCGACACCGTTCACGCCGACGACTGGACGAGGCACTGGGCCGGGACCGAGCGGGCTGATCCCTATGGCGCCTTGATCATCGACCAAGAAATCTGGGGCCGGGGGTCCGCTGATCAGAAAGCCGGGATCTGCGCCATTCTGGAAGCACTCCGGGCCGTCCGCCGTTGCGGCTGCCGGCCGAAGGGATCGGTGAGAGCGCTCTTCGTCAGCGACGAGGAGTCGGGCCAGCCCGGCAGCGGCGTCTCCGCCGGGATGAGGGCGGCAATGGCAGACGGGGGAATCCCGCGAGACCAGCCGCCGGACTTCCTCATCTACACCGAGCCCACGACCTCGGCCGTCTACACCGCGCAGATGGGCTTTCTCATCGCCGACATCGCCCTCACCGGACAGTCCGCGTACTTCGGACGGCCCGAATTGGGGGTGGATGCCTTGAAGGCCGGTCATCACCTTCTCACCGCGCTCTGGGAGCATTCCGACAGCCTTCGCGCCCAACCAGCCCATCCGCTGATCGGAGAGGCGTTCCTGCTCGTAACCGAAGTCCGCTCGGGGGAGAGCATCGCCGTGCCCGGGAGCTTCGATCTCTCTTTGATCCGCAAAGTCCTCCCCCGCGAGAGCCTCGACGACGCGGCGCAATCCATCCGAGACATAACCGCTCGGGTGGCCGGAGATCACGGCATCGAAGCCTCGGTCGAGTTCACCGCCCCTCGGGACCACCCGGTTGGGGGCACCCCTGACGAAACCCCTGTTGACCACCCCGCAGTGCAAGCCCTGGGCGCCTCCATCGCCAGTGTCACCGGCGATGCGCCCCGAATCGAAGCTGCGCCGTACTGGTCAGAGAAGTCGTTCGCCTCCGCCATCGGCGTACCCGGCGTGTACTTCGCTCCCGGTGACATCTCGAACGCACACACGCCGTTCGAACGGGTGGAGATCCACGAACTCGTCGCCGCTACCCGCACCCTCGCCCATTTCGTGGCGTCGTGGTGCGGACTCGAACCAGTCCCAACCACCAACTGAAAGAGAAGAAACCCATGCAACCACCGAAGAGATCGAAATGGCTCATGCTGGGCGCGCTGCTTGCCGTCTTCGTCTTGGCGGCCGCGGCCTGCGGCAACGACGACGATGACAACAGCAGCGACACGCCGGCTACTGCTGCGTCGGCCACGGCCGCGCCAGCCACTGCCGCGCCGGCAACGGCCGCGCCCACCGCTGCTCCCGAGCTGCCTGACGAACCGGCGCCCGCCTCCGAGCCTGAGCCCACCGAGCCTGAACCCGCCGAGGAGGAAGCTCCAACCAGGGAGGCCCCGGTGACCCAGGGGCCCAATGGCGAGCCGGCCAGCCCATCCAGCGAGATCGCCCTCACCGCCAGCGAACTGGCCCAGATCCAGGGGGGCGACTACTCCGCCGCTCTGCTCTGGCACTCCGCCGCCGCGTTCACCGATGCGGTGAGCCAGGGAGCGCGGGACGCTTTCGAAGAGATGGGCATCGAGGTGGTGGTGGAAACCGAGGCCGGCTTCGACCCCGCCCAGCAGGCCAACGACGTCGAGACAGCCATGGCGCTGAACCCAGACATCATCCTGAGCCTCGCCATCGACCCGGTTTCAGCCGCCGAGGGCTTCAGGCCAGCGGTGGATGCCGGCGTGCAACTCGTGTTCTTGTCCACCACCCCCGAGGGTTACTCGCAGGGCGAGGAGTTCGTGGGGGTGGTGACCGACGACCTCGCCGCCATGGGCGTCGCCGCCGCCAACCTGCTGGGCAACGCTCTCGGCGGCGAGGGGGAGATCGGCTACATCTTCCACGACGCCCAGTTCTACGTGACCAACCAGCGAGATCAGGCGTTCAAGGACTGGATTGAGATCAACTTCCCCGGAATCTCGATCGTGGCCGAGCAGGGCCTGGCCGACCCGGCCGCCGCCGAGGACATCGCCTCGGCCATGCTGACCCGCAATCCCGGCCTCGACGGCATCTACGCCCCATGGGCAGCTGGCCCGGCCGACGGCGTGCTGGCCGCGCTGCGGGCCGCGGGGGCTGACGATGTGGCGGTGGTGACCATGGATCTGGACACCAACGTCTCCCTCGATCTCGTAGAGGGCGGCAACATGGTGGGCATCGCGGCTGATGAGGCCTACGAGATCGGACGCACAATGGCCACCGAAGGCGCCTACGGCCTGCTCGGGAAGGAAACCCCGCCGTTCGTCGTGGTTCCAGCCATTGAGGTAACTGCTGACAACATTGTCGAGGCCTACCGGCTGTCGCTGGCCGCTGACCCGCCGCAAGAGGTGCTTGACGCCCTCGGCGGCTAGAAGTCTTCCGCAGGAACACCGCAGACAGGAATAGCCTGCACCGGTGATCAGGAAGTCGATCAGCGAAAAGGCCTCGGCCGGTCTCCCCTCCCCGGTCGAGGCCTTGATCGACCGCTATCGCCACAACGGCGGGCTCCGCCAGTACGTCGTCTACCTGGCGTTCGTCCTGATCCTGGCCACGTTCAGCGTCATCCTGCACGACGACGGGTTCCTCAGCTCCTCCAACCTGCTCAACATCGGTCGGCAGGCGGCGCCGATCGCGGTCATGGCGGTGGGGATGGCTTTCGCGCTGGCCGCAGGCGAGATCGACCTCTCGGTCGGCTCGGTGGTGGCGCTCTCGTCGCTGGTAGCCGCAGAGATCGTGGGAAACCACGGATTCCTGGTCGGCACACTGGCCGCACTCGGGGCATCGGCGCTGGTGGGGCTGGTGAACGGGCTCATCACCGTGAAAGTGCGAATCCCGTCGTTTCTGGTCACCTTGGGAATGCTGGGCATCATCAGCGGCATCGCCCGCAACTGGAACGACTTGCAGTCGCTGCCCATCCGCAACGACCGCTTCAGCGGGATGTTCGGGGCCGGCGGGCTGGGACCGGTCTCCTCGCTGCTCATCTGGACCATCGTCGTCGGGGCGCTCGGGCACATTGCCCTCCACCACCTGCGGTGGGGGCGCCACGTTCTTTCAACCGGCGCCGACCGCGACGCGGCCAACGCAGTGGGGATCAATACGGCCCGGGTGAAGATCTCCGCTCTGGTGGTCAGCGCCGCCGCGGCGGGCTTTGCCGGGATTCTCCTCGCCGGCCGCTTGAGCATCGGCCGTCACGATCTCGGAGAGGACTACCTTCTCACCGTCATCGCCGCAGTGGTGATCGGCGGAACGAACTTGTTCGGCGGTCGGGCATCGATAGTCGGAGCGGTCACCGGGGCCCTCATCATGTCCATGCTCAACAACGGTCTCATTCTCATGGGGCTGGAGGTGGCCGACCAGCTCATCGCCCGGGGCGTGATCATCATCTTGGCGGTGGCCCTGAGCATGCGGGAAGCCAAGGAGAGCTGACTGTGTTCCTGCAATCGCTGCTCGACAAGAACCCGGCCTTCCTGGAAGCGGTGGTGGCGCTGCACCAGGCCGGCGCCATCCCGGCCAACAGCTACGCAGTGGACCTCGACGCCGTGGCCGCCAACACCGCCTGCCTCATGGGCGAGGCCAAGGCGTTGGGGCTGACCGCATACGCCATGACCAAGCAGCTGGGAAGAGCGCCGAGCGTCCTCACCGCCATGACCGATGCCGGAATCGACGGATACGTGGCCGTCGATATGGCCTGTGCCCGACCCATCGCCGCCAACGGGCACAACCTCGGACACATCGGGCATCTCGTACAGGTGGCCGCGGCCGAAACCAGCGAAGCCATGGCCACGGAACCCGGCTACTGGACGGTGTTCTCACCCAACAAGGCGGCGGAGGCCTCCGCCGCGGCCGTGTCCCTCGGGCGGACCCAGAATCTGCTGGTGCGGGTGTTCGCTCCCGGCGACGAGTTCTACACCGGCCACGAGGGAGGCGTCCCACTGGAAGAGCTGGAGGCCATGATCAACCATATCGGCAGACTGCCCGGCGTCCGATTCGCGGGGCTCACCACGTTTCCCGCGCTGCTCTACGACCCGACGAGCGGCGGCGCCCGGGTGACTCCCAACATGGCAACCCTGGCCCGAGCCGCAGAGGCGGCGCGACGCCAGTTGGGCGGCGACAGCCAAGGGCAGCTCCAAATCAACGCGCCGGGCACCACCTCGACGGCAGTGCTGGCCCAGCTGGCCGAAGCGGGCGCCACGCAAGTGGAACCCGGCCACGGCCTCACTGGGACCACTCCCCTGCATGCGGTAAGCGACCTGCCCGAACAACCGGCGGTGTGCTACGTCAGCGAAATCGCCCACATCCATCAGGGCGCCCCGTTCTGCTTCGGCGGCGGGCTCTACATCGACCCTGTCTTCGGGGACTATCAGCCCGCGGCCGTTGTGGCCCGCGATCCCAGCGAGGCGGCAACCCGGCCCGTGCCCGCGGACATGCCCGACCCCGCCGCCATCGACTACTACGCCAAGCTGGCGCCCGACAAGGCCCGCACCCTCAGCGAAGGCGACACCGTGGTCTTCGGATTCCGCATTCAAGCCTTCGTGACCAGGGCATTCGTCGTCGGAGTGGTCGGCGTGCGCTCAGGCGCCCCGTCGGTTGCCGGTACCTGTGACGTGCTAGGCAACCCGGTGGCCTGGAAAGGCCAGCGATGAGCGGCCAAAGCAGACGATGAGCAGAAAGAGCGGTCGATGAGCGCAGCACCGGCGTTGGTCGCCTCTGGCATCTCCAAGTCATTCCGGGCGGTGCAAGCCCTCGACGACGTATCCATCGAGCTGCACCACGGTCGGGTCACCGCCTTGCTGGGCGACAACGGCGCGGGGAAATCGACGCTGGTGAAGTGCATCTCCGGCCTCTACCAACCCGATGCCGGCCGCATATTCGTTCAGGGGGTTGAGCACCGCATCAACTCCTCGCGCCACGCGCGGGAGCTGGGCATCGAAACCGTTCATCAAACGCTGTCGGTGATCGACCCCCTTGATGTGGCGGAGAACCTCTTTTTGAATCGGGAGCACACCCGAGGGGGATGGTTGGGCGCCCGTATCGGCCTGCTCGACAAGGGGCGCATGCGGAGGGAATGCGCGGCCACGCTGGCTCGTCTGCAGATTCGAATCCCGTCACTGCGGCGAACGGTGGGCTCGCTTTCGGGCGGGCAGCGCCAAGCCGTCGCCATTGGCCGCGCCGTTGCCTGGGGCCAGCAGATCGTTCTGCTCGACGAGCCGGCGGCCGCCCTCGGGGTCGAGCAGACCCAGCGGGTTCTGGATCTCATCGTCAATCTGCGCGACCAGGGGGTAGCGGTACTGCTCATCACCCACAACATGGACCGGGTGCTGGCCGTGTGCGACCAGGCCGTCGTGCTCTACCAAGGCCGGAAATGCGCCGAAGTAGACGTGGCGGGTGCCACCAAGGACGACTTGGTGTCCTATATCACCGGCGCCCGCAGCACCGACTCGGGCGCCGGGATCTGACCATGCGGATCTTCGTGGCTTCCGATGCCGCCGCGGCTGCCGCCCGCGCCGCCGACATCTTGGAAAGCGTTGTCCGGTCGAAACCTCGAACGCGCCTGGGGATGGCAACCGGCAGCACAATGGCCGGCGTCTACCGCTCGCTGGCCGATCGGCATCAAGCAGGACCGCTCAGCTTCGCCGACACATCTGTCTACCTGCTCGACGAGTACGTCGGCCTCGACTCCGGGCATCCGCAGGCGTACCGAAACGTGATCAGGACGGGTCTGGCCGATCTTGTCGACCTGAGCGATGACGCGGTGTTCGGACCCGATGGGGGCGCCTCCGACCTCGAGGCTGAGGCACGGCGCTATGACCGGCTGATCACCGAGACCCCGATCGACATCCAAGTTCTCGGCATCGGGGGCAACGGACACATCGCCTTCAACGAACCGGGGACTGCGTTCGACGCGCCAACAAGCGTCGTTGCGCTGAGCGATAGGACGCGACGAGACAACGCCCGGTTCTTCGGCTCGGTCGATGACGTCCCCGGCCAAGCGATAACTCAGGGAATCGGAACGATCCTGCAGGCTGCGAGGATCCTTCTCATCGCCCTGGGGACCCACAAGGCCCGCCCCGTCAGCGATGCCCTCGAAGGACCGGTGTCAGTTGAGACTCCGG
>JAPOSH010000054.1:5781-14913 GCA_026709815.1 bacterium | reverse complement strand
GAAAGGCCATGGCCCGGGCCAAGTCGTCGGCATCGAAGGCCGCGACCTGGGCCAGCAGCTCCTGTCGGATCTGGGCCAGGGTGAGGCCCTCGGGCAGCACCACTCGGAAGGCGTCTTCGGCCCGACCGGGAGCGGGACCGGCCAACAACGCGTCCTTGGCCTGCCACACCGCCATGTTCTCGTTCAAGACGTAGCTGCCGGCTTGGAAGCCGCCGGCGTCCTTGTAGCGCAGGTAATAGCGGAACACCGTGGAGTTGGCCACCACGCCCTCGTCTTCGAGGATGCGGGCGATGTCGTTGACGGATGCACCCTGGGGGATGGTGACCACCAGCTCCGGGCCCTCGTCGCCGGGAGGATCGAGGCGGTCGTCGATCCAGCCCTTGACCAGCAGCGTGGCGATCAGCACCACCATGCCCGTCAGGCCCAACAAGATGACCACCCGGGTGAGGGTGGAGGTTCTGCGGGGCAGCCAGTCCCAATCCTCATCTGTCGGCTGATCTGCGCTCATGGCTGATGCATGCTCATGAGGAGTCCAGCCATCCCTGGAGGATCACCGAGGCGGCCACCATGTCCACCCGGCGGCGGCGGGCTTGGCCGTCGAGGCCCGACTCCGCCAGCGACCGCTCGGCGATGACGGTGGTCAGCCGCTCGTCGTGGGTCAGCACCGGCACCCCCACCGCGGCCTCGAGCTGTCGGGCCTCGCGCTCGGCGCCGATGGCAGCCGGACCGGTGCCGCCGTCCAGCGACAGGGGGAGGCCCACCACCAACACCTGAGCCTCGTACTCTTGGACGATCGACGCTATCTGCTGATGGTCTCGGTTTCGACTGCCGGAGCGCTCGATGACGGCCAGCGGGGTGGCCACCCGTCGATCAGAGTCGGAGACCGCCACGCCGATGCGCCGCTCGCCGAGGTCGATCCCCAGCGCTCGCCCCAGCACTAGCCCGCGATGCCAGCGGCGGCTCGCACCTGTTCGAGGGCCTCGGCCAGCCTTGCCGGATCCCGGCCGCCGGCGACGGCCAGCTTGGCGTTGCGGCCTCCGCCGCCGCCTATGGTGGCGGCGGCGTCGGCGATGAGCTCGCCAGCGTTCAGCTCGCAGTCCGGGGAGACGGCGGCCACCAGGGCCGCGCCGCCCCCGTCGGGCGCCGCCCCCAGAACCACTGCGGCCACACCGGGGCGGTCTCGGGTGGCAACGGCCAGATCGCGCAGCTGGTCTCGGTCCACGCCCTGAACGGCGGCCACCACCACGCCGGCGACGGCCTGTTGGGCCAGGTCCCCGGACTGGTCCGATGACGCCGATCGGCGCATCTCGGCCAATTCGGCCCGGAGGCTCTTGATCTCGGCCATCCGCTTCTCGGCCCCGGTCACGAGCTGATCCACGGCCACGCCCAGCTGCGCCGCGGCCTCGGCCATTTTCTCCTCCCGCTCGGCGAGCAGCTCCACCGGGCGGGTGCCGCTCACCGCTTCTATGCGGCGGATGTTGGCCCCGATGGATCCCTCGGAGACCACCTTGACCGGGCCGATATCGCCGAGGGCCCGCACATGGGTGCCCCCGCATAGCTCGACGGAATGGGGCCCGGCCTCCAGCACTCGCACCCGGTCGCCGTACTTGTCGCCGAAAAAGGCGATGGCCCCGGCCTCTGTGGCCTCGGCCATCGACGTCTCGTAGTGGCGGGTGGGGGGGTTTTTGAGGATGTCGGCGTTGGCCAGGCGCTCGATGTCGGCGATCTGCTCGCTGGTCAGCGCCTCGAAGTGGGTGAAGTCGAAGCGGAGCCGGTCGGCGTCCACCAGCGAGCCCTGCTGCTTGACGTGGTCGCCCAGGGTCTCCCGCAACGCCCAATGCAGAAGATGGGTGGCGGTGTGATTGCGGCGAATGGCGGCCCGGCGGTCGGCGTGGATGGCCGCCACCACCGACTGGCCCACCGTGATATGGCCTTCGATTTCCCTCACATGGTGCAGGTGCAGTTCGGACACCGCGTAGGTGGTGTCGGCCACTTCGGCCCGGCCGGTGGGCGAGGTGATCGATCCGGTATCGCCCACCTGGCCGCCGGCGGTGGCATAGAACGGGGTGCGGTCCAAAACGATCCCGTCGTCGGTGACGGCCAGCACCACCGCCTCGGCGGTGTCGAGAGCCCGGCCCACGAACTCGGTGGGGCCGTGGTCGGCTGCCAGCGAGGCGTAGGACGAGCGGTCGGCGGCGGTGCGGTGGCGGGAGGCGAAGTCCTCGCGGGCCCGGGAGCGCTGGATCTCCATATGCCGGTCGAAACCGGCCCGGTCGACGACCACTCCCCGCTCCCGGGCCGTTTCCTCGGTGACCTCCAGCGGGAAGCCGTAGGTGTCGTGCAGCAGAAATGCCAGGTCGCCGGCCAGGGGCTCGTCCTCGCCGAGGCGGTCGATGGCGTACTCCAATACCTGGGATCCCTGGGCGAGGGTGGCCCGAAACCCCTCTTCCTCGCGGGCGGCCACATCGCGGACGAAGCTGCGGTTGGCCGCGAGATCGGGGTAGTCGGCGCCCATGATGTCCACCACTTTGTCCACCAGCGCGGGCGTCACCGCCTCGGTGACGCCCAGCAGATAGGCCCGGCGGATGGCCCGGCGCATGATGCGGCGCAGCACATAGCCCCGATCCTCCGATCCTCATTGGAGGTGAACACCCAGTCGGAGATGAGAAAGGCCGTCGTGCGGGCGTGCTCGGCCAGACTCCGCAGGGTGACGTCGCTGTGGGGGGACGCGCCCAGCTTCACGCCAGTCACCGATGAGGCCTCGCCCACGAGCTGGACCATCTCGTCGATGTCGAATACCGACTCCACCCCTTGGATCAAGGTGAGAATGCGCTCCAGGCCGGCCCCGGTGTCGATGCTGGGCTCGGGCAGCGGGACCTGGCCCTCGGGCCGCTGGTCGAACTGCATGAACACGAGGTTCCAGAACTCCAGGTATCGGTCTTCGCCGCCGTGGGCCGGGCCCCCGTCGGGGCCGAACTCCGGTCCCTTGTCGAAGAAGATCTCCGAGCAGGGGCCGCAGGGGCCAGTCTCCGCCATGCGCCAGTAGTTGTCCTCGCCCATCCGCTGGATGCGCTGCGGCGACACCCCGGCGGCCTCTCGCCAGATCTCGGCGGCCTCGTCATCGCGGTGGTGGACGGTGACCCACAGCCGGTCGGGGTCGAATCCCAGGCCCTCGGTGGTGAACTCCCAGGCCCAGTCGATGGCCTCGGCCTTGAAGTAATCGCCGAAGCTGAAGTTGCCCAGCATCTCGAAGAACGTGAGATGGCGGCGAGTGCGCCCGATCTCGTCAAGGTCGTTGTGCTTGCCCCCAGCCCGCACGCACTTCTGGACGGTGACCGCCCGAGGGTGCGGCGAGGTCTCCTCGCCCAGAAAGTAGGGCTTGAACGGCACCATGCCGGCCACGGTGAACAAGACCGTGGGGTCGCGGGGGATCAAGCTGGCCGACGGCAGCACCGCATGGCCCCGCTCGCTGAAGAAGGAGGTGAATGCGCTGCGAATCTCCTGGGCGGTTTTGGGGGTCAAGGCGCGTCCTATTGGTCCGGCCGCTATCGGCCCGGTGGGCGGTCGAGAGACTGCCGGGCCACCTCGGCCCGATAGCGCCGAATCGCCGCAGTGCCCTCGGCCAGAGCAGCACGGGCCTCGGACGCGGACGCCCGCAGACTGGCGCCGGCCCGGAAGCCGGCCGCTGCGGGAGCGGGGCGGCGCGCAGCCTGGCGAAGCTTGCGGCGCAGATAGGACGACCCGGCCAGGCCTGCTCCCGCCCCGGCGGTGAACCACACAAGTCGCTTGGCCATCAGCGGCGGCCCTCGTCTCTCCTGCCGATTCCCCGGTTTGCCATTCGCTGGTATATCTCCTCTTCGGCGCCGTGTTGTGAGGGCTGGTAATAGCGGTGACCTTCAAAGCGGTCGGGACGATGCTGCTGGCTCACCCAGCCCTGGGGATCATCATGAGGATACACATAGCCCTCGCCGTGCCCTAGGCCGGCCGCCCCAGAATAATGGGCGTCTCGCAGATGGGCCGGCACTTCTCCGCTGCCGTGGCCGGCGTCGGCCCGGGCTTTGCCCAGCGCAGTGGTCACGGTGTTGGACTTGGGCGCGGTGGCCAGATACACCGCCGCGTGGGCCAGGTTGAGCTGCGCTTCGGGCAGACCCACATACTCCACTGCCCGGGCCGCGGCGTCGGCCACCGCCAAAGCTTGGGAGTCGGCCATGCCGATGTCCTCGGAGGACAAGATCACCATGCGGCGGGCGATGAACCGGGGATCCTCTCCCGCTTCCAGCATCCGGGCCAGCCAATACAGGCCTGCATCGGGGTCGGACCCCCGCAGGCTCTTGATGAACGCGCTGATCACGTCATAGTGCTCATCGCGGCCGTAGCGAACCGCGCTGGCCCCCAGGGCGCTCTCGGCGTCGGTCAGGCTCACCCGGGGCCGGTCTTGGGAGCGGGCCGACGCCAGGGCCAGGGCCACCTCCAGGCTGGTGAGGGCTTGGCGGCCGTCCCCGGCGGCCTGGGTGGCGAGATGGGCGAGGGCGTCGCGGTCGGCCTCCGCGCCCTCAGAATCGAGTCCGCGGGACAGGAGCTCGCCTATTGCCTCGGGATCGAGAGGCTCGAGTCGAAACAAGGTGGAACGGGACCGCAGCGGCGGGTTGACCTCGAAATAGGGGTTCTCGGTGGTGGCGCCGATCAGCGTGACAAGGCCCGATTCCACTGCGGGCAGCAAGGCGTCTTGCTGGGCCCGGTTGAAACGGTGGACCTCGTCGAGGAACAAGATCGTGCCCTGGTCGCGCTGGCCGAGGCGGTCGCGGGCCGAGGCGATGACCTCCCTGACGTCTTTGACCGTGGCAGTCACCGCGGAGAGCTGGATATAGGCCCGAGCGGTAGAGCAGGCCACCAGCCGGGCGATGGTGGTCTTGCCGGTGCCCGGCGGTCCCCACAAGATGGTCGAAGACAAGCGGTCGGACTCGATCAGGGAGCGCAGCGGACGGCCCCGGCCCAGCAAATGCTGCTGGCCCACCACCTCGTCGAGGCCGCGGGGGCGAAGCCGGTCGGCCAGCGGGGCGCTCTCCGCCAAGCGCTCTGTTGCGGCGGCGGCAAAGAGATCGCCGCTCATGGCCAGGGGGGTCTCATCATGAGCCCGTCACGAAGCGGGGGGCGGGAGCACCCGCAAGCCCAGCTCACCGAGGTGGCGCGCTGCGATGGGCGTGGGCGAGTTGGACAGCGGGTCGGCGCCCGACTGGGTCTTGGGGAAGGCGATCACCTCGCGGATGTTCTCCTCTCCGGCCAGCACGGCCACCAAGCGGTCGATGCCGAAGGCGAACCCGGCGTGGGGCGGGGCCCCGTAGCGGAAGGCGTCCAGCAGAAATCCGAAACGCTCCTCGGCTTCCCGGTCGCTGATGCCCAAGGCCCGAAACACCGCCCGCTGGACGTCGGGCCGGTGGATCCGCACGCTGCCCGATCCCAGCTCCCAGCCGTTGAGCACCAAGTCGTAGGCCTGCGAGCGCACGGCCAGCAGATCCTGGCCCGAGGCGTCCAGCAGCTCCACATCGTCGGGATGGGGCATGGTGAACGGATGGTGGGCGGCGACGGGCCAACCCTGCTCCCCGATGGACTCGAACAGCGGGAACTCGGTCACCCAGACGAAGTTCAACCCGCCCTCGGTGATGGGGGGTCGGCCCAGCTCCAGGCGGAGCAGGCCGAGGACGTCGCGCACCTTTGGGCGGCGGTCGGCGATCAGCAGCAGCAGATCGCCGGGCTCGGCTTCCATCGCCGGGACGAGCGCGGCCTGCTCACCGTCGGACATGAACTTGGTCAACGCTCCGTCGAGGGCGCCGTCGTGGCCCACCCGGAACCAGGCCAGGCCCTTGGCCCCCCACTGCCGGCACTTGCGGGTGAGCTCGTCGATGGCGTTGCGCCCCAGGCTCTGGCCGCCTCCCTTGCAGTTGATGCCCTTGACGCACTCCACTTGGAACACTTTGGCCTCGGTGCCCTCGAACAGGCCGGTCAGCTCGATCAGCTCCAGGCCGAAGCGGACATCGGGCTTGTCAGAGCCGTACCGCTCCATGGCGTCGGTCCAGGTCATGTGGAGCGGGTCGGCGGGCCGTGAGCCGGTCACCGCCTCCACCGCAGCGGCCACCGCCTCGGTGATGAAGGCCATCACCTCTTCTTGGCCCGCGAAGCTGGCCTCGGCGTCGAGCTGCATGAACTCGAACTGGCGGTCGGCCCGGAGATCCTCGTCGCGCAGGCAGCGGGCGATCTGGTAGTAGCGGTCGATGCCCCCCACCATGCAGAGCTGCTTGAAGATCTGAGGCGACTGGGGCAGGGCGTAGAACCGGCCCGGATGCAGGCGGGAGGGCACCACGAAATCACGAGCCCCCTCGGGGGTGGAGGCCACCAGCATGGGGGTCTCGATCTCGGTGAAGCGCTGCGACTCCATCGAGCGGCGGATGGCGCTGTTCACCTTGGCCCGCAGCTCCAGATTGCGCTGGAGGCGCGCTCCCCGCAGGTCGATGTAGCGGTGGCGCAGGCGCACGTTCTCGTCCACTTCGGTGCGGGCGTGGACCGGGAACGGCGGGGGCTCAGCGGCAGAGAGCAGCTCGACTCGGCAGTCGCCCACCTCTACTTCGCCGGTGTCGAGCTTGGGGTTGACCGTGCCCTCGGGCCGAGGCCGCACGGTGCCGCGGATGCGCACCACGTATTCCGAGCGCAGGTCGTGGCGCTCATCCACCACGCACTGCACCATCCCGGTGCGGTCCCGCAGGTCGATGAACGCCAGGTTCTCGCCGTGCTCGCGTCGGCGGTCCACCCAGCCGCACACCGACACCTCCCGGCCGATGTCATCGGAGCGCAGCTCGCCGCAATAGTCGGTCCTCATGGTGCAGCCGGCCCCTCTGGCAACAGATCAATCGCCTTGTTCTGCCTCATCCGTTCTCTCTCATCGCGGTTTTCCATCCCTCCGAGCACTGGCCTTCGAGCACTGGGCGCAAAACAGCCGCCGCACCCGATGTTACTGCCGGCAAACGATCACCCCCTATCTCCTGACCAACCGACCGGCCGGTCATGGGGGCCTGTCATCAGCCCACGCAGGTCTCGTCTCTGACCATGAGGGCGATTCTCTGGGCGTCTGAGGCGCAGCGGCGCCGCCGCCGAGCACCACGACGCCCGCTGGCGCGCCTGGCTCGCCGACCGCACCCCCGTCAAGAACGGCAGGAGATAAACTTGGGATGTGACCGCCGTTCTGAAGTACGCGATATGCGGTTTCACTTATCTGCATGAGAGCTTTGAATGGTCGCGGGGTTACGTCGAACACGTTTTCGACGAGATCGAGGTTCAGAAGCAGATCGCATCTGCATCTGATGCTGATGAAGACGGAAGCCCCAAAACAGGGTCTTCTCGATGACGAGGAGCTAGCCAAAGACCTTCCGCAACCAAACCCTCTACGACCAGAGGCCCTCTACGACTAGAGGGGAACCTCGCCCTCTCTTTGTGGTTGTTCAGTCGTTGTCTTTGATCGTGAGGGTGGTTTGGCTGTTGGCTATGGCGTGGGCGTCGGGGTCGGCGTGGGGGTGGGTGACGGGGTGTCTTGTGGCGGTTCTTGGGCGGGCTGGCTCTGAGCCTGCTCCAACGCCTCCAGAGCCGCAGCCACCAGAACCCACCGGCCCCAACCCCGGTCAGCGCAGACCCTCGCCTCCGCCGCGCTCATCGGTGCACCCGTGAACTCCACCACAGTCTCGCCGAACGCCAGAAACAACCGCGCCACAAGGCGGGCAACCAGAGACATAGCATACCGTAGACTTGAGCACCATGCCCGCGATCTCCTTCCCGAGAGCTGTGCTGATCGCGGTCTTGGCCGTGGCGCTGTGCTGCGTTGGGGCGCCTTTCGGCGCATCAGCCCAGGAGCAGCAGCCTGCCCGGCAAGACATCGCCGAGCGCGACGGCCTCATCTCGGCCCAAGAGGCGCTGTTGAACGCCTACCGGTGCCGGTTCAACATCGACACCATCGTGGTGCCCGGCGGCTGTGCGAACGGCGTGCCCGCGGCGGTCGCAGAGCCCCCGCCCCCGTTCGCGGGCACGCCCACATGGACGGAGGTGGCCCGGCGCGACCGGCTCATCTTGTCGCAGGAGTCGCTCTTGAACGCGTACCGCTGCCAGTTCGGCATCGACGCCAGCGTGGTTCCCGGCGGCTGCACCGACGGGCGATCGTCATCGCGGCCCGAGAACCCGGGATCCTGCGACTTCGCCGATCATGCCGGCAACGCCGTGGATGCAGTGTGGCAAGTCCGAGCCGGGCAATCCCTCGGCACGGCCTTCCACATGGGGTCTGAGGCCGGCCGCTCCTGGTGGCTGACCGCTGAGCATGTCGTGCGGAGGTCGCAGACGGTGATGCTCACCCACTCGGGTGAAAGCCGCTCGGCTCGGGTGGTGACGGCCGACCGGGCCGGAGACATCGCCGTGCTGTCTACTTCGGCGGGCCCGCAGGCCGCGTTGGCGTTCGGCGGGCTGTCGGGCGCTGCTCCCGGATCGTCCGTCTACTCAGTCGGATACCCGTTCTATGTGGCCTCCACGCCTGCGGTGTCTCGGGGGGTCGTGTCGCGCCTGCTCGATGATCCCACGCTCGGCCGCGTGCTGCAGACCGACGCTTCGGCGAATCCCGGCAACAGCGGCGGGCCCATGCTCAACGCCTGCGGCAAGGTGGCCGGCATGGTGGTCAGCAAGCCTGCCGCCCAGGGCAGCGAGGGGATCAACTACTCCGTCACCGAATTCGCCCTGAGCGACGCTCTGGCCGCAGCACAGGCCGACCCCGACCAGGCGCCTGCCCCCGCTCCCCCGCCCAAGCCCGAGTTGGGCGAGGGCTCGCCCGACCGGGGAGAGTGGCAACAGGGGCAGTACGACGACGGAACCGATTATCTGTGGTACATCGCGTACAAGGACGAATCCAGCGGCGGCGCGATCGTCTACGAGTTCCCCTGCGGCGAGGACTACTGGAGCATCGCGTTCTGGACCCCGAGATGGTCGGCGGGAATATCCTCGGCCAGGGGCTACATCCGAATATGGAATGGGGGAGCGCCCGACCAGGCCACCCTCTATCGGGCCGATCTCATGCAGCACTTCGCCAGCGGCGAAGCCCGATTCGTG
>JAPOSH010000054.1:0-5771 GCA_026709815.1 bacterium | reverse complement strand
TGGCGGAGCACGAATCGGGCTTCGCCAGGAGTTCTCCGACCGCGTCTCGGAAAGCCCTGCTGACCCCTACCGCCTCTACGCCGAACTGCTCGACGTGCGCCAGGAGCGAGGAGCGCTGCTGACGGCGGTGAGGTCGGCGGAATCCGACCGGGAGCTTCAAGAGGCCCGAGACCGGACCCGCCGCCAAGTCTCCTGCTGATCAAGTCTCCTGCTGATTCAGGCTCCCGCCAATCTCGAAGCCGCTTCAACGGCGACTTCGGTTCGGGCCAGAGCAATCTGGCCTGCGTCCGAGCGCAGGTCGCGCAGGGTGACCGCGCCCGCCGCCAGCTCGTTCGGCCCCACCAGAAGGGCGAAGCGGGCGCCCGACCGGTCGGCCACCTTCATCTGGGCCTTCATGGAGCGGGCGTCGAAGGCTCGATCGGCAGAGATGCCGTGGCGGCGCAGCTCGAAGGTGAGGTCCCGCCCGGCTTCTCCGCCGGTCACGTCCACCACGAACACGTCGACGGCCGCCTCGGCCTCGGCGAGGGCGCCTTCGGCCTCGGCCGCCAGCAGGATGCGCTCGATGCCCGCGCCGAACCCCACGCCGGGGGCGGGCTTGCCTCCCAATGACTCGGCCAGCCCGTCGTAGCGCCCGCCGCCGCCCACCGCGTTCTGGGCTGAGGTCAGCGCACCGGACGCGAACTCCCAGGTGGAGTGGGTGTAGTAGTCCAGGCCGCGCACCAGGCGAGGATCGATCTCGTAGCCGACTCCCAAGGCGTCGAGGCCGGCCCGCACCCGCTCGAAGTGGGCGGCGGACTCGTCGGACAAGGCATCGGTGATGAGCGGGGCGTCGGCCACCGCGGCCACGGTGCGCTCCCGTTTGGAGTCCAGCACCCGCAGCGGATGGGCGGCGGCGTTGGCCCGGTCGGCCTCGTCCAAATCCCCCAACCGCCGGCCCAGCCAGGCGGCCAACTGGCCGGCGTAGGCCTGCCGGTCGCCGGGACTGCCCATGGAGTTGAGCCGCAGCGAGAGCCGGCTCAATCCGAGCGCTCGATAGAAGTCGTGCTGGAGGGCGATGACCTCCACGTCGAGATCGGGATCGGCCGAGCCGATGGCTTCCGCCCCCACCTGGTGGTGCTGGCGGAACCGCCCGGCCTGGGGCTCCTCATAGCGGAAACAGGGGGTGAGATACCACACCTTCCAGGGCGCGGTGGGCCGGTGCTGGTTGAAGGCCCGGACCACCGAGGCGGTGCCCTCGGGGCGCAAAGCCAGGTGGCGGTCGCCCTTGTCGAAGAAGTCGTACATCTCCTTGCGGACCACTTCGGTGCCCTCGCCCAGGCGCTGGAACACCCCGACGTCCTCGAACATGGGGTTCTGCACCAGCCCGTAGGCGGCCCGGCCGAACACCTCGGCGAACACCGCCACCAGCGCCTGCCAGCGGCCCGACTCCGGCGGCAGGATGTCGCGAGTCCCCTTTGGGGCTTGGAACATCTCAGCCACGACACCCGATGCTACCGGCGCACCGCAACTGCTCTCCCATCCATCGGCTGCAGGCCGATTTGCGGGGTCGCGGACAACGGCTCGGGCACCTCATAGGCTGAGCGCATGCCGGGCAGCCCGGGGTCGTCAGGAGATCCGAAACCAACGGTGAAGGACCGAGCGCTGAGCGAGCGGATGATCATGGGCGGGTCGTATCCGGCGGTGCTCGGACTCGCTCTGGCGCTCTTCGCAGCCACGACGGCGGCCGGCGTTCATGTGACGCTGGCCTCTTATGCCGCGGTGCTGACCGGCGCCGGTCTCGTCGCGCTCCACGAGTTGAAACTGCCCTATCGATCCGACTGGAGGCCCTCGCCACAAGACGTGCGGGCCGATGTGTGGTTCATGCTGGCGGTGCAGGTGGCCCTGCCGCTGCTTTTGTCCTTCCTGGCCGTGATCGCCATCGCCGATGTCTTGAAAGACGCCGGCGTCGCCGTGGATGGCCTATGGCCTCATGGCCAACCCGTTGCGGTGCAGGCCGCGCTCATGCTGGTTCTGGCCGACCTGCTGCGGTACTGGCTGCACCGGGCATTTCACCGGTACGAATCCATGTGGCGATTCCATGCCGTCCACCACTCCCCTCACCGCCTCTACTGGGTGAATGTCGGGCGCTTCCACCCCATCGAGAAGGCGGTGCAGTTCTGCGCCGATGCTCTGCCGTTCGTGCTGGTGGGCGTGGGGGGCGAGGCGCTGGCCGCCTATTTCGTGTTCTATGCGGTGAACGGCTTCTACCAGCATTCGAATTGCGACGTGCGCCTCGGGCCGCTCAACCACCTGGTGAGCGGCCCTGAGCTGCACCGCTGGCACCATTCGATGCTCCCCGCCGAGTCCAACAGCAATTTCGGCAACAATCTGATCGTGTGGGACACGCTGTTCGGCACCCGGTATTTCCCGGCCCGAAGACAAGTGGGCCCTCTGGGGTTGATCAACCGCGCCTATCCGACAGGCTTCGCGGCCCAGATGAGAACACCGTTCGCCGCCGGGCTGGACAAGGCCTATGCGGCCGCAGAGACCAGATAGCAGGAAGCAGCCGGAGGCCCAGCAGATGTCCGGCGGAATCGGCTATCTCGCACTGAAAACCGGACTCTGGGCCAAGAGCGGCCGGCTCTACCGGGACATCCTCTCCGACGCGAGATCGCCCGATGCCGCAAGCGAGGCCTTGCTGCGCCGGATCCTGGCCCAGAACGCCGAGACCTCCTTCGGCCAGGCCCACGGATTCGCCCGCATCCAAACGGCGGAGCAGTACCGTCAGGCTGTTCCCGTCCAGACCTATGAGTCGCTGCGCGAGCTGATCGAGCGCCAAGAGCTGACCGGCGAGCGATGCCTCACCGCGGAGCAGCCGGTTTTCTACAACCGCACCAGCGGTACCACAGCGGCGCCCAAGAACATTCCGGTCACCGACTCGGCCTTGGCCCGCATCGGAGATCTTCAGCGGCTGACCGCTTATGCGATGTCGAGGCACACCTCTGTGCTCACGGGCAAAGTGTTCTCCATCACCGGCGCCGCCGCCGAGGGCGCCATGCCGGGAGGGACGCCTTTCGGCTCGGCGTCAGGACTGCTGAACGCCAGCCAAGGCCGGCTGGTCAAGCGGCGGTACGTGCTGCCCGCCGAGGTTGCCGGCATCGCCAACCACGACGCCCGATACCTCCTCACCGGCATCCTAGGCGCCGCCGAGCGCGCAGTGACCTGCTTGGCCACCGCCAACCCCTCCACCCTGGTTCGGTTGATGGGCGTGATCAACGACAACGCCGGCCTCGTCATCGACGCAGTGGCCAAGGGGCGGACCCCCGCCGGCTTGGACGTCGGGGCGATGAACGCCGACACCCTGCTGCGGCCTCAGCCCCAACGAGCGACGGAGCTCGAGGAGCGCCACCATGCGACGGGCAGGTTGCGCTACGCCGATCTATGGCCGCAGCTCGCCGGGGTCCTCACCTGGACCGGGGGAAGCTGCGGGGTGGCGGTGGCGAATCTGAGGCCGCTGCTGCCTGAGAACTGCCCGGTGTTCGAACTCGGCTATCTGGCCAGCGAGGTGACGGGCACCGTCAACCTCAACCCGCATCGAGCTGCTTGCGTGCCGACGCTGGGCAACGCCTTTTTCGAGTTCGCCCCCAGCGAGGAATGGGAAATAGCGGACCGCAGTCAAAAGCAGGGCGCCGAGCTGCTGTCATTGGAGCAGCTGGAAGAGGGCCGCGACTACTACGTCATCGTGACCACCGCCAGCGGCCTCTACCGCTACGACATGAGCGACATCGTCCGGGTGAACGGCTGCGTTCAAGCCACCCCCACCCTGGCCTTCGTGCAGAAAGGCAAGGGCATCACCAGCATCACCGGCGAGAAACTGCACGAAGGACAAGCCATCAGCGCAGTGACCTCCGTCTTGGGGCCGCGGGGGCTGACCCCCGATTTCTTCATCATGCTGGCCGACGCCGACCGCGCCCGCTACCTGCTCTATTTGGAAGTGCCCGCAGTCCAACCCCCGTTCTCCGACTTGGCTCGCCAGATCGACGAGCGCCTCGCCGAGGAGAACATCGAGTACAAGTCGAAGCGGGCCAGCAGCAGGCTCAACCAGCTCGCCGTCAAACCCGTCATCGCCGGCACCGGGGACGCATTCCGCCGTCAACTGGTGGCCGGCGGACAGCGGGATGTGCAGTTCAAATATCTGCACCTCCAGTACCGCCACCAATGCGCCTTCGACTTTGAAAAACGCGTCCCCTCAGCCGAAGACCCGGCTTCGCCGTCATGCGCATAGAGCGTTTTGAGATCTTCACGTTTCCCATGCCGTTCAAGACCGTGGTCCGTCACGCCTCGGCCAGCCGGCGGCGGATGTCTAATCTGATCGTGGTGGCCCACGGCCAAGACGGCCAGACCGGTTGCGGAGAAGGCTGCCCGCGTGAATATGTGACCGGGGAAACGGTGCAAAGCGGCAGGCGGTTCATCGTCGGGCACGCCGACTCGCTCATCGCCGAGGTCACCGATGCCCGCAGTCTGCGGTCATGGATCGAGGCCCACCGAGGAGTCATCGACGACAACCCGGCCGCTTTCTGCGCGACAGAGACCGCAATGCTCGACTTGATGGGCAGGACTCAGGGGCGAACGGCGGAGGAAATACTGGGGATCGACCGGCCGGACAAAGTGTTCCGATATTCGGCCGTGCTGGCCGATTGGCCGTTTTTCGTGTTCCGGTGGCAGCACAGCCGATATCGGGTCCGCGGCTTCCGAGACTTCAAAGTGAAGCTCTCCGGGGATATCGGCCGAGATCGCCGTCGGCTGGGCGTTTTCGCCTCCCGGGCCGGTCGGCGCCTGCGGCTGCGGGTGGACGCCAACAATCTGTGGACCTCCCCAGAGGAGTGTCAGGCCCACCTGGACTCGATGCCCGCGACCCCGTTCGCCATCGAGGAGCCGCTGCAGCCCGGCGATCTGGAAGGGTGCCGACAGATCGCGAGGAGGATGGGGACAAAGATCATCTTGGATGAGAGCCTCGCCCGAGCGGGCCAGCTCGAGGCCCTCGACGACCCCGCCCGCTGGATCATCAACCTGCGGGTCTCGAAGATGGGCGGCGTGATTCGCTCTCTGGAGGTGGTCCGAGAGGCTGCTCGCCGTGACGTGGGGGTGATCGTCGGGTGCCATGTCGGCGAGACGGGCATTTTATCCCGGGCCGCACTCGGGCTGATGCAGGCCGCCGGCGACCGACTCGTCGCCGCCGAAGGCGCTTTCGGCACCCAGCTTTTGCGCCGCGACCTGACGACGCCGAGCCTGCGGTTCGACCGGGCCGGCCGATTGGATCTGAGCCGGATAGCCGACATGGGCGAGACGGGCTTCGGCCTCGGCCTCGACCCCGAAGCGGAGCTGATCCCCCTCGACCCGCAGGCGGCCGAGCACACGGCGCCGCCATGAGCAACGGGAGGTTTGCGGCCGTCACCGCCGTGCTGGGCATCGCGTTCCTCAGCCGGGTGGCAGGCCAGGTCGTCCAGCGCTGGGCACCCGTTGACTGGCTGCCCGATTTCGAGAGATGGCAGGGCAGCGGGTTGTGGTACCCGGCACTCTTGGGGATTCAGATTGCGATCCTGGCGCTCTTCGTCTTGGTGGCAGCGCGCATGAGCCACGGCTTGAGTTTGCTCGGCCCGCGATGGATCAAGCCGGTCTTCGCGGTGGGAGCGCTGTACTTCGCCGTCATGGGAATCCGGCTGCTCATCGGGATACTCGCCGACGCCGACGTTCTGGGAGACGGCTCCTTCGCCTCGGGAAACTCGTTCAGC
>JAPOSH010000029.1 GCA_026709815.1 bacterium | reverse complement strand
CACGGTTTGCGCCACTTTGGGGAGGGTTGCCCAGACCGGCCGCAGGTTCTCGGCGTTCCTGCGGAGCCGTACATCCTTCTCGGGGTGGTATTCACGCATCTGGTGGGGCACCGGGTCGAGCATGAACAGGCTGGAAAGCGCCTCGATCACCTGTTCAGCAATATCCCGTACATGACGACCTGCCTGTGAAGTAGCAGGCAATCGAGTCGCCACCTGTGCGGTCAGCATTTGAGAAGCCCGAAAGGTGATCGCGGGATTCGGTCCCTGCTTGCGATTGTCCCACCGTGCCACGATGTCCCCCGAGTCTGGGCGGGGTTCATCCGTCTTCAGCAAGTCTTGATGCTCACCGTGGCGAGCACCGCCGCGTCGTGTGGTCCATAGCCTCTCGCTGCGGATCTGCACTGACGGACGCACCGCGACCTCTAGGTCCAAGCGGTAGCTGACTCCGCTTATATCGAATGAACAGCCAATTTGAAACGAGTCGCTGCCCAGGGGAGCGCACCCTTCTGATCCGCCGCGTACCAGGGGGCCTGAAGGGCCGCCGTCAAGGGCATCCCGCAGCGTGGCGCCGGAAGCTAGGGCGGACAGGACTGCCAGAGCGTCGAGGACGTTGGATTTACCGCTGCCGTTGCGCCCTACGAGCAGAGTGAGGGGGCCAAGCGGAATCTCTGTTTGCCTCATGTTCTTGAACGCTGGAAGGCGCAAGCTCGTCAGCGTGGCTGCCACAGAGATGATGATACCCGAGGGGGCTCGGCTTCCTGCCCGGGCTGTGGGGGTGCTCAGTCGTACACCGATTCTCCGTTGTTGTGGTAGCTGGTGTAGATGTGCTCGTAGACGGCGTCGACTTTGCGGTCGAACAGCTCGGGTCCGTAGGCGTCGGGCAGCTCATTGTCGAGGACGGTCCCGATGGCGACTTTGACGGCTGAGCGGGTCTGCTGTTTGCGCTTCCAGTCAAGGACCAGCTTGTCGGCCATGTGGGCGAGCAGCTTTTTGGCCGCGTTTTTGACTTGGACGGCCTGAACTCGGGTGAGGTCAGGCTCGGGTTTGGTGAGCAGGTCGAAGACGGCCAACTCTTCCTCGGTGACGCCTTCTCTCACGGCGCGCTGCTCCTCGTCGGTCAGCTCGTCGTTGATGGCCTTGAGCCGTCGCAGGAACTCTTCGAGATTGTGGGTTCCGGCGTTGTATTCGTCGATGAGGCGCTGGAACCGCTCGGCGAGGTCGCCTCGGGTGGGGTTCTTGCGCACGGCGCCGTCCAGGCGTTCCTCGATGCTGTTGGCGATGGCCTTGGCGGCGGTGCGCTTGCGGCCCTCGAAGCGCAAGAGGAGCTGTTTGAAGTCGAGCTGGTTCAAGTCGATGAGGGGGTCGGCGCCGGCGGTGCCGATGATGTACTCGTTGGCCGCCACCGAGCGGTCGAGCAGCTCCGACACCGAGTCCATCACCCCGGCGATGTCGGGGGCCTCGGCGGATGATTCGATCTTGGACGCGATGGTGCGGATGACCGCCTGAACCACATCAGCGCCCTCAGGCAGATGCACCAGCGCGCCGATGGGCGAACCGCTCATCCGCATACCGCAAGGAGATCAGCCTCAACACCAGCGACGCGTGCTCTGACGCCTTTGCCAATCGGGTTTGCGGGTCGGGGGCAGGTCGTTCGCTGTCGGCGGGGAATTGTCGGTATCGTTTGTCTCATGTCGTCGCCCTCTCGTCTTCAGACTTGTTGCTTGGTGTCGTCGGACATATGAGTGAAAGTTCAGCCGAGGTCACTCCCTGTCTGCCTTTCCTCTGGCACCGGTGTGGATCTTGGCTTGAGTAGTCCAGCGGCGCGTCGGCTTGACCGTCCGCTGCCTGCGCGAGGCCGGGGGTGAACCAGGAGGCTCTGGAGGGTGCCTCGCGTTGGCGGGTGGAAGTAGAGTGAGCGTATTCGGAGGAGTAGAAGGTCTCCGCCAAAGCCGCCCGTTGCAGCCCTTTCCCTGGGCCGTCCGACCTATGCAGGTTTCCCCTGTTCGTTGTTGACAAGGCCGCGCCGGCCGGTAGCTTTGCGATAGGAGGTGCGGGATGAACAGGAGCTTGACCGCGATTGTCGAATCCGAGGGTGGCGGCTATGTTGCGTTCTGTCCAGAGGTAGATGTTGCGAGTCAGGGAGAAACGGTCTCCGAGGCACGAGGGAACCTTGCCGAAGCCCTCACGTTGTTCTTCGAGAGCGCATCTGCCGGTGAGATCGAGCGACGGTTGCGCGAGGAGGTCTATGTGACCCAAATCGAGGTCGCTGTTGGCTAACTTGCGCGTTCTCTACGGGCGGGAGGTCTGCCGCATCTTCGCTGCTCACGGCTTTTCTGAGGTACGACGACGGGGTAGCCATATTGCCATGCAGAAGATGGGGCGGTGCGGCGGGCTGTTGGCAGGTCCTCCACTGCTTCGCCGATTTCTTGCTCTTCTCTATTCATCTGGGAAGAGGGGTATCTGGGTTGGTGATTGCGGCCAAGGTATGGTGACCGCATGCCTAAAACTCCAAGTGATGCGGAGGTTGAACTTGCTCGAGAGCTTTTTGAGCGATGGGACAACGGCAATGGGGTCTCCAAGAGCCAGCTAGAGCGAGAGACTTGGGAGGACGGATCTTCTCACGGTCGGAGGTTCGACCGATTCATCCGGGCAACACTTGGTTTGGAGACATCGCAGCCCTCACGGCAGACGGACCGCATCGCCGACCTTGAGACACAGATCGTGTCACTCGGCGCTCATCCGGTTGGTGCAAAGGAAGTCGAGTGGCAAGCCCAGCTGCAACAGGCAAGGTCTTCCTGTCTCGAAGCGCTGCGCATCTGGAACGATCCAACAAGCGCATTTCGGACTGGAGCGTTCTCGCTGCTATTCGTCACTGCGTGGAACAGCCTGGCGTTGGCATCGCTCCAGCGATCTGGCAAGGAGTGGAGGCGTCTCGACTCGTCTGGTGAGCCTTGTCTTGTCGGCGGTGCAGAGCAATCGCTGAATACACTCGAGCTGGTGAGCAAAGCGTTCCCCGATGCTGGCTATCGCGGCATCCGCGAGAATCTCTCGCGCTGGGTTGAGATCCGAAACGCCGTGGCTCATCGGTACCTTCCGGCTCTTGACTACGTCGTTATTCCTTTCGCCCAGGCCGGACTCCTTAAGACGGAGAGCGTTCTCGTGGATATTTTCGGTCCTGAGTACGCGCTGGGCGAGAAGCTGTCGGTGCCATTGCAGCTCTCTGGCTTCCGGGATCCCGATGTGTTGAGATCCCGGAAGAAACTCCAAGCATCGTTGCCACTGGATGTACAAGCAGCACTCGCCCGTGCCTACGACGCTCCTGTTGAGCTACTCGCTGATCCCACCTACATGATGCGAATCGCTTTCATTCCAGCCGTACCGACTTCAGGGAAGAGTCCCGATTCTGTGGCGTACTTTGTTCGACCCGGCGAGGTGCCTACAGAACTCGAAGAGACAATCGAAAGGTATGTTGTCCTACCCAAGCCGACAGCCCGCCCTAATTTCAGCGCAATGCAGGTGATTGACGAAGTGCATCGGCGGACTGGTCACAAGCTGAATACAAATGAACATGCGCACTTGTCAAGGGAACTGGGCGTGCGACCTGGCCGCGACGAGCCGGACAAGACGCTGAACATCGGATACGCGGAATACATCACTAGCTTCAAGAGATACCTGTACAGCCAAGCATGGGTCGACCTGCTCGTGGACAGGCTCAGGGCCTGAGGGGCGGCGGCGGTGCTGAGGCCGAAGCCTGTCCGTTGATAGTTGTTGTATGCCACTTGTCTTAGTTATATTCAAATAATTTTTAAAAAAGATCAAGATATATGTATTAATACCCGTTTATCTGAGTAGTTGTTGTCACTGGGGCCGGTATACTTGCATGCATGGAGTTTGGGTTGCTTGAGCAGGGGGAGCGGGCTGATAGTGAGCCATCCGGGCAGGTTTGGCCGGAGGCGGTTGATGTGGCCGGCCTGTCGCTTTCTGAACTGCGGGAGCGGTTGGGATTGATCAAGAGAGCTGAGGCCCGACTGGCCGCCATGAAGACCGCCACCCTGGCGGCGTACGCCAGCCGGGGAGGGGAGGGCTTGGCCCGGCGGGTGGCTTTGGAAGCGCTTCAGTCCTCCAGCCGACAAGCCCGGCGCGAGGTGGAGACCGCTTCTCAGTTCTCCCAGGTTCCCGAGACTCTCAATGCGCTGGGCGCCGGGGAGATTCCTGCGGCCCACGCCACCCAGATCGCCAAGGCCGCTTCCCAGGGGCCGGTGGATGAGACCGTGCTGGTGGAAGCGGCCCGGCGCCAAGATTTCGGCACCTTTTCCCGGACACTGCGAGATCACCAAAAAGAGCAGTCCGGCGACGATGGCAAGTCGCTTTTGGCTCGGCAGCGGCAGCGCCGATCGCTGAGCTTCTTCAAATCACCCGACGATGGAATGTTCATCTTGAACGGTCGATTCGACCCGGTTGCCGGGAATCGCATCGAGGCTGCGCTGGCCGACGAGGTTCGCCGCCAGCGCAATGAGGGCAAAGAAGCAGGCAAGAAGGAGGCAGATAAGACCGCCTTCGACCAGAGGATGGCCGACGCGCTGGAGAATCTGGTGTGCGCCGACGCCGACGCCGATGTTCGCAAGCCCCACGGCGCCACGCTTATCTTGACCGCCAACTGGGACGTGCTGAACCGCCAGCTAGCCGATGCCCGTCTGCTCGATGGCACGCCCCTGCCTATGGCAGAGGCCCTGCGGCTGGCTTGCGACGCCGACATTCTGCCTGCAGTGTTCAACAGCCAGAACCAAGATCTCTGGGTGGGTCGCAAGCAGCGTTTTGCCACCGAGGCCCAGCGGGCCGCCCTCATCATCCGGGACAAGCACTGCATCGGTTGCGGCCGGTCGGCTGCTTGGTGCGAGGCACACCACATCTTGGAGTGGTCAAGAGGCGGGCCCACCGACATCGACAACCTGGTGCTGGTGTGTACAAGCTGCCATCACAGCATCCACGATGACGGATGGATTGTGTGCCGAGGCCGAAACGGCGCCCACGAACTGCGACCGCCGCCCAAGCCCTACGCCGACTTCCCACCCGGGCGGGGCGAGGATCGGGCTGGCTCTGAACCCCCTCCCAATCGTGGGGGGCTTGTGGAGGGCTTGTTGGGGGCGTGCTGTCATCGGATCGGGCCATACTGGAGGGATGACCGGCCAGAGGGAGAATGCTCAGAAGAGGCCGGCCCGGGACTGGGAGGTGGCCGGGGGAGTGGTGTTCCGAGGGGATCAGCTGCTGTTGGTGTGCAACCGACGCCGCAACGACTCGGTGGAGTGGAGCACCCCCGGCGGGGTGGTCGATCCGGGGGAGACCATGCTGGAGGCGCTGAGGCGAGAAGTGCTGGAGGAGACCGGGATCAGCGTCGACGCCTGGGCGGGGCCGTTGTACGAGATCACGGTTGATTTCGCCGATTTGGGATGGCGGCTGCGAGTGGAGGCCCACCGGGCGCTTCACTGGAAGGGCGAGATCGTGTTGGAGGATCCCGACGGCATCGTGGAGCACGCCGATTTCTATGGCCTCGAGGAGTGCGAGGGCCGCTTGGCGCACAGTCCCCGCTGGGTGCGCGAGCCGTTGCTGGAGTGGTGCCGACGGCGCCCCGACCAGATGTTGAGCTACCGCTATCAGGTGAGCGGCGTCGAGATCGACGGCCTCGCGGTCACCAGGCTGTAGCGAGGCTCTGGCAATGCTCTGGCGAGACGGTAGCGAGACGGTGGTAGGGCTGCGGCGATGACGATGAAGGACTCCGCCCGTGAACGCGATCGCGACCGCGGCCGATCCGGGTCGATCTTGCATGTGGACATGGACGCCTTCTTCGCCTCGGTCGAGCAGATCCGGCGTCCCGAGGTGAGGGGCTTGCCGGTGGCGGTGGGCGGTCCGGGCAGCCGGGGGGTGGTGGCGTCGGCCTCGTACGAGGCCAGAGCCTATGGGGTTCGTTCGGCTATGCCCTCAGGACGAGCCCGACAACTCTGTCCTGAGCTGGTGTTCCTGCCCGGTGACCACAGGCTGTACTCCGAGGTGAGCGGACGCATCATGGATATCCTGCGGTCCTTCACGCCGCTGGTTGAGCCCTTGTCGGTGGATGAGGCCTTCTTAGATGTGTCCGGCGCCCATCGACCGCCCGTCGAGATCGGCCATCGGATCCGGGAGCGGGTTCGCAATCAGGAGGGAATCGGCTGCGCGGTGGGGGTGGCGGCGGTCAAGTTCTTGGCCAAACTGGGCTCCAAGCTGGCCAAGCCCTGGCCGACTCCGGCGGGGCCGTCGGGCGGGGTCGGGGTGTTCGAGGTGCCGGTGGGCGAGGAGCGGGCCTTCTTGACCCCCCGCCCGGTGGGCGACATCTGGGGGGTGGGCCCGGCCACGTTGGGCCGCCTTCACCGCATCGGGATCGCCACCGTCGGCGAGTTGGCCGAGTTTCCCTTGGAGCAGCTGGAGGGAGTGGTCGGAAAAGCCCACGCCCGTCACCTGCACAGTCTGGCCAACGCCGTGGATCCCCGCCCGGTGGTGCCCGAGACCGCGGCCAAGTCCATGAGCCGCGAGGAGACCTTCGCCCGCGACCTCCACACCCACGAGGCCTTGGGCGCAGAGCTGGCCGTTCTCAGCGATTCGGTGGCCGCCCGCCTCAGGGGTGCCGGCGCTGCCGGGCGCACGGTTACCGTCAAAGTCCGTTTCGGGGATTTCCGCACCATCACCCGATCGCACACCCTGGCCGGCTCGATCGACTCCGGAGTGGCGCTGGCCCGGGAGGCCAAGCGGCTTCTGGAGGCAGTGGACGTGGCTCCGGGGGTGCGCTTGGTGGGGGTGGAGGTGTCGGACTTGGAGGATTCCGGCCAGCGCCAGCTTGCCCTCGACCTCGCGGGAGACGGCGCCCCCGCCCACTCGTGGCACGAGGTGGATCGGGCAGTCGACCGCATCAGGGAAAAGTTCGGATCGGGGATCATCCGCCCTGCCGCCGCTGCTGCCACCGACACCGGTTGAGAAACGAGGGCGGCTGGCATTGTTTGGCGGGTTGGGCTGTGAGACACTTAGCAGGTGCCACTATCCGAGGACGAGCAGCGCATCCTCAGCGAAATCGAGGAGCGGCTTTACGAAACCGATCCCGCCCTGGCCCGTGAGGTCGGCCGGACCACGGTGTTCACCCACCCGGCCCGCAACCTCCGGTTCGCCGTTCTGGGCTGCATTGCCGGGTTGGTTTTCATGATCTTGACCCTGTCCACCTCGTACTTGCTGTCTTTCCTGGGTTTTCTGGTCATGCTGGCGGCGTCGCTGTGGGGGTGGAGCAACCTGCGCCGACTCGGGCGATTCGGGCTCCAGCAGATCAGCGACAGCATCAACCGCGGCGACGTGAGCAGCTTTCTGCGGTCGCCGGGCCGCCGCATCGTCAACCGCCTGCGCCGCGGCGACACCGAGCGCTCCTAAGAGCGCGCGAATAAGAACGCGGCGAGCTTCTTCCATCTGCCCACCCTGAAGTCCACCTCGGAGCGGACCGAGAGCGACCAGGTCCGGGCCAGCCACTGATTGTGGTCGGTGGGCTCCGACGGCGCGAAGGCCGCGGCTGCGGCCAACTCGCCCAGCTGGCGGAGGTCGGGGCTGTGAAGCGGGATCTGCTCGATGGCCCGGTCGGCGAATTCGAGGTGGGTCTCGTCGGGTCGAGGGGTCATCTTGATCAGCGCCAACGATGCCACCGTCTCGGCCCACAAGAGTTTGATCTTTCCCCGATTGCCCCCCAGGCTCAACAGTCGCCGCTTGTCTCGGCGCCTCTTGAGCCCGGGGATGGCGAGAGCGGCCAGAGCAGCCAGCGATGGCGCCAGTATGGCCGCCCAAACCCTCCAGCTCAGCCCGCCGCCGTCATCGCCGGCCCCAGAAGGAGCCTCGACTGATCCCGGGGAGTCGGGGGGCAAGAAGCTCTCGGAGTCGGTCGAGGAGTCGAGGGGCTGCGCGGCTGCGGGCGCCGGTTCGGCCTCGGAGGGTTCGAGGCCGGAGCGGCCGACGGCCTGGGCCTCGGCCACGCCGGTGTGGTCCTGGGCGCCGGGGGCGCCTCGGCCCGGCGTGGGTTCGAATGCCACCCACCCCACGCCGGCCAGGAACACCTCGGGCCAGGCGTGGGCATGCCGGCCTCGAACCAGGTAGAGATTGGAGTCGTCGGGGTCGGCCTCGCCGACGGTGAAGCCCACGGCTACTCGCGCCGGCAGGCCTATCGACCGGGCCATGGCTGCGAACGTGCCGGCGAATTGCTCGCAATATCCCCTTCGAGCGTTCAGGAAATCCTCGATTCGGTTGCCGGAATGGCCGGGGACCACGTTGGCGTCGTAGACGAAGCCGCCGTTGCGGAAGAAGCTCTGAAGAGCCAGCGCCTGTTCGTATCCTGACTCTGCTCCGGCGGTTAGCCGGGCGGCCAGATCTCGTACCCGAGGGCTGAAGTCCGACGGCAGATCCGACGATAGGGAGGTGTTGGCGCTCGCCAAAGCGTCGGGAACCGCGTCGAGGGGAATGGCTTTGAGCACTTCGGGGTCGAATCGGGGCAGTGCCGAAGTGACAGTGTAAGAGAGTCCGTCGGCGGTGGCCAGGGAGCGGCCCACGATGAGCGTTGAGGACGAAGGCTCATAGCTGATGTCGCCGAGGCCGATTTCGTCGGAGGTCAAGGCCAGCGACCGGGGTTCGAAAGCGGCGGGCAGCCAGACTGCGCTGAGCTGTTCGATGGTGAACTGCTGCACCGACTCCTCCACGCTGGAGCCCGACTGCAGAAGTGAGGGCAGTTGCGTGGGGCGAGAGGCGTATTCGGCCTGTGAGGTCCAAACCTGGCCATCGAACCGGTCCAGCGAGGTGAGGCGCCAATAGGAGCGCTCCTCGGCTCTCACCTGGAACATCGCGGTGTCGGCCTGGTTCACCAATCGTCCTCTGATGTCCACCAGGGGGCTGATCACCACTCTTGTCGAGCTCTCTCGTCTCCGCTCGACGGCCAGGTCGACGAGGGGGGAGTCGTCGCTGCTCAGAACCGGCACGGCGGCCACTGCTCCCCCCAGGGCGAACGCGGCCATCGCCGCGCCTGCGATCAGCAGCGAGCGCCGTCCGGCCGAAGCCCGTCCTCGGCCTCCCAGCCACGGGATGCCGGCGGTGCGGGCCGCCACCCGGTGAATCACGGCAAAGTACAGCAGCGCGGCCGTGAACACTCCTATGGTCAGAATCCGGTGCTGGTGATCGCCCACCAGCCCCACGAATCCAATGGCGGCGATCGGCAGGAGCATGGACTCGGACAGCGCCCGATGGCGCATTGCCCAACAGTCGTCCAGCAGGAAGGCGATCAGCCATGTCACAACCATGGCGGTCACCGTGAATCCATTGAGCGGCGCCACCGGTGGGCTGAGATCCCCGAAAGCAGTCCAGGCCGCCTCGAAATCGTCGGCCAGCGCGGCCAGGGTTTCCGCAACCGGCATGCCCCATGCGGTGGTGTGCCAGTAGTGGGTCCACGTAACGGTCAGGAGCAGTCCGACCCCGCTGACCAGAGTCGAAACCGGCATGCCCCAACCGATGCGGCGAACGGCCAGTGCCAGCAGATGGCTTGTGGCCGCGGCAATGAGCACAGGGAGTATCCAAGAGCGGCCGTCGAAGACTCGGATAAGGCTGAAGACGGTGGCCGCAGTCAAGGCCGGGCCGGCGATTTCTCGCGCTAGGCGCCATCGGACTAGATCCCATCGGACCGGATCCCGCCGGGCCAGCCGCCCCTGTCGAGATCCTCGGTGGTCGGTCATGGTCGCTGGTAGCCGCCAGAAGCTCCAGGCGAGTCGGGCTTTGCCGAGGCCTCTCGGCCAGAAGCGGTGTGCGCGGCCCAGACGCCGGCGAAAGCCAGCGGCTCGTCCACCGGCAAAAGGGTGATGCCCGGGATGAAGGCGCTATTTGTGTCTGCTTGTCGAGCGTCGCCGAACAGCACCACGGTCTTGGAGCTGAACTGGGCGCCGGTGTGGGCCAGCGAGCGGGCCTCGGTTCCGTCGACCGCGGCCGCCACGGCCACAACCTGGCCTCCGCGGTGCTCTCGGCCCAGCTTTTCGACTGTTTCCGCCAAGCTGCCGAGATCGGGTGCGACTAGGGCGAGGTACTCGTAGATCTTGAGGAGATGGGACAAGTCGGCGCCGTAGCCGCTGTCGAAATCCGCGGTGGTGACCAACCGGACCCAGTCGCCCCGGCGCTGGCCCGCCCAGCAGATGCTGGCCGCGGCCGACACCATGGCCTCAAACAGCTCGCGGGCGGGCTCGGCCCGCAAAAGCGCGCTCCGGGTGTCCAGCACGACGACGGTGCGGGAGTGGGAGAACTCCTCAAACTGACGGACGATCAGCTCATCGTGATGGGCCGACAGCCGCCAGTGAATGCGACGAGGATCGTCTCCTTGCTGAAACGGGCGCAAGCCGTAGAGCTCGTCGCCGGCTTGGGCCATGGGAGTGCGCCGCACTGCGTCGAACTCGCGGCCGGGCCGATGCGGCGGCGGTGCGATGGGCAGCACCCTGGGATACACCAGTGCCGCTGTTCGGCGGCCGAGCCGGAGGCGCCGGGCTGATAGGCCCAGTGGATCGGACACCGTGAGCTGGAGCGGCCCGATGGCCACCTGTCCCCGCTCCTCGGTGGGAAGCCGGTAGGAGATCGCAAGGCTCTCTCCAGACGGGATCGGCGCGGCCCATAGGCCGGGTGACCAGGACAACCCCGTCGATCTCTCGGCGGGCAATGAGATCTCATCGGCTAGGTGCAGCACCGGAGTCCGCAGACGATGATGGTTGGCCATCTCCAACGTCACCCGGCAATCGTCGCCGACGTGAATGTGCGAAGGCTCGAGGGTGCGCCTGATCACCCGCAGCGGGTGGCGACAGCGAACATAGGCCACCGATCCGATCGCCACCACCGCTCCGGCGACGCCCACGGCCAGCAGCTCGTCGACGCCGAATACCCAGCCCGCAGCGACCAGCAGTCCCGATCCCCCCAACAGCAGCCAGCCCGGTGGCGTCAGCATGATTCCCGGCGACCAGTCGGCGGATGATCGGTGCCGCTGCCTGCCATCGAGTGGGGGCGATCAGGCGACCGGGGTCGGAACCGAGCCCATGATCTGGTCCACAATCTGATCGGGCGAGGCGCCCCGGGCCTGGGGGTTCAAAACAAGCCGGTGGGCCAGAACGGGCACGGCCAGCTGCTTCACATCGTCGGGCAGCACGTAATCGCGTCCCACCGATGCCGCCCGCACCCGGCTGGCGCGTTGCAGGGCGAGGGTGGCCCGCGGGGACATCCCCAAAGCCAGGCTGGGGTGAGCCCTGGTGGCATGGGCGATCTGTACCAGGTAGTGCTTGATCCCTGGTGCGGTGAACACGGCGCCGGCTTGTTCGGCCAGAGCACGAACCGCCTCGGCGTTCACCATCGGGCGAAGGGAGTCGAGCGGGCTGTCGGCGCCGTGGGTGTTGAGAATGTCGAGCTCGGCCTGCTCGGTGGGGTAGCCCACTTCGATCCGCATCAAGAACCGATCCAGCTGGCTCTCAGGCAGCGGGTAGGTGCCCTCGTGTTCCAGCGGGTTCTGGGTGGCGATCACCATGAACGGCCGGGGAAGGCCATGGGTGGCGCCGTTGATGGTGACCTGCCGTTCGGCCATGGCTTCCAACAGCGCCGATTGGGTTTTCGGGGAGGCCCGATTGATCTCGTCGGCTACCACGATCCCGGCGAACACCGGTCCGGGTTGAAAGTCGAGAGTGCCTGCCGACCGGTTCCATATCGTCGTGCCCACCACATCGGAGGGGAGCAGATCAGGGGTGAACTGGATGCGGCCGAACTCGGCCTGAACGGTGATGGCCAGCGCCTTGGCCAGGCTGGTCTTGCCCACACCGGGGGCGTCTTCGATGAGCAGATGCCCCTCGGCCAAAAGACAGGTGACGGCCAGATCCAGCACGTCGGGCTTGCCGATGACCGCTCGGCCGATGTTGGCGGTGATGGAGCGGAACTGCTCGGCGAACAGCGGTTCCCCCGATGCTCCTAGCGCCATGTGATATTGCCCATCGCCACGTTGTGGAGTTTCTCAGATGTTACGGAGTTGCGGCCAACGCTCTGGTCAGATGTTGCGGAGTTGCGGCCAACGCTCTGGTCAGATGTCGCGGAGTTGCGGCCAACGCTCTGGCATGCCGACGAGCATCTCGTCGGGGCTGGGACCGTGGTCGCGCAGCGTTCCCCGACGTCGGAAGGCAACGTGCATTCGCTCGGGCTGGGAGGTCCAGCACACATTCGCCACCAGCCCTGACTCAATGGCGTCGTCGCAGTCCTCCAGCTCGCTGCGCCGGGCGCCGGAGAGCCAGGTGGCGCGCTGAAGCACCCATGCCGCCTCGGCCTCCTGGGGATCCAAGACCTGCTCGCACCAGTGGACGAACCCGCCCTTGAGCCGACGGCCGGCGAACGGCTCAGGGGACTCGATCTCCAGGTGGGCCGCCATCTGCCAGCGGAGCACCTCAATCCCGTCTCGCTCCACCCAAGCTGAGAACGGGGGCTGATCCCAGTCGGGCACCGCGGCGTCGTACTGGCGGGTGCCGACCGCCCCCCGGGCGGCATGGAGCACCCCGAGCACGGCGGCGTCGTAGAGGTGGGTGCACTGCTGGCGGACGTCAGTCCACGCGAACACCTGCGACGCTGTGCTGGTCAGCGGGCAGCCCACCAGGCGCTGGAGCTGGTCGAGCGCTCCCGAGCACGGTACCCAGGGCATGCGCGGGCCCGCGGCTTGCACCCCGGTGATCTGGGCGCCGTCGTGGGTCAGAGCAGCCTCGTAGTGGTGCATATCGTCCTCGAGGCCGACCACCACGGTTCTGGGATCGGGCGATACCATGCGCAGCCGACGGCGGAAGGCACCGCTGCCGTGTCGGTTGCGGACCAGATCAGCCACGAACCGATGTTGGCACACCGGGATCGCACGGCCGGATTCAACCGGAGTCGACGACGCGGCCAGATGCGACAAGGTGCGGCAAGTCAAGGTGCGGCAGCTACTGTCGGCTGATCGTGTCTGCTCAGCCCTCGGCGCTGCGAGCGCTTTCCCATCGATCGTTCCTGATGTTTTTCATCGGGGTGACCATCGCCACCTCCGGGCAGTTCATGCAGTCGCTGGCCGTGCCCTTCTACATGAACGAGCTGACCGATTCGAACTTCTGGGTGGGGAGCGCGGCGTTCGCGGTGCTGGTGCCGTCGCTGATCATGACCCCGGTGGCCGGCATCTGGAGCGATCGCATGAGCCGCAAGGCTATTTTGCTCGGGTCGTTCTCCGTCCAGATCGCCGCGGCGGCCGCATACTTGGCCCTGTTCGCCGCCGATGCCTTGAGCCCGTGGCTCATCATCGCGATCCAGATGGCAGTCGGGGTGGCGTCGGGGTTCCAGTGGGCCCCCTCCCAGGCCATGACCGCGCTGCTGGTACCCCCTGAGGACCTGTTGGCGGCTGTGCGCTGCGTGTCGTTGTCGTTCACCGTCGGACGTGCCATCGGGCCTGCTGTAGCCGGTGCCACGCTGTACTTGTGGGGTCCTGGGCCGGCGTTCGCGGTCACCATTGCCGGCTTTGCGGTGGGTCTGCTCGTCATGGCCCCGGTGAGGCTCCGGCCCGCTGAGCCGGTCTACCAAGAGCCGTTCTGGTTGCAGTTCCGCCAAGGGCTGGAGTACATCTGGCGGCGGCCCGAGATGCGTCTGGTGATCTCGATCTCGTTTCTGGTCGCCGGACTCGGGGCAGTGTTCGCCTTCGCCCTCGTGGCCAGCGTGGCCGACGACGTCTTCTCGCTCGGCGACGGCGGTTTGGCGTGGCTGACCGCGACGTTCGGGTGCGGATCGCTTGCCATGGGACTCTATGTGACCGGTTTCGGAGACCGCCACCTTCGCTCCCGGATGGAGGTACTCGCCCTCGGGGTATACGCCCTGGGGATTCTCCTGGTCGGCGCCACACCATGGCTGGCGGTGGGTTTGGTGGGCTATTTCATCTTCGGGGCGGCCCACATGGGCCACGGGGTGACGATGAACAGCGCCTTGCAAGTGCAGGTTGACGAGCAGTACCGGGGCCGGGTGATGTCGGTGTGGCTGATGTCGGTGCTGTCGGGGCTGCCGCTGGGCTCGCTATTGGGCGGGTTTCTGGGCGATCTGGTGTCGATGCGGTTTCTGCTGCTGCTCTATGGCGGGCTGCTGGCGGGTTTCTGGGTGATCGCAGTGCTCCGGTCCAATGGTTTCGCCGGCCTCGATTTGGGTTCAGAGTGATTATTTGGCAGCGGGCAGCGGTACTCTCGTTGCCAGCTGATGAGAGGCAAACCCGAGATCAGGCTGATCGCCACCACCGAGGTGCCCATGAGGTGGGGTCGCTTCACCTGCCATGCCTTCGCGTCGATGGACGACGGCGAGGAGCACGTGGCGTTCGCGCTCGGCGACGTGGACAGCGCTGACGAGGTCTTGGTGCGGGTACACAGCGAGTGTCTCACTGGAGACGTGTTCGGCTCATGGCGCTGCGACTGCGGGGCGCAGCTTCACGCCGCCATGGAAGCCATCGCCGCTTGCGGTACCGGAGTTTTCGTGTATCTGCGGGGCCATGAGGGACGAGGGATCGGCATCGGTCACAAGATGCAGGCCTACGCCCTTCAGGACATGGGCCACGACACCGTGGAGGCCAATCTGAAACTGGGCCTGCCGGTGGACTCCCGCACCTATGACATCGGCGCGGCCATTCTGGCTGAGATGGGGGTCAAGCGGGTGGCCTTGATGACCAACAACCCCGCCAAGCACGACGGCTTGGCCGCATCGGGCTTGGAGATCGCCCGCAGGGTCCCCCTCGAGGTGCCTCCCCGAGCGGAGAACGAAAGCTATCTCCGCACCAAGCAGCAGCGCCTCGGCCACCTGCTGGATTTGGTGTAGAGGCCGGTTGCGTAGAGGCTGGTACCGGCCCGATCAGTTCGTGCCGCCGGAAAGTCAGCGCGGTGGCCTCGCACTCGACAAGAGCGAGGCCGCCTGAGCATCGAGCACGACCAACGCATCAGGATGCAGCTG
>JAPOSH010000169.1 GCA_026709815.1 bacterium | reverse complement strand
GTCTACAACAACGAGGGCATCGACGGGTTCCAGCGCAAACAGTTCCACCAGGCCGTCAATTGGTGGAGACGCCGACGGGGGATGGACCCGCTGGACTCACCCGTTGCCGCCACCAGACAAACAGGAGCGCGAAGTGGCTGACGCGGTACTTCGCACCGAGTCGCTGACGGTGGCGTTCGGCGGCCTTGTCGCGGTGAACGACGTGACTCTGGAGTGCCGGCGAGGTCAGCTCACCGGCCTTATCGGCCCCAACGGCGCCGGTAAAACCACTTTCATCGACGCCGTCACCGGATTCCTGCCCCACAACGCGTCCGGCTCGGTGCTGCTAGAGGGAACCGAGGTGTTCGGGCGCCCCGCGCACCAACTGGCCCACCAAGGCCTGACCCGCACATGGCAAACCCTCGAGCTTTTCGACGACATCTCCGTGCGCTCGAATCTTGGGGTGGCCAGCGAACGCCTGACCTTCACAGGCGCGGTGCGAGACTTCTTCCGCCCGCGCCGCCGCGATGAGCGGGTTGAAGAGGTCATCGAGCTGCTTGACCTCGGCGCCATCGCCGACCATCAGCCGAGCGAGCTTTCGCAAGGACAGCGCAAGCTGGTGGGGGTCGGGCGGGCGCTGGCATCGGCCACAACCAAGATCCTGTTGCTGGACGAGCCCGCCGCGGGTCTCGACAAATCCGAGACCGAGTGGTTCGGGGCCCAGCTCCGCCGCCTGGTGGACCAGGGGGTCACGATGCTGCTGGTAGACCACGACATGGGATTGGTGCTCAGCGTGTGCGACTTCATTCATATGCTGGTCTTCGGCGGGCTCGCAGCGTCGGGCACGCCCCAGGAGATGCGCGGCGACCCGAGGGTCATCGCCGCCTATCTGGGCCGCGCCGGAGGCGAGACGTGAGCCGCCGGTTGCTGACCATCAAAGGCTTGGACACCGGCTACGACGGGGTGGCCGTGGTGCGAGGGCTGGATCTCACCGTTGACGGCGGCGAAGTGGTGGCTTTGCTCGGCCCCAACGGCGCGGGCAAGACGACCACGTTGATGACGATTTCGGGCATGGGGCAGATTCTGGGGGGAACGGTGACGGTCATGGGCCAACCGGTGCCCCGGCTCCGCCAGGCCCACAAAGTGGCCCGGTGGGGGGTGATCCAAGTGCCGGAGAACAGGGGCATCCTGTTCCAGCTGACGGTGCGGGAGAACCTGGAATTGGCCAAGACCCGCGGCCGGGTGGATATCGACCGCGCCGTGGACTTCTTTCCGGCGCTGGGACCGCTCATGAATCGCCAAGGCGGGCTCCTCAGCGGCGGTGAGCAGCAAATGCTGGCGCTGGGCCGGGCCATCGTGGCCGACCCCCAGCTTCTCATGGTGGACGAGATGAGCTTGGGGCTGGCCCCGGTCATCTACGAAGAGCTGATGCCGGTGGTGCGCCGGATTGCCGACGAGACCGGCGCCGGCGTGCTGCTGGTGGAACAGCACGTCGACTTGGCCCTCGAGATCGCCGACCGGGGATATGTCCTCAGCCATGGCGATCTCGTGATGCAGGGCGCGGCCGCCGACCTGCTGGCTGATCGGAGCCTCCTTGACGCCAGCTACATGGGCGTGGAATCCCTCTAGCACGAACGGTCGACAGAGGCTGCGGTCCCGGCAGTCACCGCTGCTCGGTCCAGTCAATGGGGTCGACGTAGAGGGTGCCGTCATCAAACATGGAGGCGACTTGATTCTCAACAATCCGGCGGGTCAGCGCTGCATGGGAGAACAGCCAATGGCGACCGTCGGCGATGCCGGCAATGGCCAACTCGCCGACCTCTTCGGGGGCCATGCCCGCGCTGAGGTACTCCCGGGCGCCTGCGCTCGCCGCCTCGCCGGTGTGGACAGCCGACGAATCAAGCAAGCCGGTGTCCACTGGGCCGGGGCACAGCACCGAAGCCGACACGCTGGTGTCGGTCAGCTCTCGGGCCAGGGCGCCCATCATGCCCACCACGGCGAATTTGGTGGCGCTGTAAATCCCCAGATGAGGGTCGCTAACCAGCCCTGAAAGCGAGGCGGTGGCATTGAGGTGGCCGCGGTCGGCTTCCAGCATGGCCGGAAGGAACGCCGCGATGCCGTTGGCCACGCCTTTGACGTTCACATCCAGCAACAGGTCCCAGTCGGCGGCGGTGCATTCCACGAGGGGCTTGGTCAGCCCGACCCCGGCGTTGTTGCACAACAGGTCGATCCGACCGAACTCGCTCATCGCTCGGTCCCGCAGCGCTTCGAGCTGGCTGCGGCAGCGAACGTCGGCGGCATGGCCGATGACGCTGGCCCCTTGGCCGCTGAGAGCCACAACCGCGGCGTCCAGCCGATGATCGGCTAGGTCAGACAACAGCACGCGCATGCCTCGGGTGAGGCAAGCTCGCGCCATCCCTAGCCCGATTCCGCCGGCCGAACCGGTGATGACGGCGACGCCCCCGTCAAAGTCGACCACCCGGTCGTGTGGCCGATCAGGGGACAACGATCACCTTGCACTGGTCGGTCGGGGCTCGCAACCCCTCGAATGCGCTCGGCAGATCTTCCAGGCTCACCTGGTGGCTCAGCATCGGCGTCGGGTCGATCCGCCCGGCCGCGATCATCTCCAACACGAAGGCGTTCTCGTCTTTGGTGTAGGACGCCGGAAAGCGCACCGTCGGCTCCTTGAAATAGGCGCTGAGGTGATCGATGGCATCGGGCTGCATGCAGACGCCTCCGGCCACCACAGTGCCGAATTGGCGGACGATGTCGATGGCCTCAGACAGCATGCCGGGCCGGCCCACGCATTCGATCACCGCATCGGGGGGCTGGCCCAGCACGCTGACCACCTCTGCCTTCAAGTCGTCCACCGCGGCGGCGTCAATGGTGTCGGTGGCGCCAAGCCGTTCGCCGAGCTGCAGACGGTGGTTGACGATCTCGCTCATCACCACTCGCCGGGCGCCGAAGAAGCGGGCCCAGAGCACCGCGGCGAGTCCGATGGGGCCACCTCCCATCACCAGCACCCGACTGCCGATGGACAGCTCGGCCTCTCGCACCAGCATCAGGCCGGTGACCAGCGGTTCGACCAGGGCCGCGAGGTCGAGGCTCACCCCATCGGGCACGGCGAGCAGGTCGTTGGTGCGCACCAACAGCCGCTCGGCGTAAGCGCCGTCGGGCTGATCGTCGCCCAGGGCGCCGAAATAGGCGATCTGCTCACAGCGGTGGTTTTGGCCCAGCCGACACCAGCCGCACTCTCCGCACGTGAGCCATGACACCGCGAACACCCGGTCGCCGATGCTCCAATCGCCGATGGGATCGGGTCCGAGGCGCTCGATGACCCCGGCTGCCTCATGGCCGAGAATGCCGCCGCGGCGGGCGATGCCGTCGGGAAGCGTGGCGTGGAGATCAGATCCGCAAATGCCGCAGGCCTGCACCCTGAGCACGGCTTCACCCCGACCCGCCTCGGGGTCGGGGATCTCGGTGAGCCGCAGTGGGCGACCCGGCTCGTCGAACACGACAGCCCGCATGATGGCTCTTCCTCCCGCAGGTGTAGGCGAAGACCGGTATTTTACAATAAGAGGGTCGCGGTATCGCGGGCGACCACAACGCCAACCGGCCATCTCCAAAGACAACCATGACCAAGAAAACCAACACGGTTCTAACCATCCCCCGGCCGCGCACCGCGGCGTTGACAGAGAAGCCCTACCCGGTGTGCGGTCCGGGGTTCGTGGTCGTCGAAGTGGCCGTGGCCCCGGTATGCAATGAGGCCCGCATCTACCGCGATCACCAGTTTGAATGGCACGACGGCCCCGAGCACTTGGGCCACGAGGGTGTCGGCACCATTGTCGAGGTGGCAGCGGGGTCTCGGTTCGAGGTGGGCGACCGGGTGATCGTGTTTCAGGGCAATAGCTGCCAGGAGTGCTTTGTCTGCACCCAGGGCCTGTCGCCGACGCACTGTCTGGGAATCCCCTACGAGAACTATGACGACGGGATGGCGCCCCAGGACGTCACGGCCGGGCTGCTCGGGATCGAGAAGGCCAACAACAGCGAGTCGGGCGGCTTTGGCATGGCCCGATACCGTCTCGCCCCCGAGCACATGGTGGTTGAGCTTCCCGACGATCTTTCGTTCGACCACGCCGCGGCCGGCAACTGCACCCTGGGCTGCACCTACACTGCGGCCGAGCACCTCGGAATCGGCGCCGGCGATGTTGTGATCGTGGGCGGTGTGGGATTCATCGGCCTCGGCGCGGTGGTCAACGCCCTGTATCGGGGGGCCACGGTGGTGGTATTGGGCCGCAACGAGTACCGCATGAACTTGTGCCGCGAGTTGGGCGCCCACCATGTGATCGACCCCGACGATCCCGACTGGCTGCGCCGAATCCATGACATAACCGGCGGTCGCCAAGGGGCTGATGCGGCGTTCGAGTGCTCGGGTGCGCCTTACTACCTCGACCGGTGCTTTGCCGGAATCCGCCGGTATGGGTCGATCTTTTCGCTGGGCTTCTTGGGTGCCGGCGACTACCCGATCTCCATTCTCAACACGGTGATGGATCGTCACATCAACTGGACCGGCGGCCATGATGTCCGATTTCGAGATCGCGACGGGCTGCTTCGGATGCTGGGCGATCCCCGCGTCCAGCGCCAGATCGACGTTCTGGTCACGCATTCGTTTCCCATGTCCGAAGCAGGGGATGCCTTCGAGGTGGCGCTCACCAAGGACTGCGGCAAGATCTACTTGCGTCCCGGCGAGTGACCGGGCCCAATCGGCTATTGCCCCCGGTAGGCGGCGCGCAGCCCCTCTATATCGAGTGCCACGCTCTCGACAATGCGAACAAACGACTCCCAGTGGGCACGGAGAACGGCGACATCGCCTCCTTGCCGGAGGGCATGCCAGCCCCGCTCGCCGGGGAGGAAGATCTCGTCTGTCCCCGGACGCCGCTTGGCCCCCTTCACCGCCTCCACCAGGCGATCAGACCGCAGCCCGGCTTCCTCTGCGGCCATCCAATGCGACGGGTCGATGACGATGACGCACGCCCCTCCGGTCAGGGCCTCGTCGCGGGGCTCCAGCCAGTAGGAGGGAGGGCCGGCGATCTCCGGGCTGAGCCGCGCCATTGGATTGATGATCCCGGCCAGCATCTCGGTGAACAGATTGAAGGCGTACATCCTCGGCGACCCGAACACTGAGGGGGCCCGGCAATCGGAGATGCGTCCGAAGTCCTCCATCGGCTCGAAATAGGGCGCCGGATCATCGGTGAGTTCCCCGGTGTCGGGATCGACCAAGAACCGCCCCTTCAGCTTCCGGCCCTGGAAGTAGGCCTCGCTGAGGTCGCCGTCGTGCACTTCGACGGCCTGGAGGTCGGACACGATCGGCGGGTGCACGCCTCCGGGGGCCGCGGCGGCGAACGGCGCGCCCGACAGAACGTTCTCCATCCCGCCCCAAGGCGATACCAGGGGCAGGCTGTTGTTGGTGGCCATGGCGCACATATTTTCCCGGGCTGCCATACGGACATAGGTGCCGAACGCGCCAGCGTCATTGAAGTCGCGTGCGAAGCCGATGGCGATGGCGTGCTCCCGGGCTTTGGCGATGCAAATCTCCATCGCCATCGTCACCGCCCACTGTCCCGATGACCGGTTTCCGTCGATCACCACCCAGGTCGGTCCCTCATCGGCGATCTCCGGCCTCGCTGTCACGTCCATGGTCCCGGTTCGGGCCAGCAGCACTGGGATCTCGAACACCCCCATCCCCTGGGTGAGCTTGCCGTTGCGGTCGCCGTCGGAAACGCAGCGGGCCACGATCTCGGCGTGCTCAGCGGCGAACCCGAGCTTTTCCAACACCCGCCGGTAGCAGTACTCCAAAAAGTCCGGGTCTTCCCGAAGGGGATTTACTGGGGTGCGGCTGTCCATGGGGGCCTCATTCTGAAATGGCGTCGCGGAGAGGGGCCTCGGCAAGATATCGGGCCATGGGAAGAACACCCGAGTTGATCCGGCTGCCGTCTGATTGCAGCCTCGACGACATTGTCGAGGTGAGCGACAACCACGGGGGCGTCATCATCGACGGATGGCTGGCTCCCGACTTCCTCGAGCGGTTCAACGCCGAACTCGACCCTTGGCTCGATGCCCACCGCGGCACCGACTCCGGTTCCGCAGCATCTGACGATTTTCTCGGCTTGCAAACCCGGCGGCTTCAGGGGCTGGCGGCGAAGGCGCCCAGCTTTGTGGAGATACTGCTCGACGAGCGGCTGTTGGGGTTTGCCGAGGCCGTCGTCGGGCCGATCAGCCCTCAGATCATCTTGAACGACGGCGAGGTGATCGACATCGGGCCGGGAGAGACCGCTCAGCCGTTCCACCGCGACGACGACGCCTGGAACTTCGCCCGCCCCGGCGCGCCGATGATCGTCAACTCGATTGCCGCTTTGGTCGACATCACACCGGAGATGGGCGGAACGCTCGTCGCGCCGGGAAGCCACCGCTGGCCGCCCGAGCGTATGCCCGAGCCCGACGAGGTCGCAGCGTGCTCGCTGCCGGCCGGGTCGGCGCTGTTCTTCCGCGGCGACACCATCCATGCCGGCGGAGCGAACACCACCGCCGATCGCCGGCGCCGGGCGCTGTCCACCGGCTATTGCGCGGGGTGGCTGCGACCGGTGGAGAACAGCTACACCAACATTCCCCTCGACGTGGTCCGCGGGCTGCCTCGACGGGCCCAGGAGTTGCTCGGCTATGCGCTGTACGACGCCTCCGAAACCGGTGGCGGCTACCTCGGATACCACGACATGGGCGACCCGATGGATCTCCTCGACCGCGGGGATCAAGCCCGGCGCTGACCCAGGCGGCCCTCCGACCCCGTCGTCAGAGTTGGTCGAGCGATGCCAAAGCCGACCCGGTTGACATGAGTTCGATGATCGTCCCGAACGGGTCGCGGCAGTAAACCGCGGCGGCGCCGTCGTCGGACAGCTCCACCGGGTTTCCCATCTTCGATCCGCCCAGCTCGGCCACTCGAGCGAGCGCAGCCTCGACATCGTCGACCTCGATGGCGAGGTGGCGCAGACCCCGCTCATGAGCGCCGCACGCGGCCGGGTCTTCGCCTGCCCCCTCGGGCGCGAGGTATCGCCAGAGCTCTAGATATGAACCCGATCCCCGCAGCATGCATCCGTCGGCCGATGAGCCTTGGAGCCCCACCGCCTGGTCGTAGCGGGGGGCTGGGGCTCGCCAGTGGTCCCGTTCGACGACCTCCATGTGGAGCAGCTGGGAGTAGAACGCAACCGCGGCATCAAGATCGTCGACCACCAGGCCAACGTGATGGATGCCGCGGATCATCACGACGCCAGGCGCTCGCGAACCCCGCGGGTCATCACAACCCCAGGCGTTCGCGAATCTGCACGATGTTGCCGCTTGGTTCTTGCAGGTAGCCCGTCTTGGCACCGATGCGGCCGTCATGGGCCGGCGGCGAGATCGGTTCGAAGCCGGCCGAAACGGCATCGGACCACGCGGCCTCAACGTCGTCTGCGTGGTAGAGCACCGACGAGATGGCCGGACCGTGGCGATCCATGAGCGCCGCCTCGGCCTCGGTGGAGGGGGTGGACAAGACGCTGACGCACTGGCGCTCGCGGTAGGTGTCATCGGCGAGGTAGACCAGACCGTCGTTGTCGCTGCGGGCATCGTGTACGACCCGCTGTGAGAGCACCTCGGTGTACCACTCCACCTGGGTGTCGAGGTCTCGGCAGAGCTGCACCACTCCCAATGCCTGGAGACCGACATGGCCCACGGGGTGGAACTCTACATCGGGGGTCTTGAACCCGCCGACGTATTCCATGATCTCCACCCACCGGCCTTCGGGGTCGATGGCCACAAATCCGTTGTAGGTGCCGCCGAACTCCTCATAGGGCATGGCCACCGTCGCGCCATGCGATTCGAGGTGATCGACGGTCTCCCATGCGTTGGGCACGATCCAGCAGATGTGGTTGATGCCCGAGCCGTGCTCGGCAAACCACTTGCGCTCATACTCGAATTGATACGGCGGGGCCTCGAGTTGCAGCTGGAACGGGGCGCCGCAGGCCAGGAAGGTGTAGTCGACGCCGCCCTCGCCGGTCTGGTGCATGTCGGCATACCCGTCCCAGTAATACGCAGGGATGGCGTGATACCACTTCAGCCAGTTCCACATCGCGTCGCGGGGATGCCTCTCGTAGATGCACAGGTGATGGAGTTGGTAGCGAGACACGTCAGCCTCCGTATTGCCGAAGTCGGCCAATGGTACCGAAGCAGCCTGAAAGGAGCAGCCCAAAGGAGTGGAGCGGGTGACGAGAATCGAACTCGCGTCATCAGCTTGGGAAGCTGGGGTTCTACCACTGAACTACACCCGCAGGTGCCCGGCACTCTAGCCAACCCGGAGCGCCGGTGCCCACCGGTTCGGCGTTCACACGAATCTGAAGGTTCCTGTCAGTCGTCCTAGGTCAGAGCTCATCTGCGCCGAGACGGCCTCCACCCCGCCCTGGCCGCCTCCAAGCGACCCCCGCTTCACCCCACCGGTTCGGTGGCTCCCCCTATCCACACCTGAGAGTAATAGCCCTTATTCATATCAGTCTCATCTTCATACGGGATGATCTGCATGATTCTCACCGCATTGGGCGACCATCGATTCGGTGCCGGAATAGAGTCCACCTCCACATAGGGTTCGCTTATATTGGCCCGACCATAGACAGGAGTGAATAACGGTACTTCTTTCACATCTACAACTCTACCATTTTGGTCAAAGATCGCAGCATATGCACGAAGGTTGTGAATATATTGATTGGTAGCTATTTTAGCCAATTCAGGATGCGAGTCAGGAGGTTCCAATCTGGCATACAAATCCTGAAAGCTGAACAATTCCAACCCCTCAAGGTTTTCGGATAATATTGCACCTCTATATAGTTCAAGGAACTGTTCTTTTGTATAACGAATACCTGGTGTCAATATTATAGCATTATGGTCTAAAAATTGTCCTGGTTTGATTTCATAGTGTGTAGGGTACCGGAATGCAAATGGCGTCTCTTCATACAAATGCAAAAAGTCCGTCCCATAGATCGTTCCTGCAATATAAGTCTCCACTAAGAAAGAGCGGGTAGGATCCGCATTTTCAGATAGCTGTGCAGAGACTTGAAATTCTATCTGTTTAATACTGAGATCTGAAACCTGAAGCGTAATTTCGAATGGAGCATATTCTCCGGGTTGCAACGCTAAAGGCCATCGCCATGTTCCGAGTTGGGTATCTGAATCTTTATGGCTGGCAGTCACTTTAACATCTCTTGCAACATTTTCCCCTGAAGGATTATATATAAGACCACGAATGTCTTGACCTAGAAGCGTTACTGAATCATAATCGACAGCAATAGTTTCGCCATTTTCAGCTTCAGTCTCAAAACTATGACATGCACCTGTTCGACCAAGAGCATCGATTATTTGGACGGCTATATACCCTTGTAACACGAAGTCTCCCACGCACAAAGGACCCAAAGCGTAACATGAATTACTCTCCGGATCAACCAGCCTTATTGATGGTTTTCCGTTTGGGGATATCTCACTATGGCTAGCTCCTCCGATCCATAAGTCGCCCCAGACTGATACTTGTTGGATATCGTCTTGGTGCGTAGAAGCTTCGCCATTGACATTGCGAATAGGAAAGTCTTTAGAAAAATGATAAGGATCTAACAATTGCAGATATATTCTCTCACCATCCGAAATATCAAAATTTGTAAAATCAGACACTGGAGTCAACTTACGATTGATCAGCAGACCCTCATCGCTTACGCCTTCAACCAGTGAATGCGGAAGCAACTCCCTGACATCAATCACTCTGGACCCATGTTTATACGCCTGGTAGACTCTGACATCTGACACAGTATAAGCTTCACCTGCTTCATAGATATCAGGATAGATACGAGACGGGACATAAAATACGTCCGTATACTTATACAGCGAAAATTCAGATATCATAGGTTCTGCATCGTTGCCTTTGACCATATCTCCAGGAAATACGAAAGCAAATAGTGGTTTGCTAATCACACTATACTGACGGCCATATCGGGACCAAGCCTTAGATTCTTCTAGTTCTAGAGCTCTTTCATCATAAATTAAGAACTTATGTGTCGTATTCTGATAAAGTATCTCAACCTCTGTGTCATCTGAATTGAACTCAAATGCTCTTTTAAGATCTGGAACTGGAGACAATTTAGCTTCCACATCCACATATGTATTACCAAACAAATTCCATTGATTCATATTAAGTGATCGTTGCCTAAATTGGTCTGAACTGTCGTAATCATAAGTGTGGGGAAACCAGTCAATATTTATCTCAAACGGGGCACTTTCCCCTGGCTCTACAGTAAGCGGCCAATGCCATTGTATATTCTCTTCGCTATCAAGCGCCGAAACCGTGACCGTTACATCTCTCGCGTATTGATCCTTCGAGTAGTTACGAATTTCTCCCCGCATAACACAGTCGTTGAGAGTAATCGAATCCACAACCAATCTCACCGTCTTGTCTCGCGTTCTATCGTCTAGACCTAGTGCTTTTTTATTCTCGCTAAAACTCGGGACGGCTTCACTGCTCGCACTCTCCTGATGCACAATTATGTTGTTGTAACCAGAATTGTTGTCATCATTGAACTCTGAGGTTTCTAGAGATAATTCATAACTTGAAGGCTCATCAGTTCGGGCGCCTTGAGTAGTTATATAGCTTGTATCGACTTCAGCAATTCCAGAGTCACTACTATCCCTACAAGCAGTAGCAACTAGTACCAGTGAAAGCGCTAACCCCCACCTGATATATTTATTCAAGCTAAGATGCATCACTGCTTAGCTCGTCACTATTTTTGCTGCTAATTGTATGTTTCATATATCTTCCCACCAACATAAAATGTGAGGAATTTGTGATCTTGGAATTGTTCCACAATTTTGTAGCTGGAGTTTATGACTCTGACCATTACCAAATAGAACAATGTCATCAAACCAACCCTCAACAATATGCTTCCCATTGTCAAAATCTGAATTGGTGACCTTTGCACCAAAAGGCTTATATATCTCTTCAGCACAATCGGCTGCTGCTACCGCGCTGTTTGAGGACTCAGGAGTTACATCGCGTCCAGGGCTGCACCGAACGTATTCATTAGGCATGACTGCTCTATATATAGATTTTGCTGATGAAACTGTCTCTTTTGGCCACTGCAAAAAGTTTGAACTGCTTGGCCATTGCGCTGGCCATACAGCGTACTTTATATTCGTGGCAGAGTCAGTAAATGAAATAAATGCACTAGGGTAAGGAGTCATACCACTCTCAGAGCCATTCATATGATCATTCAAAATTCCGCCTTGTGGATTCCCTGTGTCATAAATATAGCAAGGCATTGGTATACTATTTGAACTCCAGCGACACTGGCGAGCGACTATGCCTCCGTCTACTTGATCAAGCGCAGATCCTTCACTGTCTTGTTCTTCGACTCTAATGTTCAGCTTATCACCACTGGAACTAGTTTCATAGATTTTATCTCTATCTCGAGAATATATGTCATAACACACATCGGGTATTCGTAGATATTGTGTATTGTTATTTGGATCCTTGATTAAATTTCCTTGTTCATCTCTAGCGAATGGGTAACAGCCATGCCAGCGATTATTGAGAGTGCTCTTGAGTCCTTGGTCATTAGTGGTCTTTCTACAGTGTTCTTGGAGTAAGAACTTTGCTACTTCTACTCCCCCTTTCGTAATATCTGTCCGTTCAGCATGGTTCATATTGATTGCTGACTCGAATAGATCAATCTGCCATAAGCCAACACCAGGACTCCAATGTGCACGAACGTCTTCTTCTTTTTTCATATGTGAGTATAGACGTATATTCAAACTCTTAGTTTCTTCCATCTCAGCACCTCCAACGGTGTAGACATGGGTTTGAGTAAACTGCCCTAAGTTATCCCACCTTGATAACGCCATTGGCGACGGTACTGTGGAGCGTGAATTTGCACTGTATGCTTCGTTTGGCGGTATTGAGAGCATTATTGCTGCGAGTTGTATTTTGGTAACTGTGGTTTGAGGGTTGCCGCATACAACTTGTTCAGTCGATGTTGAGCCATTGCGGCTCGCGATGGCTTGCCCGGCGGCGTAGAGGACTCCTTTTACGGTTCCCTCGGTGAAGTAGTATGCACCTGTTTTGGTGACTTGGCTGTCCGCTATCGGCGGGAGCGTGGTCATAGAACAGGTGCTGCTCGAGGACCAGCCTTGCGGGTTCCGGGCTTGGACTGCGATGTTGTAGGTTTTCCCCTCAGGGAGGCCGGTGAAAGTGTGAGCGGTCGAGTTGGTGATGACCCACGCGGGATTTGTCTGGGTGCGATCGAGAGTCACTCGATACAGATAAGCCCCGTTGGACATCCACCGTATTGTTCCGTCAACGTCCGCGGCTTGGGGACACGGGGCGAGTACCGGGCTGTTCGGCGAGGTGTGGCAATGAGGAAACGGCGTATGCGCCTCCCATTGATCACTGCTCGCCATCCGCCGATCAACCGCAAACCAGTACCGGGTTTGAGCGGCGAGGCCAGTGAAGGTCGTCTGCGTACTAGCGCCTTTGGCGACAGTTCTGCTGTCGGTGTACTGATTGACACCGGTGATGCGGCGTATGCGCCATTGATACCCGTCGCCGGGGTCGTCCCAGGCCAGCGTGACACTCGACGAGGTCACGGCCTGGCATCGGGCGCGGGAAGTCCTGCGGTCTTCTGTCGCTGCGGCGCTGGGGTTGCCCCGGGCGTCGACGGCTCTGAGCTGCACCGTGTACCGGGTGCCGGGGGCGAGACCGGTGAAGGTGTGGGATTCGCCGGTTGACACCACTGTCTCCCACCCGCCGTCCACAGAGGCGCCGACCGCGCCTGATGTGCCCGCGGGGCTGATCTGAACCTGATACCGCTGAGCGCCCTCCACGGGTCCCCACCGGATGGTGAGCGTGCTGCCGCCCGTGGTGACGCTGTCGTCGATACCGGGGGTATCGAGGTGCTTGGTGTGGCACTCGGGCGGCGGGACGGTCTTGTGCCAGGCCGAGCCGTCATACCACCACAGCAACATGACATAGCGGGTGGCCTTGTCGAGACCGGTGAAAGTGGTGGACGTCTGGCCATCGATCTGGCGCTCGTGGAAGCGGGGGCCGACGTACCCGGTCCCCCTGGAGATGGCCGCGTACCAATACTCAGCCTCAGCCCTGTCATCCCATTCGAGCACGACGCTGTTCGAGGTCGTGTCATCGCAGGACACGCCCGCCGAAGCGGTAACGCAGCGGACAGTCGCAGCAGTGCCCCAACCGCCGGGCCCGCCGGACTGCACGGTGATGGTGTGCGTCGTGCCAGACGCCAAACCGATAAACGTATGCACGACAGCGGTGAGGTCGCCGGTCCAGTCCCCGCCGCCTGCCCTCGCCCGGTACTTGGACGCCCCCGTCACCGCCCCCCAGGACACCGTGACGCTGTTCGACGTCGCCGTACACGACAGAACCGGCGCAGCGATGCCGGCCAGAGTGGTGCAATACACGCCGGCGAAGTTCTGCGGCTTGTTGTTCTTGACCGCCAGCACGCTGACCCAATACTTCGTGGAGGCCGCCAGTCCGGTAAAAGTCGCCGCCGTCGACGCAGTGGACACCTCGGTCTGCGCGCTGCCCGGCTCTGCCAGCTGGATCTTCGCCGAATAGCCGTCCGCCCCGGCTACTTCGTCCCACGAGAGCCTGATCTGCGCCAACGTGGCCTCGCACCCGAGCCCCGTCGGCGCGGGTAGGGTCGACGCCAGAGTGGTGCATGTGGCCGTGCCGGTCTGACCCCAGCCCGCCGCATTCCCGCCCTGCACCCTCACCGAATACACCGTGGCCTCAGACAGATTGCTGAAGGTGTGAGACAGCCCAGAGGCCACAGCCCATCCGCCGCCCCTCGACACCCGGTACCGCACCGCCCCCCTCACCCGGCCCCAACTCACCGCGATCGTGCTCGCCGTGGCCGAACAGACAACCGCAGGCGCAGCAGGCGGCGCCGTCGTCTCACACACCCTGCTCGGATACACCCGATTCCACGCGCTGGTAGGCGACGCCCGCCACCAGAAAAAGAACGTGTACGACGCATTCGCCTCCAAACCGGTGAACACCGTCGACAGAACCGACCCCGTCAGAGACCGGCCGTCGGTGTACTGGCTGCCCGTCGTCGCCCGGCCTACAAACCAGCTATGCACCCGCGAATCCGCCCCCCAATACAGCTTCACACCGCTCCCTGAAACCACACCGCACGACGGCGGCCCTACCGCCGTCGTGCAGTACACCCCCGAGTAGTACTGGGCCACACCACCCACGTTCGAATGCACCCCGATGTAATAAGTAGTCGACGACGACAAACCCCCGAATACCACCAACGACGAAGAAGTCGTCCTCACTGTCTGGGCGCTGCCCGCCACCGCCAGCTGCAACTTCGCCGTATAGTTATCCGCTCCTGAAACCCGATTCCACGAGAAAACGATCACCGACGCCGTCACCGAACACGACAACCCCGTCGGCCCCGGCAAAAGCTGCGCGCTGCCGCACACATACCCACCCGCGCACATCGCCAAACCCCCGAAACCCTCCGGCGCAGGCCCCTCCTTCGCCTCCACCGGAACCGGTGCCCCTAAAAAACCGCCCCCGAACACCTCCACAACCGGCCCCGGCACCCCCACCTGCCCCGAAACCGGCCCATGCCCACCCGACTCGTCCAACCGACCCAAATCCTCATCCAAAGACCCGTCCAAAGGAGGCAAACCCAGCTCCGTCCTCACCCCCACAAATCCGTCTGATCCGCTGCCCACAGCACCATCGACCTGCCCGGCAACCAAGCCCTCAACAACATCCACCGACGGTACCAGCGGAACCGGCAAAGACTCCTCAGACTGCGCCCCAACAGGAACCGCCAAACCCCCCGCCAACAAACACCACACCGTGAACACAACCAGCAAACGCTGAACCCAGCACCCCCTAATACCCCTGCTCATACAACCAGACCCTAGCCCAAACCCCGGCACCGGGTGAGGTTCCCCCCGTTGGCTGGACACGTGGTTTATGCGGCTTGGTTTAGTCGTTG
>JAPOSH010000174.1 GCA_026709815.1 bacterium | reverse complement strand
GCAACTCCGACAAGACATGAACAACGGCAACGCGCAACTCCGACAAGACATGAACAACGGCATGAAAGAGCTCCGCGCCGAAAACGCGCAACTCCGACAAGACATGAACAACGGCATGAAAGAGCTCCGCGCCGAAAACGCGCAACTCCGACAAGACATGAACAACGGCAACGCGCAACTCCGACAAGACATGAACGACGGGTTCAAACAGGTTCACTCCCGGTTGGACAAGCTCACCGATGTCGTCATGGAACTTTGCCGAAGAGTGGGCTGGCTGGAAGGCCGGGCCGAGGCATCGGCGAGCGCTTCCGAACAGCCAGAGCGCTTGACCGGTTAGAGTTCCGCCGAGCCGCCGCTTCGGCGATGTAGCTTCAAGCGGTGGAGTCTTTGCGGCGACGGCAGCCCACCGCCACTTCCCAGTTCGGAGCAGGCCGAAGGGAGGGACATGATGCCTCCGCGTTTTACAGCCGGTTTCCGGTCCCAGCGATCAGCGACGACCACGAGGTCGCTGAACCGGCCTGCGTGGACCGGCTCTGGACGGGCGATGCCCGAGACATGGACGGCTGCGGAACCATTGCCGACAACTCAGTGGCGCTGGTGGTCACATCCCCGCCCTACTTTGTGGGAAAGGAGTACGAGGAGGCGATAGGCCAAGGCCACATTCCCGCCGATTATGTGGAATACCTGCGCATGCTCGAAGAGGTCTTCGCCCAGTGCGCCCGCAAGCTCGAGCCCGGCGGGCGCATCGCGGTGAACGTGGCCAACCTGGGCCGGCGCCCCTACCGCTCCCTGTCGGCCGATGTGATCGGCATCCTCCAAGACCGCCTGGGCCTGCTGCTGCGGGGGGAGGTGATCTGGCACAAGGCCCGCGGCGCCGGCGGCAGCTGCGCGTGGGGCAGCTTCCAGCGCCCCGGGAATCCCGTGCTGCGAGACCTCACCGAGCGGGTGGTGATCGCCTCCAAGGGGCGCTTCGACCGGGCGGTGCCCGCGGCCGAGCGGGCCGACCGAGGACTGCCGTCGGAGGGCACCGCCTACGTGGACGAATTCATGGAGGCCACCACCGACGTATGGGAGATACGCGCCGAGTCGGCCACTCGGGTGGGCCATCCTGCCCCGTTTCCCGTCGAGCTTCCCCAGCGGCTGATCGAGCTTTACACCTACCGGGATGATTTGGTGCTGGATCCGTTCGCGGGCGCGGGCACCACTGCGGTGGCCGCGGTCCGCACCGGGCGCCGCTATATCGGCTTCGACACCGACCCCGGCTACATCGCCTTGGCCGAAAAGCGGATCGCCGACGAGCGGGACCGGCTGGAGAACTCTGCTGAACCGGTGCGTTGGCAGGTCACGGTGGCTGCTTCGGCCTCTGGCGCTGAACCGGAGTGGAGCGACGACTTCCAAGTTCGGGCCGGACAACAAGGCCGCAAAGCCCAGGAGATGGCCCGAGCTGTCCTCAGTCAGAGCGGATTCCGCATCATCGGGGAAAAGGTCAAGTTCCCCTGCGGTGTCGAAGTCAACTTCGAGGCCGTTGACCAGCACGAGAGGGTGTGGTTGTTCGACGTGTCGGGCGCCTTCACCGTCACCCAGCGGCCGGGACTGCGGCGCACCGACACGCTATGGAAAGCAGTAGGCAGGGCTTCGGTGCTGCATTCGTCCGGTGTTGCCGACCCGCTGGTGCTGTTGACCACCGATCGGCCGGCCCCTAACAGCTCCGGGCACCGGGCACTGCAGGCGGTGACCGGCCCAGACAAGCCGATATGGGCTGTCATCGGGATGCTCGAGCCCGACGGAGTGCGGCGCCTCTCGGAACTGGGGGGAAGCCGGGCGGGGTCAGGCGTGGTTGCCGAAAGCTGATCTGCGTTTGGCACCATTTGAGGAGAGAAGCCAGAGGAGAAAAGCCATCTGAGGAGAGAAGTCAGTCGAGGCCCAGGGCTTGGAGGGCGAGCTGCTTGGCCCACCGGTAATCGGGCTTGCCGTTGGCGCCCCGCTGGACCGCTCGGCTGCGTATGAGGGTTTTGGGGAGCTTGTAGGCGGCCAAGCGGGCCCGAGCCTCGGCGATGATCTCCTCGTCGCTTGTCTGTTGATGCGAAAGGTCGTCGGCCACCTGCACAACCGCGGTCACTGCTTCGCCCCATTTGGGGTCGGGCACCCCGACCACCAGGCAGTCGACCACCGCAGCGTGGGCCTTGACCGCCTCTTCCACCTCCTCGGGATAGATCTTCTCCCCAGCGCTGTTTATGCACGCCGATCCCCGGCCCAGCAGGGTGATGGTGCCGTCTGCCTCGACGGTGGCCCAATCACCGGGCACCGACCAGCGCCGGCCTCCGACGGTGCGGAACGTGGCCGCCGTCTTCTCCGGGTCTTTGTAGTAGCCGATGGGAATGGGCCCGCCCACCGCCACCATGCCCTGTCGGCCCGAGCCGGGGGCCACCGGCCGGCCGTGCTCGTCGAACACCGCGGCGTTCTCGCCCAGCGTGAACCGGGCGGTGGCCGAGCCGCCCCCGCGGTCGCTGATCCTGGCCGCGGTCCCGGCGCCTTCGCTAGAGCCCAGGGAATCCACCAGCTTCATGTTCTGGTGGGCCAACAGGGCTTCTTTCACCGACTGACTCCAGATCACCCCCGACGACATGATCATGAACACCGACGACAGGTCGTAAGGCTCGCCCCGGGCGGCCGCGGCGTCCAGCGCCTCGGCCATGGGCCGCCCGAAGGCGTCGCCCACGATGCTCAGCGCCGTGGCCCGGTCGCGCTCCACGCATCGCCACAGGGCATCAGCGTCGAAGCTGCGTTCGGGCATCGTGATCACCGCCCCGCCCTGGGTGAAGGTGCTCAGCGCCATGATGCCGGCGGTGCCGTGCATGAGCGGCGAGGCCGCCAGCTGGCGGGTGACCCGCCGGCTGTCGAAGATGGCGGCGATATTGGATTTGACCTGCTCGACGGTATCGGGAACGGGCAGGCCCAGCGCTCGAAACGTGGTGAGCATGGCGCCGATCAGCGAGCTGTGGGGCCACATGACCCCCTTGGGCTTGCCGGTGGTGCCGCCGGTGTAGAGGATCCACAAGTCGTCGGAGTGGCGGTCGATGGGCGGCGCCGGGTCGCTCTGGGCGATGAGCGCCTCATAGTCCAGTGCCCAGCTGGGCACTGGATCGCCTGGCCCGCCCACGCAGACCGCCGCCCGCAGCAGAGGCAGGCCGGCCCGGGCCTCGTCCACCCGATCGGCCAGTTCCGGGGAGAAGAAGACCGCCTTGGCGTCAGCGTCTTGCAGGAGGTGGTGCAACTCCCCGGCCAGGTAGCGGTAGTTCACGTTGCAGGGGGCCGCCCGGGCCTTGAACGCCCCGAAGGTGACTTCGCTATAGGGGTTGCCGTTGTAGAGATAAAGGCCGATGTTGTCGCCCGCTCCGATGCCCAGCCCACCGAGGGCGGCGGCCAGCCGAGCCGACCTGTCTTCGAACTCGCGCCACGTCCGACTGACTGGATGGCACACCACCGCATCCGCATCGGGCACGGCCTGAGCAGCCGCCTCCCAGGCAGTCGCCAGGTTCAAGGGCACCGACAGCGAGGCTACTCGCCTCATCGCCGGCTCGCCCCGGACCTCAGCCTTGAAATCGACCGACCGCGGCGACAGCGAGCTGCATCGGGCGACGCCGGGGTGCTGTGGCATGATCGGCGGATGAACGCGGCGTCCCGAGCCGATGCCGTCCACTTTCCCGCCGGGGTTGATCCCGATGAGGTGGACTTGCTGGGAGAAGTCAGCCTGCCGGCGGCGTGGGCGAGGCGGTGGGCTGCGAAACCGTCAACGCCGACGCTATGGGACGCCGAGACCGGGTGGGTTTCGAGGGGTGACCTGGCCCGCCGCACGAAGGCTGCGGCCGGGAGGCTCTTCGGCGCGGGGCTGCGCAAGGGCGACCGCGTCGTCTTCTCGGCTGCGGCTTCGGTGGATCTTGTGGTGGCCCATGTGGCCGCTTTGCGGCTGGGGCTCATTGCGGTGCCGGTCAACGGGGCCTACCAGCGAGCCGAGCTGGCCCATATCGTCGGTGACGCCGATCCTCGGGCTGCGGTAGTGGACGATCCTGAGCGAGCGCGATGGCTGGCCGAGCTGGCCCCCGAGATGACTGTGGTCTCGCCCCGGCTGGACCTCGACGATGCAGCCGCTCCCAGCCTCGATCTGATGGACAGCCGCGACCCTGCGCTGCTGGGCTACACCTCGGGCACCACCGGTGTGCCCAAAGGGGCGGTGCTGACCCACGGGAACTTGCTGGCCGGCGCCGAGTCGGTCCGCATTGCCTGGCGGTGGGAACCCGAGGATCGCCTCGTGCTGGCCCTGCCACTCTTCCACATGCACGGTTTGGGCGTGGGGCTTCACGGCACGCTGCTCTCGGGCGCTTCTGCCGTGTTGCTCAGGGGATTCTCCCCCGATGCGGTGCTGGACGCGGCCAACGCCCACGATGCCACTCTGTTCTTCGGGGTACCCACCATGTACGCCCGACTGGCTCAGTCGCCCAGAGTCGGAGAGCTCTCCCGGCTGCGACTGTGTGTGGCCGGCTCCGCCCCGCTGTCGGCTGAGCTGCATCGCCGGCTCGAGGAGGCCGCCGGGGTTCGGGCGTTGGAGCGCTACGGCATGACTGAGACAATCATGCTGGTTTCAAATCCCCATGACGGCGAGCGCCGAGCGGGCACGGTGGGCTTCCCCCTTCCCGGTGTGGAGATGCGGCTCGCCGCTGACACCGGCGAGGTGCTGGTGCGGGGTCCCAATGTGTTCGCAGGCTACTGGCGACGGCCTGAGGCCACCGAGGAGGCGTTTGACGACGAGGGCTGGTTCCGCACGGGCGACCTGGGCGAACTGGACGAGGCGGGCTGTCTGCGGCTGCGAGGCCGAGCCAAAGAACTTGTGATCTCCGGAGGATTGAACATCTATCCCCGCGAGGTTGAGGATGCGCTGCGCACCCACCCCGACGTCAACGACGCGGCCGTTACCGGCACCCCCGACGCGCAATGGGGGGAAATCGTCACCGCCTGGATCGTGCCCGCCTCAGGCAAGTCTCCCCAGCTCGATGACATGCGATCACACTTAGACGGGGTATGCGCCGACTTCAAGCACCCCCGGCGTCTCCACCTGGTAGACGAACTCCCCCGCAACGCCCTGGGCAAGGTGCAGAAACACCTGCTGTCCTAGCTGGACCCGCCCTTCACGTCGTTGGGGCGACCCTAGCAGCGTGCCGTTTCGGCCGGCGCAGGGGTACGTTGCCGCTATGAGCTCGGCGAAGCCGCTGGACGGTCTGCTGGTGGTCTCTGTGGAACAGGCAGTGGCCGCGCCGCTGGCGTCTTGCCGGCTGGCCGATGCCGGGGCCCGGGTCATCAAGATCGAGCGGTCCGAGGGCGACTTCTCCCGGGGGTACGACCGCGCCGCCGACGGGCTGGCCAGCTATTTCGCCTGGCTGAACCGGGGCAAAGAGTCAATCGTCCTCGACCTCAAAAGCGCCGAAGACCAAGCGCTGTTGGGCCGGATGGTCGAACGAGCCGACGTCTACATCCAGAACCTGGCCGTGGGGGCCGCAGATCGGCTGGGATTCGGCTCGGAGTCCCTGCGCCGCCGGCACCCCCGGCTGGTGACCTGCGACATCTCGGGCTACGGGCCCACCGGGCCGTACGCTGAGATGAAGGCCTATGACCTGCTGGTGCAGGCCGAGAGCGGCCTGATATCGGTATCAGGGGCGCCAGGGCCGCTGGGCCGGGTGGGGGTTTCGGTGGCCGACATCGCCACCGGGGAAGCGGCGGCCCGCGCCATCAGCCAAGCGCTGGTCCGCCAGGCCCGCACCGGCGAGGGCGCCGGCATCGAAGTCTCGCTGTTCTCCGCCATGGCCGAGTGGATGACCGTCCCCCTGCTCCACCACGACTGCCTCGGCAAAGCCCCCGAGCGCGTCGGTTTGGCCCACCCGTCCATCGCCCCCTACGGCGGCTTCACCACTGCTGACGGCACCACCATGCTCATTGCCGTGCAGTCCGACCGGGAGTGGCGCACCTTGTGTGAAGAAGTGCTTGATCGGCCGGATTTGGCCCGCGATCCCCGCTTCGCCACCAACAAGGCCCGAGTGGAGCACCGCGACGAGACCGACCGGGCAGTGGGCGAGGTCTTCGCCCGACTGCACGACGATGATCTGCGCCAAAAGCTCACCCGCAGCCGCATGGCCTTCGGCACGGTCAACGACGTGGCCGGACTCTCCGCGCACCCCCAGCTGAACCGGATCACCGTCACCCACGCCGACGGCACCGTCGACCTGCCCGCCCCCGCCACCACCGCCGATTGGGATGAGCCCGCACGCCGCGCCGGCGCCGCCCTCCCCGCCCTCGACCAGCACGGCGCTCGAATCCGAGCTGAGTTCGCACGCTAGCGACCAGTCCGGTTTCGCCTGCTGGCACCGAAGCTGTCACACCTCCTCGGTAGGGTTCGCCCATGGTCAAGTTCCTGCATACAGCCGACTGGCAGCTCGGCATGACCCGGCATTTTCTGGCCGGGGAGGCCCAAGCGCGTTTCGACGGCGCCCGGATCGACGCCATCCGCACGATCGGCGCTGTAGCCGTGGACGAAGGATGCAGCTTCGCCGTGGTCTGCGGCGACGTCTTCGAGTCAAACCAAGTGAGCCGCCAGGTCATCTTGCGGGCCTTCGAGGCCATGGCCGCCACCCCGCAGGTCGTGTTCTACCTCCTGCCCGGCAATCACGACCCTCTGGATGCGTCGTCGGTGTATTCGTCTGCTGCCTTCGCCGAGCACAAACCCGACAATGTGGTGGTCTTGGAGAGCTCGAGCCCGATCGAAACCGCCTCGGGTGTGAAGCTGGTCCCCGCGCCTTGGCTCACCAAGCGCCCCCTCACCGATCTCGTGGCCGACGCCTGCGACACCCTCGAGGCAGGGGGCGAAATGCGCATAGTCGTCGGCCACGGCGCTCTCGACACCCGGTCGCCGGATCAGTCCAACCCCGCCCTCATCTCCCGGTCATCGCTGGAAGAGAGGATTGACACGGGACAGATCCACTATGTGGCCCTCGGTGATCGCCACTCGACCACCGACGAGGGGCGAAGCGGCCGAATCTGGTATTCGGGAGCACCAGAACCCACCGATTACGACGAGGACGACCCCGGCAACGCTCTGGTCGTCACCCTCGATGCAGACCAGGCTTCTGTGCAGAGGCGACCGGTGGGCGCTTGGCGGTTCCTTCAAAAGGACTGGGAGCTGACCGGCGATGCCGACCTCGACGCCCTGGAAGACTGGCTGAGCAACATAGAGGGCAAAGACCGGGCAATCGTCAAGTTGGCGCTGGTGGGCCAGGTTTCGCTGGCTCAGAAGGCGCGGTTGGACACCCTCATCGAACTCCATTCGGACTTGCTTGCCGCCTTGGAGAGCTGGGAGCGCCGCAGCGAGCTGGCGGTGGTACCCGACGACGTCGACCTCACCGCCCTCGGCCTGTCGGGGTTCGCCGCAGAAGCCCTTGAGGACTTGGAGGCGCAGGCCGAGTCCTCCGGTGAGCAGGCAGTGGCAGCCCGTGACGCCATGGCACTGCTTCACCGCCTGGTGGGGGCGGCATCATGAGGATCCTCCGAGTGAGGCTGAAGAACTACCGAGGGGTTGACGACTGCACGGTCGAGTTCCCCGCCACCGGCGTGACCGTCATCGAGGGCGATAACGAAGTGGGCAAGACCAGCATTCCCGAAGCCTTTGACCTGATCTTGAGCGAGTTGGACTCATCCAGCAAAAAAGCGGTCCGAGCAATTCGGCCCGTACACCGGGATGCAGGCCCGGAGGTGGAAGTGGAGATTTGCTCCGGCCACTACCGGTTCACATATTTCAAGCGGTGGCACCGAAAGCCGGAGACCACCCTTGAGATCACCGCGCCGCGCCGAGAGCAGCTCACCGGCCGTGAAGCCCACGAACGGGTGGAGGCGATGCTGGCGGAGACGCTGGATCATCAGCTTTGGAAGGCGATGACCGTCGAGCAGGGCGCCGAGCCCGGCCTGCCGAAGCTCGGCGTGCCCTCGCTCGGCCGGGCGCTCGACCTCGCGGCAGAGGGCACCAAGACGGCCGGCGATGATGACGCCTTGTGGGAGAGAATCGCCGCCGAGCGACTCAGATACTGGACGGCCACCGGACGAGAATCGCAGGAGAGGAGGGCGCTGGCCGACGACGTCGAGCAAGTGCAGAAGGAGATCGAGGATCTCAACGCCCAGATGCAGGCCATCGAAGAAAATGCCGTTGAAGCGGCCCGGCTGGCCGGACAGGAGGGCGCCCTCGCTGCTCGCTGCAACGACGCCGCCGCGGCCGCGGCCATCCTGAATGACCAGTGGGAAGCGACCAAAAGCCTGCGCGAGCAGATCGAACGCCTAACAGCAGTCCACGAAGCTGCTCAGACCCAGTACCGGGCGATCGAGGTTGACGGACAACGCCGCCGAGAGCTGATCGACGCGGTGAAAAACGAGCATCAAGCACTGGCCGCGCTCGAAACAGAGGTGCAGCGGGCGGCCCCGGGGCTTGCCCTGGCCGTGCGGCACAGCGAGGAGGCGAACACGGCCCTCGACAAAGCCCGGAATGCTCGGCGCGTTGCCCAAGACAAGCTCCGCCTGGCCGTTGAAGACCGCGATTACCGCCGAAACGAGATTGAGAAAGACCAGTTCCACGAGCGAAACGAGCGGGTGCTGGCGGCTCGACAGGGCCTCAGAGCGGCCGAGGCTGTGCTCGACTCATCTGAAGTGGGAGACGACTTGGTCGGCCAAATCGAACAGGCCGGACTCGAGATGACCCGGGCCGAGGCGGCCTTCGAAACTTCCGCGGCTACCGTGGAAGCCACCGCTTTGTCGGCCCAATCGGTGCTGATCAACGATCAGATGGTGGCCATGAGCGCTGGTGACGTGCAGCGGGCCCATGTCACCGGTGATTGGGAACTTGTTGTCCCCGACGCTTTCAAGGTACGGGTGCTCGCAGGCTATGAATCCAAAGACTTGGCCGCTGATCTGGAGGCCGCCCGGGAAGAGCACGCCCGCCTCTGCGCACGAGGCGGGGTTTCCAATCTGGCCGAAGCCCGCCAGAGGGCTGACGAACGCCGAGACGCCGAGCGAAGCCGTGCTGAAGCCATTCGGGCCATCGAGGAGAACCTCCGCGACCTGACCCCCGAAGGCCTGGCCCAGAAACTCGAGGGGCTGGCCAAGCGAGTCGCCTCATATCCCGCGGGCCGACCACAAGCCCCTCCTCTTCCAGAAGATTTCGATCAAGCCAAGAAGGTCGTCTCCGACGCGGAAGCCGAAGCCGAAGAACGCCAGAGCGAGGTCGAGCGCTGCGAAGCCATCGCGGAGACCGCAGCCGAGGCCAAGAGGGCCGCCGAGACGGATGCCAAGGTTCAGGCCCTGAAGCTTGAGAACGCCCGCGACGCGCTGAGGCGAGCCGAGCAGAAGCTGCAAGAGGCGCGGCGCGAGCGGTCAGACCTCGACCTTGATGGAGCCCTGGGGGCGCGGCAGGCTGAAGTGCGAAAGGCGGCGACCGCTCTGGGCCACGCTGAGGGCGAACTGCGAGCCCATGATCCCGAAACCCTCCGGGCCAAGCTCGACAACGCTCAACGCGTCAAGACCAGGGCGGAGTCAGAGCTCAAAGACAACCAAGTTTGCCAGCGAGACTTGAGAGTCACGCTGGAAGCCAAGGGCGAGGCCGGGCTGCACACCCGGCTCAACGACGCCCGAAGCAGACATCAGCAGCTCTCGGGCCAAAAGGACCGCACCGAGGAGCGAGCACAGGCCGCCCTTCTGCTCTACCAGACCTTCGAGCGACGCCGCCTTGAGGCCCGCCAACGCTACATCGCCCCGTTCAAAGACCATATTGAGCAGCTGGGGCGAATCGTGTTCGGTTCCACGTTCGAAGTGGAGCTCGACGGCGACTTGCGAGCCTCGAAACGCACGCTCAACGGCATAACCCTCGACGTTGAACAGCTCAGCGTGGGGGCGCGCGAGCAACTCGGAGTCATCTGTCGTCTGGCCGGCGCGGCCATCGTCAGTCCTGACGGCGGAGGCGCGCCGGTGGTCGTCGACGATGCCCTGGGATGGAGTGACCCGTCCCGCCTTCAGTCGATGGGAGCGGCCATAGCCTTCGCGGGGAGGCAGTGCCAGGTGATCGTGCTCACCTGCACTCCAGATCGCTACGCCCACGTCGGAAACGCGCAAGTCGTCCGCCTCCCGACGACCGGATGAGAACATAGGAAATCAGGCGCCCGTCCGCCTCGGCCTCCGAGGCCAGGATCGGCGGGCCGCTCAGGCGAAGCGCTGGCGGAGGCGGAACTTCTCCACCTTGCCGTTGCCGGTGCGGGGGAGCTCCTCAATGGACTCGATGGTGGTGGGCACCTTGTAGGGGGCCAAGGTTCCCTCGGTGTGGACCCGCAGGCCCTCCTCGGTGGGAAGCTCACAGCCATCGGCCACCACGATGAAGGCGGCCACCGTCTCTCCCAACACCGGATCGGGTCGGGCCACCACTGCGACGTCGCTCACCGCGGGGTGGGTGCGCAGCGCGGTCTCCACCTCGATGGTGGACAGGTTCTCCCCGCCCCGGCGCACGATGTCCTTCTGGCGGTCCACGAAATAGAGATAGCCATCGTCGTCCAGGTAGCCCAGGTCGCCGGTGCGGAACCAGTCGCCCGATATGGCGGCCTCAGTGGCCTCTGGGTCTTCGACGTAGCCCCTGAATCCGATGGTGGACCGCAGAAAGCAGATCTCCCCCGTCTCCCCCGTCGGCGCCTCTGAGCCGTCGGGCATGAATATCCGCAGCACCGACCCCTCGAACGGCTTGCCCACCGAGCCGGGGCGGCAGGGCTCGTCCAATCGGGTATAGGTGCCCGAACCAGCCTCGGTCATGCCGTACCAGTCCATGCACGGCACCCCGTAGCGCTCCTCGATCTGCTCGATGATCGGCGCACAGCCCAGTGGGATCATCACTCGCAGCGAGTGGGACTTCTCATGGGGGCCGGGGGGCTGGGTCATCAATATGTTGAGGATGGGCATCAGGGTCAGGAAGTAGGTCGGACGGTAGAGATCCACCAGAGACCAGAACCGCGACGCAGAGAATCTCCGCGGCATGACCACGCTGGCCCCCCGGCTCAGCGCCGACATGGCCCCGCCGATGGCGTTGCTGTGGAAGAGCGGGGTCACCACCAAGGAGCGGTCGGTGTGGTCGAGACCGAACATCTCCTCGAAGGGAACGGCTCCTCCGGCGAACAGCTCGGGGCTCATCGGCACCGCCTTGGGGCGACCGGTGGTGGTTCCCGAGGTGTAGAGCACGCTGCCTTCCACAAACCCGTCCACCGGGGGCAGATCCGCTCCTGCGCCCTGCGGCGCCTCGCCGATGAGATCCGCCAGCAGCAGAGCCCCGTCCACCGGCTCGTCCACGCTCACCACCGCCTCAACCGATCCCGCGGCCGCCAATGCCACCGCCCGCTCGGCCTGCTCAGCCTCGGTGAAGACCAAGCGGCACCGGGAGTGGTTGAGCACGAAGCCGACTTCCGCATCGGCCCACTCCGGGTTGACGGGCACGCCGGCCAGTCCAATGGCCTGCATCCCCAACTGGCACTCGAAGTACTCGGGGCGATTCTGCATCCAAAGACACGCCCGGTCGCCCAGACGCAATCCAAAACGGGCTCGGAGCTGGTGGGCCAACGCCCCGCCGTTTGCGGCCAGTTGGCGATACGTGCGGTGGCCGTCCTGCTCGGTGAGCACCGCCAGCTTGTCGGGCCAGACATGGCTGAAGTCCCGGACGACATCGTAAAGAGTCGGCATCGCCAGGCAGACTAGCCAATGCGAGGCTCCAGCCGTTCGATCATGTCGGCCGCGCCCCTCTCCCCCTCCATGCCCAGCCGTTCGATCATGTCACCACGTCGGCCGCGCCTCCGTCGATGCGCAGGTGGGCGGCGTGGATCTGGCGGGCTCGGTCGCTGCACACGAAAGCCACCAGTTCCCCCACGTCGGATACGGTGGCGATGCGCCCGGTGAGCGTGGGCATCACCACCGTGGTGACGTGGCGCTCGATGTCGGCCCAATCGGTGGAGCGGCCCTCGCGCTCCGCCTGGCGGGTCCACATCTCCACCAGTTCTGGAGTGGCGATGGCACCGGGGCTCACGCAGTTCACCGTGACCCCGGTGCCGGCCAGATCCCGGGCCAGGCTCACCGTCATGGCGGGCAGAGCGCCCTTCGCCGCGTAATACCCTGGCATGCGATCGCCGGGGCGGGTCGCGCCCACGGTGGACACCAGCACGATCCGGCCCCAGAGCCGCTGCACCATGGCGGGGGCCATCAGCCGGGTCATCCGCACCGCGCTGAGCACGTTGCGGTTGTAGGCATCGACCCACACCTCGGCGCCGTCGCCGCCCCAGGTGCCGCCCACCGCCACCCCATAGTTGTTCACCAGGATGTCCACCGGGCCGCTCAGGACGGCCACCGCTTCGGCCCCCTCGTCGGTGCAGATATCGCCCCAAACCGCCCGAGCCGGCGGCCCCAGCTCATGGGCCAGCCAATCGGCCTGCCCCGCTTCGAACCCGTGCACCACCACCTCGGCGCCCTCGGCCGCCAGCACCCGGGCGATCCCGCTTCCTGTCCCCCGATAGCTCCCCGTGACCAGCGCAACCTTGCCGGAAAGGCCCAAGTCCATGCTCCGACACTGCCACAGAAGCGCCGGCAAATGCATGGCCGCCTTCTTTGGCGGGCCGATATGACGTCTCATACGTATGGCCGCCTTCTTCGGCGGGCCGATATGACGCCTACCCGGTCTGTAGTGTGGAGTGGCGATGAGCAGTTCGGCGGGGCGGTTGTTCCGAGTCACAACCTTCGGAGAGTCCCACGGCGGCGGCATCGGCGCGGTGGTGGACGGCTGCCCGCCCCGGCTCCCGCTGAACGAGGAGATGATCCAGCGCGACCTCGACCGCCGCCGACCGGGCCAGAGCCGGCTCACCACCCAGCGGGCCGAGGCCGACAGGGCGGCGATCCTCTCGGGAGTGTTCGAGGGCCGCACGCTGGGCTCGCCCATCGCCATGCTGGTGGGCAACACCGATGCTCGGCCCGGGGCCTACGAAGACTTCAAGGATGTCTACCGACCCTCCCATGCCGACTACACCACCGAGGCCAAGTACGGCATCCGGAACTGGCAGGGAGGGGGACGGGCCAGCGCCCGAGAGACCATCGGACGAGTGGCAGCCGGCGCTATCGCCCGCCAGCTCCTGGGCGCCGCGGCCAGCATCGAGGTACTGGCCTGGGTCCGCCAGGTGGGTGCCATCGCAGCCGACGTGGACGTCGCAACGGTGACCCTGGCCGATGTGGAGGCCGACGCCACCCGGTGCCCTTCGCCTGAGCACGCCCCTCTCATGGCCGAGGCCATCGACGCCGCCCGGCGAGACGGCGACTCGCTGGGCGGGATCGTGGAGTGCGTGGCCCGAAGAGTGCCCCCCGGTCTCGGGGCGCCGGTATTCGACAAGCTCGACGCCGAATTGGCCAAAGCCGCCCTGTCGCTGCCCGCAGCCAAGGGGTTCGAGATCGGATCGGGCTTTGCTGGGGCGACCATGACCGGTCGGGAGCACAACGACCCATTCACCCCCGGTCCCGACGGCCGGCCCCGCACCGCATCCAACCGCTCCGGCGGGGTGCAGGGCGGCATCAGCAACGGCGAGGACATCGTGATCCGGGTGGCGTTCAAGCCCACCGCCACCATCGCCTCGGCCCAGGAGACGGTTGACCGGGACAACAACCCGGTCACGCTGGCTGCCCGCGGCCGCCACGACCCGTGCGTGCTGCCCCGGGCAGTGCCGATGGTGGAAGCTCAGGTGCTGCTGGTGCTGGCCGACCACTGGCTGCGCCAACAAGCTGTGGACGTGCTGGGCTAGCAGCCGGCGATGACCCCTCAAGGCGCTGTCGATAGCATCAGAGTCGTGAACTTGCGGGCAAAGCGATCAGGGCGGCGTTGGGGCCGCAATGGCGCCGCGGGGTTGGCCTTGGCCATTGCGGTGGCCGCTGCAGCCTGCGGAGGCACCGAGAACTCGGCGCCTTTCAGCTCCGAAGAGGCGACCACCCCCTCCGCAGAGAGCGCGCCCGCCGACTCGACACCGACTGAGACGGTGGCGGAGTCGGACTCCGGTCAAAACCGCGTGGGCCCCCCTGCGAATTCGGTTGCACCCGACGAGGCGCCAACGCCGCGGCCCACTGCGTCGGACCAAGCCAACGAGCCCTCGCCCACGGCCGCCTCAGAACCAAATCCCGCACCCGAGCCCACGGCCGCCTCAGAACCAAATCCCGCACCCGAGCCTGCGGTCCCCGCAAGGGCGCAGTCGACTCCCGCTCCCGCAGCTACCACCACGCCAACCGCGCTGGCTTCAACACCGGCGCCCGCGCCCCCACCGACCCCTCAGCCAACACCCACACCTCAGCCAACACCGGCACCCACCCCCGCACCGACCCCTCAGCCAACACCGGCGCCCGATTCGGATCTGCCCTCAGTCGAGTTGGTGGACGTGGCCACCGGGACCACCGTGAACCTGGCCGGCTTCGCCCCGTCGGACCGGCCCATCCTGCTGTGGTTCTGGGCCCCCCATTGATCCACCTGCCGCCGGGAAGCCCCCGGCGTCGAGCAGTTCGCCCGACAAAACGCCGATCAGCTCACCGTCATCGGAGTCGGCACCCAAGACAGCCTCCGACTGGCCCAGAGCTTCATCCAATCCACCGGCACAACATTCACCATGCTCTGGGATCCGACGTTCCAATCTTGGAGCCAACTGGGCGTGACCGGCCAGCCCGCGGGAATCCTCATGAACCGACACGGGCAGATCACAGATCAATGGCGCGGCGCCATCCCCCAACAGCGAGTGCTCGAAACCGTCGAGGCTCTCTGAGATGACTCAACGCTTCCTCAGGAAGGTGGCGCTCCCCGCCATGCTGGCCATTGGTGCCGTCGCATGCGGGGACGGCGGCATCGAAAGGCCCGGCGCGGCCCCGGCTGGAACGCCGGACCTACCGCAAGCGCTCGCGGCGGCCGAGGAGTTCGCCGACAGGCCCGACGGAGCCGCCACAACACCGGCGCCCGATTCGGATCTGCCCTCAGTGGAGTTGGTGGACGTGGCCACCGGGACCACCGTGAACCTGGCCGGCTTCGCCCCGT
>JAPOSH010000240.1 GCA_026709815.1 bacterium | reverse complement strand
CAACGACTAAACCAAGCCGCATAAACCACGTGTCCAGCCAACGGGGGGAACCTCAAATGCAACAATGCGGCCCTTGTGCTTCAGGGCGATGTCGACCCTTCCACCCTTTTTCCCGCCTACGGAGTACTCAAACAGCGCTTGCTCACCATTGGAGGTATCCCATCCCAAAGCTTGAAGAATGGGGGCGATCACCTGGAACTTGGCCGACTCCTCGTTTTGAGGATCAGCTGAAGAGCAGATTCTCTCCAGAGTCTCCCTCAAAGACATCGTGCCATGGTACACATCTTGGCTGGAGGCGGTATATCTGGCTTGCCAACAATCAAATTGCCGGGGGGGTCAGCCGATGACGAGGCCTCCGTTGGGGGTGATGGTCTCGCCGGTGACGAAGTCGCTCTCGTCTGAGGCCAGGTAGAGAGCGGCGTAGGCGATGTCTTCGGGCTGGCCGATGCGGCCCGCGGGAGTGATCATCTTGAGGCCCTCGATCATGGCCGCATCCACCCCCGCCACCATCGGGGTGTCGATCACTCCGGGGCACACGGCGTTGGCCCGGATGCCGTGGGGGGCGCAGAACCGGGCCAAGGCCCGCATGAACCCCAACAGCCCGGCCTTGGCGGTGGCGTAGTGCACCGGCCCCCAACCGGCCAGACCGGCGATGGACGACATGCAGACAATCGAGCCCTTGAGGTCGGATCCGATGATTCGAGATGCCATGGCCCGGGTGCAGTAGAAGGCGCCGTTGAGGTGGATGTCGAGCATCCGCTGCCATCCGTCGTCGCTCATGTCCACGATCTGGCGATCACCGCCGGTATTTCCATCCCCGGAGCCGTCACCAGGGGTGTTGTCCACGCCGGCGTTGTTCACCAGCACGGTGACGGGCCCGAAGCGGTCGTCGATGTCGGCGAACATGGCTTCGATGGCCTTGCTGTCGGACACGTCGCAGGCCGCGCTCATGGCCGCCCCGCCGTTGGCGATCACCTGATCGGCGGTCGCCGCGGCCGCCGCCTCATCGAGGTCTTGCACCACCACCTTGGCGCCCTCGCGGGCGAACAGCACGCTGATGGCGGTGCCCAAACCGCCTCCACCGCCGGTAACCAGAGCAACTTTGCCGTCTAGTCTTCCCATGAGCGCGTCCTTTTCATCGTGGTCGTTCATCGTGGTCGTCGGCGAGACACTACCGGCTGTCGAAGCCGCGGCGTGGTTGCCGCCGCACGCCGATGTGCTTCAATTTGGCACCATGACACCCCGATATCGAAACCCCCAAGCTGAGGCCGATGCCGTGGTGGGCCGAGGTCTCATGGCCAGAGTGCTGGAGCCTTCCCCACCCGCGGTGCATGCTGAACCCTGGCTCGCTGACGACCCCGCGGCGGTGGGCAGCGACGACCGCGGGGCTGTCAAGGTGGTGACCCCCACCAGCGCTGGCGATGTCCGCTGGGCTGATCTGGCCGCGGCCGACGAGTCGGTGGCAGTCTTCTGCCGGCCCCGCTGGCTGGCCAACCACCGGCCGCTCGGGAGAGTGCCCGACCATTATGCGGTGCGACGAGACGACCTGCACCGGTTGGCCTACGGAGTGGTGTCCAACACTCGCAAGGCGGCCAATGGGAAGTTCGGCCTGCGCTGGACGATGGACGGCTTCGGCACCCCGTTCTACGGCGACGACACCCAGGCGCGGGTGGAGGGCCCCATCTTGGTGAGACAACACGGCGACAAGGTGGACGCCGAAGAGATCACCACGCTGGCCGCAGCGGCCAAGTTCTTGGGCGTTGAGGCCACCAGCGACCAGGCCGAGCATGACACGGTGGCCCTGGGGGACATAGATCGGCCGCTGACTGTGGACGGCGAGCTGGTGGCGTTCATCAGCGACTGGTTCGGGATGGCCACTGCGGCGCTGGAAGAGCTGCGCTGTGCTCCAGGTGCGTCTGACTCCAGCCGGGTGCAGCTGTGGCCCGGCCACTTCGACGTGGCGGTGGAGATCGGCGACGCCGAGTCGGAGCCGGTGACCCGGGCCACCTATGGGGCATCAACCGGCGACGCCGCTCACCCCGATCCCTACCTGTATGTGGGGCCATGGGGGCCGATCGACCATGGCGACTCGTTCTGGAACGACGCTGCTTTCACCGGCGCGTCGCTGCCCTACGCGGCCTTTGCCGGCGACTCCGACCCCTGCGGTATCGCCTTGGGCTTCTACCGCCAGGCTTTCAGCCGCCTGATTGACCGCTAACCCCTCGCCAGGGAGGCAGCGACGGGGGCGAAACTGCTTATGGTCTCGGCCAACCCCTCTGCGGCGCCAGAGCGGGCAGTGGCGGCCAGATTGAGGCTGGCGCTGGTGAATCCCATATCGAGCACGGCGGCCAGCTGATCGCCGCACTCGCGAGGCGTGCCGACGATCGTGAAGGCTCGCACCAGCCGGTCGTCGATCAACGCGTCCAGCTCGGGATCGTCCAATCGGTGGTGGTCGAAGTACCAGCCCCGGCTTCGGGCCAGGGCGGCTTCGACTGCCGCCATGTGATCGGGGGCCACATCCAATTCGGGCGGGCGGATCAGCGTCAGGTAGTGGGCGGCATATCGTTTGACGCTGCGTCGAGCCAGGTCGCCGTCAGCAGAGCAGCACAGCGTGAGACGAGGGGCGATATCGAAGTCGTCCAGGGTGCGCCCGGAGCGGGTTGCGCCCTCGGCCAGCCACGTCCGATAGGCGTCGGCTAGATCGGCCGACAAGAAGCGGCCCCCCACGAGGGCGATGTCGGCCACTTCGCCGGCCAGTCGCATCACCTGGGGGCTGCGGGTGCCGATGGACAGGGGAACCGGATGGGCGGCAGGGCGGATCAACCGCTCGCCGCCTGCCTCTCCCCCGCTCAACAGGGTGCGGATGTCGGCCACCGCCTGGCGAAGGGCCGCCACCGGCTTGGGATAGTCAATGCCCAGCGGCGCCAATCCGGCCCCCACGCCCAGCCCGCAGAACGCCCGGCCCGGCGCCAGGTCGTCCAGTGTGGCCAGGGCACCGGCCAACACCACGGGATGGCGGGTGTAGGGGTTGGTGACCATGGCTCCGACTGCGATCCGGCTGGTGGCCTGAGCGCACAGGGCCTGGAGCATGAAGCAGTCGGGCCAATAGACCACATCGGAGATGCCCAGCCGGTCAAACCCGGCCTCCTCCACAAGCTGGGCGAGCCCCACCGCCTCTGCGGTGCTCATTCCCGGGCTGATCTCAGCTTCAAGGGTGATGCTCACCGCCAAGCACGGTAGCAAGCGGAACGAGAATGAGGGCAGGCCAGCCACACCCAGGCTGGCCTGCCCGAACCAGATCAGCTCAAGAGCACGGAGCGCGGGCTGAGGACAAGAACCCGCAATACGCCTCTCGGCTGACGGTCCATGTTGCATTGACCCGCTGGATCTCCCCCGTCAGGTCTTCATAGGCGGGATTCTCCCCGAACAAGACGTTGTACGTGATGGTGGCTGCATCCCCGTCGACCTCCGCTGCGGTCGGCTCCAATCTGATCCCACCCAGAGCTTGGGCAGCGACGGCGTAGCCGGCGTTGCTGGACTCCAGAGAAGCAGCGTCTTCCAAGTGGGACGTCTTCTCGCTGAAATCCACCGCGGAGTCGAAGACCAGCGCCCACGCGTCCATGGCCGCCTGTCCGTCTGAAGCCGTGTCCGCTGTTGCAACAGGCGTGGCCGCCGCCGTGGGAGTCATCGATGCCACAGGAGTGGCAACAGCGGTCGGAGCGCGCGTGGCGGTGGCTGTCCCACGCGCCGCGGGCGACACAGTGGGAGTGGCGGAGCCGTGAGGAGCGCTGGGCGACGCTGAGGCCCCCGGAGTGCCCGATCGGTCAAGGACATTGGCCACCCTTGCCGGATCGCCACCGTCGTCACCGCAGGCAGCGGCGATCAGTGCGACAACCAGCATCAGGGGCGCCCACCGCGGCGCGTCTCGCATCCTCATCTCTGCCCTGCGCTTTCGACGGCTGCCGGTCCTGCGCTCAGAACGATGTCAAAGCTCAACAGCTCGGCCCCGTGTGCCACCGGCTGCTGGCGGGCTTCGGCATGGCCGCGGGCGAAGGCGGGCGACTGCACCCAGGCCAAGAAGTCCTCTTCGCTGGACCAGCGCGTGTACACGTACCAGGTGTTGCCCTCAGCCGGGCGAAGGAGTTCGAATCCCTCGAACCCGGCCATGGTCTCCACCTCGCCGACCCGCTGCTCGAATCGGCGCAAAAGCTCGTCTCCGGCCTCCTCGGGAACGGTTATGGCGTTGATCCGCACGATAGTCATCGGTTGTTCTCCTTTGTTCGACTAGTCGAATGTGCAGTGCTCGAGTTTGAGCTGGACAGATCGGGTTTGGGAGACCGACTGTCGGACTGCTCCAAGAGCTCCGATACCAGACAAGCGCTGTGCAGCGTGACGGCGACTTCGCCGATATCGACAAACGGATCGTCGGTGCTCAAGCACACTGCTGTCACTCCCAACGCCAGGTCGGGCATCAAGTTCGCATCTACTCCGCTGCTTAGAGGCTCCTCGCGCTCCAGCCGGTTCAGCACGCCGATCACCTCATCAGCAGACAACAGCGTGGCGAACCAGCGCTGCTCGGCGTCAGACCCTTGAAGCCGGTAGACACCGCCCCCACAAGGCTCTAGCGACCCACCGATCCCGATGATGCTGATCCACCGGCTCACGTCCGATCGGTGACGACAGCCGCTGTACAGAACGGCTTCTCGCACACTGCAAATGCTGATGTCGGAGGTCGGATGCCTCGAAGCCACCAGGTCTGGAGAGCTCGGAGTGGACAAGCGGAGCTCAGCGCCCCTGACCTTGTGGGCCAATCCCACCCCCAAGCGCAGAATGTCGAAGTTCCGAGTGGTCATGAATCCTCCTTTGGATTGGTTGGCGCCGCCACAACCGCGGCACGCAGGTCATTGCGAAGCTGGGCGAGCATCTCGGCGGTTCGGGGTCCGTTGCCCAACAAGAGCTGGTCGTCATAGGCGAAGATCTGGCGGTTTTGGCCGGCGGGGGTCTGCCCGAGTCCTCCGATCTCCAGCAGCCCCTCTGCCCCACCCACCGACTCGAGGCCGGCCGCCGGCACCACCAGCACATCGGGAGCGGCGGCCAAGATCGCCTCGGCGGATATCGGCGCGGAGTCGTCGATTCCCAGGGACTCAGAGACGTCCACTCCACCGGCGGCGTTGATCAGCCAGCGGGTATTGGCCGACTCTCCCAACACCAGCTGCGCCACCGTGCCCCGCACATACAGGGCCAACACCCTCGGGCGCTCTCGATCGCTGCCGGGCGGGACAGCAGCCTCCGATACGGCTGCATCGAGGGCGCTGGCCAACTCTTCTCCCCGCTCTGGAATCCCAAGGGCGTTTGCCACCGCCCTGATCTTGCGCCCAGCGCCGGCCGGGGTGGCGTCGTTGGGGATGATGACCAGGGGGTAGCCGAGCCGTCGCATATCGTCCAGCGCTTCAGGAGGCCCGGCGATATCGGTGGCCAACAGGACCGTGGGAGCAAACGATGCCACCGTCTCGGCCGACAGCGCTCGCTGGTAGCCGATCTCCGGCAAGGCATCGGCTTCGGGCGGATACGTGGCTGAGAGGTCGGTGGCCACGACGTTGCCGCCCATTCCCAGAGCGAAGACAACCTCGGCCACTGTGCCATCGAGGGGAATGATCCGATCGACGGACTCAACGGTGATCTCTGACCCTGTCTCGTCCACCACGGACACCGGGAACATCGGGGCGTCTTGTGCAGCGAGGCTGTCGGCGTTCGAACTGCTCTCCCCGCAGCCAGCCAGCGCAAGCACGAGAACCGCTGCCCACAGCACTTGCAATGCTTTCAACCCTTTGGCCATCGCATGATATTAGGCATACCTAAATATAATTGCAAACTATAGCTAATAATTATGGCGATACGGTATGCACAGCGGGGTTCCGGTGACCGGACAGGAGATGACGCTGACCCTGAGTCCGAAGACCCGTTCGATCAATTCGGCGGTCACCACCTCAGACGGGCGGCCCGCAGCTTCGATGCGGCCGCCGGCTAGAGCGATGATGTGGGAGGCATAGCGGCACGCTTGGTTGAGGTCGTGCAGCACCATCACCACTGTGCGGTTCTCTGTTCGGTTGAGCCGGGCCAAAAGATCCAGCATCTCCACCTGGTGGGCGATGTCCAGAAAAGTGGTGGGCTCGTCGAGCAGCATCATGGGGGCGTCCTGGGCCAATGCCATGGCGATCCATGCCCGCTGGCGCTGGCCGCCCGACAATTCGTCGACGGCCCGGCCGCGCAGCTCGGCTAGGCCGGTCAAGTTGAGCGCCCGCTCCACCGCCTGGCCGTCGGTTTTAGACCATTGACCGAAGAGGCGCTGATGGGGATAGCGGCCCCGGCGCACGAGGTCTTCGACCAACACCCCGTCGGGCGCCCGAGGCGACTGGGAAAGCAAGCCGAGACGGGCGGCCACCGAGCGAGTGGGAAGACCGCAGATGTCGGCGCCATCGAGGTAGACGGCGCCCTTTGACGGCCGCAGCAAACGAGCCAAGGCCCGCAGCAGCGTGGACTTGCCCGAGGCGTTGGCACCCACTATCGCGGTGATCTCACCAGCCGGGATCTCGGCGGTGAGGTCCTTCACCACTGGGGCGCCGCCGTAGTCGGCGAAGAGCTGTTCGGCCCTCAGTTTGGGGCCAGGCGCCCGATCAGGCGGCACGGTTGAACCTCCTCAGCACGAACAGCAGGTAGGGTCCGCCCATTGCCGCGGTCACCACTCCGGCGGGCAGCACCGTCGGGGCGAAGAGGCGCTGAGCCACCAAGTCAGCCGACAGCAACATGACTGCGCCCAACAGGGCGGTCAGCAGCAGCACTCCCCCCGAGAGGGCTCCGGCCAGCGCTCGGGCCACATGCGGGACCAGCAAAGCAACGAAGCCGAGCGGCCCGACGACTCCGACGGCGGCGGCGGCCAGACCACAGCCCACGGTGATGACTGCGAGGCGGCTCGGCTCAAGACCAACGCCCAAGGCGGTGGCCATGTCGTCGCCGAGCTGCATGACTCGAAGCCGCCGAATGAGCAAGAACGCCGCTGGTACCAGCACGGCCAGGCCGATGGCCAGAGTGCGGGCGTCTCCCCAGGAGGAAGATGAAAGGGTTCCGGCCTGCCAACGGGCTGCGGCGCTGACCCTCTCAATGGGGAATCTCACCAGCAGGTAGGTGATCACCGCGGTGAGCAGGGCATTGACGCCGATGCCGACCAGCACCAGCCGACCCCCGCTGAACCCCCGCCGCCAAGACAGCACGAAGATGAGCCCGGCGGTTCCCACCGCTCCGGCGAAGGCCGCGTAGGGCAGCCATCGGGTGTCCAAGCCCACGGCCAAAACCGCCACTGCGAAAGCAGCCGCCCCGGTGTCGATCCCGATGATGTCGGGCGACACCAGCGGATTGTCAATCAGGGCCTGAAACAGCGCACCGGACACCGCCAGGCAGATCCCAGCCAGCACCGCCACCACCACTCGGGGGAATCGCAAGGAGTTGATCACGAAGTCGAACTCGCTGCCCCGATCCCAGACGGCGGTGGCGATGGCCTCCCGGGCGGGAACGGGGAAGTCGCCGACAATCAATCCGACCACGGCCAGCGCCAAGATCCCAGCCGCGGACGCAGTGCACAAGCCCGCGGTTCGGGTCACAGCTGAGCCAACTTCGCGCCCCGAACCAGGTAGATCAAAAACGGCGCCCCCACCGCCGCGCTGACGATGCCCACCTGCAGCTCAGCGGGCGAGATGATCAGCCGTCCGACGATGTCGGCCCCCAGCAGCATGCACGGACCGAGCAGGGCCGAATACAAGATGATCCAGCGGTAGTCGGGGCCTGCCACTGCGCGGACGATGTGCGGGACGGCCAGCCCCACGAACGCCACTGGCCCGGCCATGGCCACCGCGGAACCAGCCAGCGCAACCACGCACAACCCTGCCGTTGCCCGCACCAAGGCGGTGCGCTGGCCGAGCCCGGTGGCAACCTCTTCACCCAGGCTCAGAGCGTTCACCTGACGGCCCATAGACAGCGCCACGATCAAGGCGATGGCAACCACTGGCAACAGCAGCTCAACCTCCTCGGTGCCCCGCCCGGAGATAGAGCCGGCCAACCAGAAACGGGCTTGATCCAGCGTCTCCAAATCGAGCAGCAGCAGCGCAGCGGTCCACGATCCCAGCAAGGCGCTGATCACTGCGCCGGCCAGAGCCAGCTTCACCGGCGTCGGACCGCCCACACCTGCTGAGGCCACCAGGTACACCAGCACAGTGGCGCCCAAGGCGCCGGCGAACGCGAACCACACGTATCCGGCCGGTGTGGTGATGCCCGCGCTGTAGATGGCGGTCACCACGGCGAACGCCGCCCCTGCGTTGGTGCCCAGGATGCCCGGCGCCCCCAGTGGGTTTCGGGTCACTCCCTGGGTGAGCGCTCCGGCGACGGCGAAGCCTGCTCCGGCCAGCATGCCGATGACGGTTCGGGGCACCCGAAGCTCTCGCACCACAACCTGCCCCTGGTCGCTGCGGTCGTAGTTCCAGACGGCGTCCCACACCGTGGCTACATCGATATGAAGGACGCCGTATCGGAGACTGAGGAAGCCCAGGTAGATCATCAACGCCCCGGCAAAGGGAAGGCTCACGGCGTGACGCCGCCATGCCGGACGACCTGCGTTCATAAAGTGAGTGTAAAGTAACCTTTATATATAATGAAAAGTTAGCCGAGATACGGTATAGATCGGAGGCGAAGCGCTCGGCGCTCCCTGGGTTCAACTCCCCTGCCGATAGAGGCTGCTGGTACTTTCATCGGGCGGGAAACCGGTAAAAGCTATGAGCACAGCGTTTGGCATCGACATCGGGGGCAGCGGCATGAAGGCCGCGCCGGTGGACACGAGCACCGGCGAGCTGCTCGACAAACGCCTCCGGATTCCCACTCCCCAGCCCGGCGCCCCCGCACAGATAGCCGATGTGGTCTGCGAGCTGGTGAGGTCGTTCGGATGGACCGGGCCAGTGGGCTGCGCTTTTCCCGCTCCCATCGTCGGCAACACCATCAAGTGGGTGGCGCATTTAGACGACTCCTGGGCCGGAGTCGACATCGCCGAGACGATGACCGACCGAATCGGCGCTCCGGTGACGATCATCAATGACGCCGATGCCGCCGGAATCGCGGAGATGACCCACGGAGCGGGAGTGGGCCGGGACGGGACCGTGTGTTTCACGGCTTTCGGCACCGGGATCGGCAGCTCGGTGTTCGTGGACGGATACCTGGTGCCCAACACCGAGTTCGGCCATCTCTACCTGGCCGGGCACGACGAGGATGTGGAGATGTTCGCCGCGGCCAGGGTCCGCCGACGGGATGATTTGGACTGGTCGGCATGGGCGGGCCGGGCCCAGCAGTACTTGCAGCACCTGGAGAGGATCATCTCGCCGGGCCTGTTCATCCTCGGCGGCGGGATCAGCAAGAACTTCGACATCTGGGGACCGTTGCTGGGCGTGGAAACCGAAGTGGCCGTGGCCGAGATGCGCAACAACGCCGGCATCGTGGGCGCGGCCATGGCCTCTGTCGGCGCCAGCGTGGCTCGCCACAGAGCCCGCTGACCTTCGGCCTGACGAAACAACCTCCGCCTTCTCGTGTTGGACTGGTACGCCCGCCTGGTCACCCGCTCCCCTTGGCGCACCATCGCAGTGATCGCCCTCATCACTGCGGCGATGCTGCCGGGAGTGGCGCTGACCACCGAGGAGCCCGACGCGTTGGGGTCGTTCGTGCCTGCCGGCAGCGACCTGGCTCGCGCCGCAGATGAACTGGAGGCTCGATTCCCCGAATCGGGCGCGTTCACCAGCGCTCAGATCGTGGCCCGGGGCGATGTGACGTCTCCCGATGTCATCCGCGAGGTGATCGCCCGCTCAGCAATGGCCCTGGCCCACCCTGAGGTGGCCCCATTCGTCGCCGAAGACGGCCAACCCGCAGTCCGCAGCTACGCCCATCTCATCGTGGCGCTGTCCGGCGTGCCCCCGGCTCAGCTCACGACAAAAGACGTGGCCAGGGCGCTGGCTGTCGATCCCGCCGAAGACCCCCGAGCGGTCCAGTTCGACCAGCTGCTCAGCGAAAACGCCGGATTGGGCCAGGTCAGACTCCAACAGGTCGACCTTGCCGATCTGGACTCATACGACGCCCTCTTGGCGGTTGACGATGTGATCCAGGCCGGCGATTACGGGCCGAGCGCGTCGGCCCGCACCCTGTCCAACGCCCGATTCCAAGAAGGGGCCCAGCAGGCCCTGGCCGACAGCGGATTCCTGTTCCCGTTGGCGCTGGTGGTGATGGTGGTCGTCTTGGCGGCGCTGTTCCGCTCTGCGGCCGACACCGCGATCACCATCATCGGCGTGATCCTGACCGCTTTATGGCAGATCGGCCTGTCGGGCTACCTCGGGCCCCGAGGCCTGGACAAGATCAACGGCATCACGCCGATCAGCATCATCGTCCCGGTGCTGCTGGTGGGTCTGACGGTGGACTATTCGCTCCAGATCGTGGCCCGCCGCCGAGAGGAGCGAGATGGCGACCCCCGCCGGGCTACCGGCCGGGCTGTGTCCATCACCGGCGCGGCCATCGGCTTGGGGGCGCTGACCACCGCCCTCAGCTTTTTGACCAACTTGGCCAGCCCCCTGTCCCCCATCCAGGACTTCGGCATCCTGGCGGCCTGCGGCATCATCGCCGGGTTCTTCATCATGACGTCGCTGGTGCCCGCGGTGAGGGTCCTGGGCGACCGCCGGCGGCTGGCTCGGGGACGGTCCTTGAGCACCCGGCCGGTGATCGACTCCGTTCCCGGGGTGCGCCGCCTGCTGGCGCCCACGGTGAGCCGCTGCGCCCGCCGTCCCAAGCTCACCCTGCTGGCTGTGGCCGCGCTGGCCGGCGCCGCGGTTGCCGGCGGGATCAATGTGAACACCGAGTTCAAGGAAGACGAATTCCTGCCCGAGGATTCCGAGGTGGTCCAAGACATCCGCCTGGCCCGCCAAGAGGTCGGCGGGCTGAGCACCACGGTCACCGGCGTGGTCATCACCGACCTGGAGGATCCGGCCGCGGCGAGGGCACTGGTGGCGCTGGACGACCGGCTGCGGGGTCTGGGACCCGAGCCGGGCGAATCGGCGCCTTCAGGCTTGGAGCGGCCCGAACACGTGGTGGGGGTTGGCGGCGCCACGCTGGTATCGCTGGCCGCCGAGACGGTGCCCGGCGCCCGAGCGGTGCTCACCGAGGGGTCGTCCGGCGACCTGGCCCGGTTGTACCACCAGGTGTCGGAGACCGCCCCAGATGAGTTTGCGAAGATCGCCTCGTTCGGCGATTCATCGGGCGATGACGTCACCATCATCCCGATCCAGGCCTATTTCGGCAGTGACAGAGATGCCCGCGAGCTCTACAACGCCTCCGACGGCCTTTGGGCCGATGACGCTCCCGGCGATTTCACGGTGACGGGAGCGCAGATCAATCCGGGGGTGACCACGAATGCGGTGGCCCGCAGCCAGACCACGGCCACGGTCATCACCGTGCTCACTGCGCTCGCCCTGCTCACCGCCTACTTCTGGCGAACCCACCGCCGCCCGCTGCTGGGAGTGATGACCGTGGCCCCCATTGTGGTGGTACTCATTTTGTTGTTGGGATTCATGTGGGTGATGGGCATCAACTACAACGCGCTGACGGCGCTGCTGACGTCGCTCACCATAGGCATCGGCGTGGACTACACCATCCACTTCGCCCACCGGTATCTGCACGAACGCAAGCTGGGAGCAGAGATCGCCGAAGCGCTTTCAACCACCGCCGGCAGCGTGGGCGGAGCGCTGTTCGGGTCGGCCGCCACCACGGCGTCGGGCTTCATCGTGCTGGCCTTCGCCCCGCTGCTAGTGGTGAGCCAGCTGGGGATCCTGGTGGCCATCACCGGGGTCCTCTCAATGGCGGCCACCGTCATCATGCTCCCCTGCCTGCTGGTGCTCGCCGACCGCCACCGGGCCTGAAGCGACTAAGGTCTGAGCATGTCTTTTGATGTTGACGGCTCGGTGGCGGTGGTCACCGGAGCCACTCGGGGCATCGGCCGCCAGATCGCCTTCCGGTTGGGCCGGGCCGGGGCCCGTCTGGTGGTGGTGGGCCGCACCGGGGCCGACGACCCCGATGCCGTGTTGCCGGGCTCGCTGCCAGAGGTGGTGGCCGCGCTGGGCGCTGAGGGGATCGAAGCCCGCAGCGTGCAGGCCAATTTGACTTCGCCCGAGGAAACCGCCCGCATCGTGGACCGCACCCTGGAGTGGTACGGAGGCTGCGACATCTTGGTGAACAACGCGGCCTACACCTCCAACGGCCCGATCATCGAGGTGCCCTGGTCCCGCTGGGAGCGGGCGTTCCGGGTGCAGGTGGTGGGGCCGATGCAGCTCTGCCAGGGCTTTCTGCCACAGATGCTGGAGCGGGGTTCGGGCCGGGTGCTCAGCGTGAGCTCTGGGGCGGCCAAAGACGTCAGCCCCAATCTGGCCTTGTACTCCACATCGAAACAGGCCATGGAGCGCTGGAACGCCTCTATGCACCTAGAACTCGGCGGCCAGGGGGTGGCGTTCAACGTGTTGCAGGTGGACTCCATCGTGTCCACCGAGGGCTGGTGGCATGTCTACAACACCCAGGGCTCTGAGATCGCCACCGGCGGCGCCGGCCTGGAAACCCTGACAACCCCCGAGTACACCGCGGAGTGCGCCGACTGGATGATCCGCCAGCCCGACGATTGGAGCGGGCAAGTCGTTGGCTTCGACGACATCGCCGCCCTCGGCGGCCCCTGATGCGTGGCTGCGTAAAGACAAAGGGAGAACAGATGAAATTATGGGATGAGGAGATTGAGGGGTATCGAGTTGAGGCTCGAGCCATGATGGAACACCTGCCGGTGGATCAGTTCAACGTAGAGGGCGACAACTCCGACGACCCGATGGTCCATGTGCGGAGCATGCGGGAGATACTGATCCAGATGGAGGCCGAGCCCTCGCCCATGGCCGAAGACTCCACCATCCCCGGACCGGCGGGCGACATCCCGGTGCGGCTTTACATCCCCGAAAACCCCAAAGCGATGTTCCTGCACATCCACGGGGGCGGCTGGTACGTGGGGCGGCCCAAAATGTCAGACACGGCCAACGCGGACATAGCCAACAAGCACGGGCTGGCGCTGCTCTCGGTGGATTACCGCCTCGCGCCCGAGCATCCCTATCCCGCCGCCCCCGATGACTGCGAGGCCGCCGCCGCATGGATGCTGGAGCACGGCCCCAAGCTCTGGGGCACCGACAAGATGTTCATCGGAGGCGAGTCGGCCGGCGGCCATCTGTCGGCGGTCACCTTGCTGCGCGTCCGGGATCGCCTCGGCGCCATCGACCGGGTGCTCGGCGCCAACCTCGTCTTCGGCTGCTACGACATGCGGGGCACCCCCTCCTTTTTCGATAACGGCGGCAGGCCCGAAGTGTTGACGCCCGAAGGCCTCCAGCAGGCGGTCGGCTTCTTCATCCCCGGCATGTCCGAATCGCAGCGGCGCGATCCGGATGTTTCCCCGTTGTTCGCCGACCTCTCCGGGCTGCCTCCATGCCTGATCTCCACGGGCACCGTGGACCACATCGCCGACGACTCGTATTTCCTCGCAGCTCGAATGGCGGCAGCCGAATCGCCGGTGGAGCTGGCCGTCTACCCCGACTCCCCCCACGGCTTCACGGTGTTCCCCACCGAGATGAACAAGGCCCATGAGCGGCGAATAGACGCCTGGATCGCCTCACTGCTGCCCTGAGCAGGCACACCGGCCTGCAAACTCTGCGGGCACTGCCTCTGTGGGCACTGCGCCTAGTAGTTGCTGTGGGTCTCGATGAAGGCCGAGGCGCTGCTGAGGGCGCACAGGCCAGCCTCGTCGAACAGCCGGCCCGAGACCTGGGCCGATGGCGCCGGCGTCCCATGGCCCTTGGGCGTTGATGGCCGGAACGATGCGGTCGCCGCTCAGATAGAAAATGGTATCATCGCCCACAAAAATGCCAGCGTAGTGCCGTCTTGCCCGAACGGCACGGGACGAAACAGCCAGGAGAGATCGATGAAATTATGGAATGAGGAGATCGAGGGGTACCGGGCTGAGGCCAGAGCCCTGATGGAAAGCCTGCCGGTGGACCAGTTCGGCGGGGAGGACGACAACTCCGACGACCCGATGGCACACGTGCGGAGCCAGCGGGAGATGCTGACCCAGTTCGAGCCCGAATCCTCGCCCATGGCCGAGGATTCCACCATCCCCGGGCCAGCGGGCGACATCCCGGTGCGGCTGTACATCCCCGAGAATCCCAAAGCGATGTTCCTGCACATCCACGGGGGCGGCTGGTACACCGGTCGGCCCAAGATGTCGGAGACGGCCAACGCGGATATAGCCAGCAAACACAAGCTGGCGCTGCTCTCGGTGGATTACCGCCTCGCGCCTGAGCATCCCTACCCCGCCGGCCCCGATGACTGCGAGGCCGCCGCCGCATGGATGCTGGAGCACGGCCCCAAGCTCTGGGGCACCGACAAGATGTTCATCGGCGGGGAGTCGGCCGGCGGCCATCTGTCTGCGGTCACCTTGCTGCGCGTCCGGGATCGCCTCGGCGCCATCGACCGGGTGCTGGGCGCCAACCTGGTGTTCGGCTGCTACGACCTGCGGGGCACCCCCTCCTTTTTCGGCAACGGCGGCAGGCCCGACCTGTTGACACCCGAAGGCCTCCAGCAGATGCTCGGCTTCTTCATCCCCGGCATGTCCGAATCGCAGCGGCGCGACCCGGATGTGTCGCCGTTGTTCGCCGACCTCTCCGGGCTGCCTCCATGCCTGATCTCCACGGGCACCGTGGACCACATCGCCGACGACTCGTATTTCCTCGCAGCTCGAATGGCGGCAGCCGAATCGCCGGTGGAGCTGGCCGTCTACCCCGACTCCCCCCACGGCTTCGTGGTGTTCCCCACCGAGATGAACAAGGCCCATGAGCGGCGGATAGACGCCTGGGTCGCCTCGCTGCTGCCCTGAGTCGGCTCAGCCCTCAAAGCTCCCCGGGTGCAAAGACCCGGCTAGTAGCGGGCCCGGGTCTCGATGAAGGCCAAGGCGCTGCTGAGGGCGCATAGGCCGGCCTCGTCGAACAGCCGGGCCCGGGACTGGCCGATGCCGTCGGCGTCGGCCCAGGTCTCGGCGTCCACGCAGATCCAGTCGCTGGCGGGGTAGCGCAGCACATGGATGGTCAAGTCGGGGTTGAT